>NZ_JBITGJ010000105.1:0-23652 GCF_044456925.1 Streptomyces sp. NPDC050743
GAACAGCCGGCCGAACGGAGCAAGCACGCCACCCCGGCCTGCTGGCCCCGCACGGACATCGGGTGGGCATCACCTCATTACGTGATGACTCTTAGAGAGGCCTGCGCCTGTCCCGGAGAACGCGGCAGGGACGGTGGGGGAGTGGCGATGTGCCGACGGTGTGATGGCCGGTGCGGGCCCGGCGGGCTCGGACGGCAGGACGTCAGGGAGGGGCGGTCCGGTCGGACCGGGGTGGCGCGGCGGCTGTACGGTCGGCTCGTCCATGGCGCAGCAGTGGGCATCGTCGTCGTGCGCGGGTGTGCTCTGTCCTGCCGTGGTCTCCTGACGCCTGTCACCCGGCTGTTCGCAGCTGACGGGCGCCGCCTGCGCCAAAGCGTCGATGCGCGGGGTCTCGGCCGCCGCCGGACCGTGCGAGCAGCCGAGCACATGCAGAAGCGCGGCCAGCAACACGACGAGCACCGCTCCGGCCCGCGGCACGGAGCGGCTGCCTCGGGGGATGACCGGACCAGCTCGCACGAAGACATACCGTAGTCCGGTATGTGCGTATCGCACCGGGTGATCCCGGTTCGGGCGTGTCCGTCCGCGTTCCGAGGATCCACCTGCACCGTAGCCAACTCCGCATGTTTCTCGGGCGCTTGACGGTCTATTGGTCCGTACCTATGGTCATCGGGCAGCGCTTCATTCAAGGGAGCGTATTTCATTCACATATGAGGACGTGTCCTATGCAGGGAACACACGCTCCACGTCGTCGCAAGTCCCCACGTCGCTCCGCTCTCGCGCTCACCGCAGCAGCCGCCCTGCTGACCACCGGACTTCTCTCCTGGCCCGGCGCCCAGCGGGCGCAGGCCGCTCCTGCCGCCTTCGTCCACCCGGGTGTCACCGTCTCGCGTGCCCAACTCGACTTCGCGCGCGGCAAGGTCCTGGCCGGCGCTCAGCCGTGGAAGGCGGCGTACGACCAGATGATGGCGAGCCCGTACGCAAGCCTCGGCCGGACCCCCAAACCCCGCGCCGTCGTCGAGTGCGGCCCGTACTCCAACCCCAACTACGGCTGCACGGACGAACGTGAGGACGCCATCGCGGCGTACACCGACGCGCTCGCCTGGTACGTCACCCGCGACGAGCGGTACGCGAGAAAGGCGATCGAGCTCATGGACGCCTGGTCCGCCACGCTCACGGACCACACCAACAGCAACGCGCCACTGCAGACCGCCTGGGCGGGAGCCTCCTGGGCCAAGGCCGCCGAACTCATCAAGTACACCTACACCGGCACCTGGGCCGACGCCGGCCGGTTCGCCACCCTGCTCCGCAACGTCTACCTGCCCAAAGTCATCAACGGCTCCAATTCCAACGGGAACTGGGAACTGACGATGACGGAGGCCGCGGTCGGCATCTCGGTCTTCCTGGAGGACAAGGCCTCCTACGACTCGGCCATGGCACGCTTCCGCACCCGCACGGCCGCCTACGTCTACCTCTCCTCCGACGGCGACCTGCCCAAGACCGTGCCGAGCCAGAACCTGAACACCCGGGACAAGATCGTCGCGTACTGGCAGGGCCAGTCCACCTTCGTCACCGGCCTCACCCAGGAGACCTGCCGCGACTTCGTGCACACCGGATACGGCATCTCCGCCATCTCGCACGTCGCCGAGACCAGCCGGATCCAGGGGCAGGACCTCTACGGCACCGACGTCGGCGAACGGCTGCGGCAGGCGCTCGGCTTCCAGTCCAAGTACGAGCTCGGCGCCGCGGTCCCGAGCTGGTTGTGCGGCGGATCCGTCAAGCGAGGGCTCGGTCCCATCACCGAGGTCGGCTACAACGCCCTGCACAACCGCCTGGGCATCGCCATGACCAACACCCAGGCGCTGACTGAGCAGAACCGCCCGGCCGGCACCAACAACCTGTTCGTGGCGTGGGAGACCCTCACCAACGGTGACAATCCCAACTGACCCACGCCGGCAGTGGGGCGGCGTGCCGAAAGGCTCCGGGGGAGGTTCATCCGCCCCAGATCCTGCGGTACGCCTCCCGGTAGCCAGGCGGGTCCCAGGTCGTGGCTCCGGCGCTGTTGGCGGCGGTCGAGACGTGGACGGGGGCGACGTAGCCGCTGGCGGGGCGAGCGGAGAAGGCGCGGTTGAACTCGTCGACGATCTGCCAGCCCTGCTGCGACAGCGGCTCGGGAACGGTGGCGGCCTGGTACTGCCTGTTGTTGATCCGCTGGAAGGCGGACGGGTCACCGTCGCCGGCACCGATGTTGAAAGGCGGGCCTGCCCCCTGTTTGCCGGCCGCGCGGAAGGCGGGGGCGGCGTCGGCGAAGTACAGGTCGTTGATGGCGACGGAGTAGGTCCACCTGCTCTGGAAGCGGGAGAGCAGGGTGGAGATCTCACGCGGGGTGCGGCTGCTCGCGTCCGGGATCGGGATGTTCTCGTACGCGAGCAGCCGCACGCCGGCACAAGTCGCGAGTTCCTTCTTGATCAGCTCGGACTTCTGCCTCGCGAAGGGGATCGAGGCGTCGGTGATGAGCACGACCCCGGCTCGGCCGTTGGAGAGCGAGATGATCCACTGTGCGCTGGTGCGGGCCACGTCCTCGACCCGGGTGGTGACGTTGGTGAAGAGCTCGGGCCGCCTGCTGGGGCCGGGGGAAGCGACCGCGTGCCAGCCGACGAGTGGGATGCCGGCGGCGTTGGCCCGAGCGACCTGCTGTGAGGTCGATCCGGGGTCGAAGCCGCCGATGACGATGCCCGAGGGTCTGAGAGCCACGGCCTCGCTCATGGCCGCCTGGATGCCGGCGGGGCTGCCGCCGCCGTCGATCACCCGTACGTTCCAGCCGATGACTCTCGCGGCGTCCCGTACGCCGTTCGCGATGCCTGCGACTCCGGGGTTGGTCATGGTCTGGGCGACATAGACGATCGTCTTGCCGGACACCGCCGCCGGGCCGCTGGTCGGGCCGTTCCAGGCGGTGTCGGTCTGCTCCGCTCGTGCGACGGCGGCCCGGGCGCCGGCCTGGGCCGAGGGGCAGCCGCCCGGGCCGTCGGTGGACGCCGTGGGGCCGTTCGACGAGCCGCGCTGGCAGCCGGTGAAGGCGGTTGCCGCGACCAGCAACGCGATCGCGACGGACCGGGCCGGGACGGCGCGGGGGGCGTCCTTGCGGTTTCGGTGCACGGGAACTCCTCGCGAAGGGGCGAGCGTCAAGGTGCGGCCGGGGGCCGGAGTCCGGCCCTGGTGCAGGTCATGGAGCGATGCCGGCGGTTCCACCTCCGGGTGCCGACGGTGGCGGCTGAGCCGCGGCCGCCGCGTCGCGGGCCGCGTCGGCCCCGGTGCGCAGTCTGCGGGCGGAGTAGCCGGCCAGGCCGACGGCGAGCAGCAGGGTGCCGCCGTAGAACAGCGGGATCGTCCAGAAGTCCGCGCCCATCTGTGCGATGCCGGTGAGGCCCACGGCGAGCACGGCGACGGCGACGACCGTGCCCAGGGCGTTGGGACGGCCGGGCTTGATCGCGGTCGAGCCGAGGAGGGCGCCGACGAAGGCGGGCAGGAGATAGTCGAGGCCGACGCTGGGATTGCCGATCTCCTGCTGGGCCGCCAGCAGTACACCCGCGCAGCCGACGATCAGCCCCGACGCGGCGAACGCGTAGACGGTGTACCGGCGGGTCGGGACGCCGGCCAGATCGGCGGCGCGTCGATTGGAGCCGATGACGTACAGGTACCGGCCCAGCGGCAGCCGCTCCAGCACCAGCCACAGGGCGACGGCGAGGACGAGCACGTACAGGGCGGGCAGCGGGATGCCGAGGATCTCGGAGTCGTAGATGCCGGTGAAGGCGGCCGGCAGACCGTGCGGGCCCGGGACGATCCGGCCGCCGCCCGTGACCCAGCCGGTCACGGCGTACAGCATGCTGCCGGTTCCGAGGGTGGCGATGAAGGAGTCGATCCGGCCGAACTCGACGACGACACCGTTGAGGACGCCCACGACCGCCCCTCCGACGAGCACCACGAGGCAGGCCCAGGGCCAGGGCCATCCGTCGTTGACGACGAGTTGCAGCACCATGACGTGCGCCAGGCCGAGGCCGTAGCCGAGGGAGAGGTCGAACGAGCCGGTCACGATGGGGACCATGGCGGCGAGCGCGAGGACGGCCGGGATCGACTGGTTGGACAGGATCGAGTCGACGGTGTCCCGTGTGGGAAAGGTGTGCGGCAGCGTGAGGGAGAAGACCAGGAAGAGCAGGGCGGTGAGGACCAGAAGGCCGTAGGCGCTCACGAGGTGCCAGGCCGGGCCCCGTCGGCGCGGCCGGGAGTGGCCCGAGACGGGTGACGGCGGGGAGGTCATGAGTCCGTGGCGGTGCCGGAGGCCGGCAGGGCCGAGGCTGCCCGGGTCAGCCCCGCGACCGTGAGGCCCGCACCGCTCAGCTCGGCCGTCACGGATCCGCGGACGAACACCAGGGCGCGGCGGCACACGTCCGCCACCTCCTCGAAGTCGGTCGAGACGAGCAGGACCGCGAGGCCGGCGGCCAGCGCCTCGTCGAGCAGGCGGTAGACCGCGGCCTTGGCTCCGATGTCCACGCTCGCGGTCGGCTCCTCCAGGATCAGCAGACGCAGGTCCACCCGCAGCCACCGGCCGATCAGGACCTTCTGCTGGTTTCCGCCGGACAGGGTGGCGAGGGGGGCCTCGGAGTCTCGGGGCTGCACCGCGAGGCGTTCGATCAGCTGCGCGGCCTGGGCGCGTTCACGGCGGGGACCGATCCAGCGCGGTGCGGGCGGACCACCCGCACGGGGATTGGCCATGAGGTTCTCGCGTACGGTCAGCCCCGCGGCGCAGCCCTCCCGCTGTCTGTCACTGGGCACGAAGCCGACGCCGCGAGCGACGGCGTCGGCGACCGTGCGAGGGCTGTAGGGCCTGCCGCCGAGGAGCACCCGCCCGCCGAGGACGGGCCGGGCGCCCGCGAGAGCGCGGCCCAGGTCCATGTGCCCGGCGCCCGAGAGGCCGACCAGGCCCAGGACCTCCCCGGCCCTCAGCTCCAGGCTGACCGCTCCCGTGCCGACGGTCCGTGCGCCGTCGAGGATGAGTACGGCGGGGCCGCCCGCGGGGCCGGCGGCGGGGCGATGGCGGGTCGGTTCCTCGCCGACGATGTCGTGCATCAGCCGGGTGGGGCTGTGGCCCGCGAGCCGGCCGTGGCTGACGAGCCGGCCGTCGCGCAGGACGGCGAAGGCGTCCGCGACCTTGTACACCTCGTCCAGGCGATGGGTGACGTAGAGGATGCCGTGCCCCAGGTCGCGCAGGGCGTGCAGGACGCGGAAGAGCCGGGCGCAGTCCGGGGCGGGAAGACGGGCGGTCGGCTCGTCGAGGACGACGAGCTTCGCGCGGGCGGCCAGGGCGCGGCCGATGGCGACCAGCGAGCGTTCCGCGGGGCCGAGCCGGGCGACCGGCGTGTCGGGATCGAGGTGCCCGGCGACGGTTCCCAGGGCGTCGGCGCACTGCTCCCGGGTCCGCTGCCAGGAGATCAGTCCGGCGCGGCGCGCATAGCCGATGGTCAGGGCGAAGTTCTCGGCGATCGTCATCCACTCCACGAGCCCGAGGTCCTGGTGGATGAAGGACATGCTGCGGGAGGCGGCGCGAGTGCCGAGCGGATGCCCGTCCACCGTGATCCGGCCCGCGTCGGCGTGGTGGACGCCCGCCAGCACCCTGATGAGCGTGGACTTCCCGGCTCCGTTGGGGCCGAGCAGGGCGAGGACGCTGCCGGTTCGGACGTCGAGGTCCACCCCGTCCAGTGCGAGGGTCCCGCCGAACCGCTTGGCCAGCCCGCGGATGCGGACCAGGGGGTCGGCCTCAAAGGCCCTGCCCGCGTTCGCAGAGGTGTCGGGAGGGTCGTGCACGGACATCTCCGGGGGTCGGCATGGCGATGGCTTCCCGACTTTCGCCAGTGATGCTAGTCGAGCACATCCGGGTATTCCGGATTTGCCGCCTTGTGTGTCACCAACGGGTCAGTCACGCCGGCGGCCTGCGGCGCCGTCGAGTTCCCATTCGGCCCAGATGACCTTGCCCTGCCGGATGTAGCGCGTACCCCAGCTCTGCGCCAGCTGGGCCACGAGGAACAGTCCGCGGCCGCCCTCGTCGGTGGTGGCTGCCCGGCGCAGGTGCGGAGCGGTGTTGCTGGTGTCGGAGACCTCGCAGATCAGGGTGCGGTCGCGCAGCAGACGTACGCCGATGGGCCCGGCGCCATGGCGGATGGCGTTGGTGACCAGCTCGCTCAGGACCAGCTCCATGGCGAAGGAGGCCTCCTCGAGTCCCCAGTCGGCCAGCTGCCGAAGCGCCGCGGCGCGGACCTCGCTGACGAGGGAAGGGTCGGCGGGCAGGTCCCAGGTGGCGATGCGGTGCGTGTCCAGGGCGCGGGTACGGGCGACGAGCAGGGCGATGTCGTCGCGGGGGTGAGCCGGCGCCACCGTGTCCAGGACCGCCTCGCAGATCTCCTCGGGTGTCCGTTCCGGATGGGCCAGGGCACCGCGCAGCCGGTCGAGGACCAAGTCGACGTCGCGGTCGCGGTCCTCGATGAGTCCGTCGGTGTAGAGCACCAGCCCGCTGCCCTCGGGGAGGTCGATCTCGGCGGCTTCGAACGGCAGGCCACCCAGGCCCAGCGGGGCCCCGGCGGGCAGGTCGGGGAAGGTCACCGTGCCGTCGGGGCGGACCAGGGCCGGGGGAGGATGACCGGCGCGGGCCATGGTGCACAGCTGTGTGGTCGGGTCGTACACGGCGTACAGGCAGGTCGCGCCGATGATGCCCGGTTCTCCTGTGGCGGGGTTCTCCCGGTCGAGGCGTCCCACCAGGTTGTCGAGGTGGGTGAGGACTTCGTCCGGGGGGAAGTCGAGTTCGGCGAAGCTGCGTGCGGCGGTGCGCAGCCGGCCCATGGTGGCGGCGGAGAGCATGCCGTGGCCGACGACGTCGCCCACCAGGAGGCCGACACGGGTGCCGGAGAGGGGGACGACGTCGTACCAGTCCCCGCCCACGTCGGACTCCGCGGGCAGGTAGCGGTGCGCCACCTCGACGGCGTCCTGGTCGGGCTGACCCTGCGGGAGCAGGCTGCGCTGCAGGGCCAGCACCATGGTGCGCTCGCGCGTGTAACGCCGGGCGTTGTCGATGGACAGGGCGGCGCGGGTGGCGAGGTCATGGGCGAGGGAACGGTCGTCGTCACCGAAGGGCGCGGAATCCCGCCCGCGGTAGAAGGCGGCCACGCCCAGGACGACGCTGCGGGCGACCAGGGGGACCGCGATGAGGGAGTGGACGTGGGCCAGCAGCGCCTTGGTGTGCTCGGGGTCGTGGGCGAGCCAGCCCGCGGCGGTCTTCAGGTCCGGTTCCAGCACCGCCCGGCCGCTGGTCAGACAGCGCAGTTGCGGAGTGGTCGGGCCGTAGTCGACGCTTTTGCCGACCGGGTGGAACGGACAGTCGTCGCGGATGCCGTGGACCACCGTCCGGCACAGGTTGGTGAGGGGGTCGGCGGCCTCTTCACCCCTCAGCACCGCCTCGGGCAGGTCGATCGTGACGTAGTCGGCCAGTCGCGGCACCGCCGTGTCGGCGAGTTCCTGTGCGGTACGGCGCACGTCCAGGGTGGTGCCTATGCGGGTGCTCGCGTCGGTCAGCAACTCCAGGCGGCGGCGCGCGGCGAGGGCGTACCGCCCCACGTGCGGCTCGCCCACCAGCACGAGCCCTCTCGCCTGGGGCGTGGAGCCGGGGTGACCGCGCGCCGTGCCGCCGGGACCGCCCCCTGCCGCGTCTTCGCCGGTCGTGTCGGCCCGGCCGGGCACGAGGCGCGGCGCCGCGGCGCGGGGAGCGGCCTTCGGCGGCGGGACGGCGGAGGCGGCGGCTTCGGCGGCGAGGCTCAGTGGCTCCTCGGCCGACCGCGGTGCGATGAGGGGCTCGTGCGGTGAGGGGCCGGGCAGGATGGCCTCGATGGCGAAGCCCTCCACCCCGGTGGCACTCATCGGATGGCTCACCAGTGTCACGCACCGGCCGTCGGACAGGGGAACGCGTACGGCGGCCAGCTGCGCGCAGGAGATCAGCTCGGCGGCCTTCTCCATGAGGATCGCCCGGTCATGGGGATGCAGCCCGAGGGCCAGATCGCCGACCCCGACGCTGTGGTGCGGGGCGGCCGCGGTTTCGGCCCTGGTGCCCAGGTACGCCCGCAGCAGGGCGCGCTCACGTTCGGAACTCTGTGCCAGCAGTCGCCTCTCGATGGCGCGGGCCGCTTTGCGTAGCACGGTGGCGAGCGCCGGGTCCTCGGCGCTGCGTGGATAGCCGAGGCACAGGACGCCCTCGATGCGGCCGCTGACCGGGTCGCGGACGGGAAGCGCGCGGCAGGCGTTTCCCTGGGACCGCTCGGCGAAGTGCTCGGCGCCGTAGACATGGATGAGCTGTCGCTCGGCCAGGGCGAGACCGATTCCGTTGGTGCCGGCGTACTGCTCGGCGAACACGAATCCGGGCTCGCGCTGGAACGCCGGAAGGCTTCTGGCGAGGGACGCCTCTCCGAAGCGGCGCAGGAGGACCGTCCCGCTCGCATCGGCGACGGAGATGTTCATCTTGCTGCCGGCGAACCAGGTCTGCAGCCGGTCGAGCACCGGCACGGCCGCCCGGACGATACGGGGATCACGCTCGAAGTCGGCCCGGAAGGGCGGGCTGGACTGGTCGGGCGAGAGCCCCAGCGCCCGGCAGCGCTGCCACGAGTTCGAGATGCAGGTGCGCACGCAGGCCTCGACCGGCGCACCCGCCAGGAAATGCTCACGGGAACGGGCGGGCCCCGTGCCGTCTGCCACACGCGCTGCCGATATCGCTGTCCCGCCGAGCCGAACCATGCTTCGCCTCACTCGCGCCTGCAAGAGTCCGTTTCTCCAAAACAATATGACATAGGTGAGAATACGGACATCGGTTGCGCGTAGTCACAGAACGGCGACCGGATTGACGGGCGAGCCGGTCCCGCCCGGGACGTTCAGCGGCGCCACGACGAGCAGGAACTCATGCCGTCCCGCCTCCGCCGTCGCGGCCGCCAGCGCCTCCAGGTCGAGGTTGTCCAGCAGCGGCGCCCCCATCGCGGCGACGACCAGGGCATGGACGGGCGAGTGCACGCCGTCGACGGGGGAGGGCCGTACGTCGCTGTCGCCGTCGCCGCCGAGCAGCGCGATGCCGCGCTCGGCCAGCAGCGGTACGGCGTCCACGTGGAAGCCCGCGCTCGCCGAGTCGGAGTCCCAGGCACCGAGCTCCCCGCGGCGGCGGACGTTCCCGGAGCGCAACAGCACCG
This sequence comes from Streptomyces sp. NPDC050743, assembly GCF_044456925.1. Lineage (NCBI taxonomy): Bacteria > Bacillati > Actinomycetota > Actinomycetes > Kitasatosporales > Streptomycetaceae > Streptomyces > Streptomyces sp. NPDC050743. Next base: position 9,267 of record NZ_JBITGJ010000105.1, read on the forward strand.
CGTCGCCCTCGCCGATCCTCAGGCCGAGCGCCTTCTCCGCGGCGAGGACGTCCTTTGCGTGCACCGCCTGTCCCGGCTTCAGCCAGCGGATCCCCAGGACGGCCGGGAGGTCGAGGAGAACTCCCCTCGTGACGAGGGGGCCGAGCGCCGACACCGCTCCGAAACGCGCACCTGCCGCGCCGACGAGGTCCTTCGCCGTCCGGCCGTCGTAGAGCCGACCCCGGTAGGCGACATGGCACAGGGCGTCGAGGTGGGTGACGGCCTTGCCGTGGTAGTCGGCGGCGATGAAGTCCTTGTGCGTGGAGGGTTCCGGGCCCTGGACGTCACCGAGATCGGTCATGTGGTGCAGAGCGGGCCTGGGGTTGTCGGGGCCGGGCAGGGTGTTCCAGGGCAGCGCCAGAGGGACGACCCGCCCGGACCGCACCGCGGCCGTGGCCCGCCGCACATGCTCCGCGGTCACCCGGTTCCAGGCACCGCGGTCGGCCGGGGTCCAGCGGCCCCATGTGCGGACCGCCTCGAAGAGCGCGTCGAACTCCCGGCGGGAGACGGCAGGCCCGTTGCCGGCACCGGTCGGCCCGGGATCCGGGCCGTTCGCGGAGCTCGGGCTCATCCCTACTCACCGTTCCCAGCGTCGACGCGGCCCCGGCAACCGGGCACCGGCCCCGTGGCCGGGATTCCGCCGCGCGTGACCGTCGACCGGATTCCCAGCTTGGCACGACCCGCACCGGCTCGCTGGTTCACGGTGGCCGGTCCGGCCGGCGGTGGATCAAGCGGTACCGGCGAGTTCGAGGAGGCAGCGGCTCGTGCCGGCGGGATCGACGACCTGGTGGAGGTGCGCGCCGGGCAGGTGTGCCACGCGCCAGCCGCGTTCGCCCGCCTCGGCGGCCAGGTCCTCGTACGGCGGACCGAACAGCAGGTAGGAACAGGGGTGGTCGTCCCAGCCGTCGGGGACCGGGACGCGCTGCTCGTAATAGGAGAGTGGCAGGGTGGGCTGCTCGTCCACGACCGTCCGCCGCATCGCCGGGTCCGGGAACATGGGTGCGACGTCCGCCTCGTCCCACCAGTCGGTCCAGCGCGGCAGCCTGCCGTTCACGGCCAGCGGGCGGAGGAAGTCCAGCATCTCGGGCGAGGCGACGGGAGTGGCTCCGGTGCGCGCCGGCAGCGCGGCGTCGACGAAGACCGAGGCGGTGACCGGATGGTCGAGTCCGCAGCGGACGGTGGGCAGGAACAAGCCTGCGTTGCTGTGGACCACCAAGGTCACGGGGCTGTCGGCCGGGACCTGCTGGAGGTCGTCGCGGACCGCGTCGACGATACGGGGCCAGAAGGGCGGGGGGCCGGCGCCGATGTGCAGCAGAGACGGCACCCGTACCTGGTATCCCTCCGCCCTCAGGTGTTCGGCCACTGGATGCCAGGTCGAGGGGCCCACGGACGGACTGTGCACGAGAACGAAGACCGGCTGCATGCGACGATGCTGCCCCACCCGCCGTCCGAGACGCGACAACCTCGGCCCACAGCAGAATGCCGTGCCCGGCGGTTTGTTGCTCACTCCACGAGGCTGCTGCGGACGAGACGGAATGCCGCCGCCGGGTCCGCGGCCCGTGTGACCGTCCGCCCCACGACGACGTGCGAGGCGCCGGCGGCGATGGCGGCGCGTGGCGTTCCGGGGCGAGCGTGCTCGGCCGGAGAGTCACCGGGCAGGGCGACTCCCGGAGTGACGATCAGGGGATGGGGCCCCAGCGCGTTCCGCAGGGCCGCGACGTCCCGAGGCGAGGCGATCAGACCGTGACAGCCGGCCTTCCCCGCCAGCCGGGCCAGTCTGAGTACCTGCTCCTCGGTCGAGCCCGCGATCCCGATGTCCGCGAGGTCCTCGTCCGTCATGCTGGTGACCACGGTCAGCGCGAGAATCCGCAGTCCGGGGAAGGCGCGGGCGGCGTCGACAGCGGCAGCCATGACGCCCAGGCCGCCCATGCCGTGCACCGTCACCATGGAGACGCCCAACGAGCCCGCGGCACGGACCGCTCCGGCGACCGAGTTGGGGATCTCGAAGAGCTTGAGGTCTAGGAAGACCTCCTTGCCCTGCGCGACAAGGTGCTCGACGAAGTCGGGGCCGGCCACGGTGAGCAGTTCCAGGCCGACCTTGTAAAAACGGCACTCGTCGCCCAGCTGATCGACGATGCGCTCGGCGGAGGCCCGGGTGTCGCAGTCCAGGGCGACGATGATCAGGTGACGCGTATCCACGCCGGCATTGTGCCCGCCACCGGCTGTCCCCCTACTCCACCACGCGTTCGGCGTCCTCCGGAACCCACGGAAAGGGCACGTCGGGCCATCGTGCGGTGGCCCATGCTTCGAGGTCGACGGCGAGGACGGCATCGACGAAGACCTGCGGCGGCCGGTAGCCGTGGGCGGTGACGTAGTGGGAGATGAGGAACGGGGCGGCGTAGGCGATGCCGGGCTCGCCCGGGATCCGTATCTCCCCGTTGCCCTCCGGGGCCTCTCCCTCAGGACACAGGTCGCACTCGTGCACGCCCAGGCAGTCGTTCATCCACTGGACCTTCTGAACGGCTTTCAGCTTCTCCACGAACGCCGTGGAGACGGTTCCCGTCGGGTACGGCGTGCCCGCTTCCAGCCAGCCGATGTTCAGTCGGATGTAGGTCGGGCGGTACCAGAGCCCGTAGAAGCCCGACTCCCTGTCGGTGAACGAGTCGTCGTCCAGGTAGTCGTACTCGCTGAGATCTTCGTAGAGCATCCCCACATCATCGCCGCACCGGTCAGAGGAAGCTGTGCGTCATCGTGCAGCAGTCCGACCGAGGCGGCCGTTCCCGCGCCGCGTTCGGCCCGCGGCGATGTCAGTGGTGGCTGCGAGGCTGGCCTTATGGACAGGAACGATGAACAACTGCTGCGCGGCCGGGTCTATGGTCAGGACCACGACCATCCGGGCCCGCGGCCGGGACGCCGGTACGCCGAACTGGTCGGCGGGCCGCTGGACGGGCTCCTGCTCGACATAACCGGCTGGACGCAGGCCGAGATCGGCACCGGCGCGGCGCTCCCCACCGAGTTGGGGCAGTTCGGTGCCGACGGCCGGGCGGTGTACGTTCCACGCCCCGGCGACCCCCGCCACTTCGACTGGGACGGGGACGCACCGTGACGGCCGAAGGGTTTCGCCGCCTCGAGGAACCGGATCCGCTACGTCAGGGCGTACGCGATGACCGTGGTGACGACCTTCTCGACGTCTGCGGGCGCCGGTGCTGTGCAGCCCGCCCGACCCCGGCTTCCCGTCGGTGGTACAGGACCGCATCGCCGAGCACGCAGCCGCAGTCCTCGTCGCCCCGCTCTCGCGGCGGGTGCGGCGCCGAGATTCGTGATCATGCGAGAATTCCGGTCACGGTGCCGGCGCTGTCCATACGGTTCCCGGTGCCGACCCCACCACGAGGAGGGCCGCGATCATGCGTGAACTGGCCGAGACGGCACGGCAGTGGGCGGCTCAGGGACGTACGGGCGTCCTCGCCCGCCCCCTCACCGAGCGGGGCTTCGGTCCCCGGCGCCCCGCCGACGCCCTCCTGATCGACGAGGCCGGTCACTGTCACGGCACGCTGTACCGCGGTGCCTTCGACGCGTACCTGGCGGCGGAGGCCGCTGCCCTGCCCGCGGATCACACCGCGGGCGTGCGCGAAGTCTCCGTCCACGACGACGAGGTGAAGCGGGCGGGCCTGACCTGCGGCGGCCAGGCCGAAGTGCTGCTGCAGTCCCTCGACACGGTTCCCGCCCGCTGGTGGGACCTGCTGGCGGAGGGTGCCGACGCCGCGCTGATCACCCGGCTGGACGCCGGGCGGACCCGGGGCACCAGCGCCGTCGCGACATCCGCGCCGGAGGGTGGTGACGGGCCGTCCGAGGCCGTCGAACGCGCTCGGGAACTGCTCGGCCGCCGCCGGGCCGGCCGGGACATCCGCTCCACGGACGACGGACTCGTCCTCATCGAGACGTTCCCCGCCGTACCCCATCTGGTCATCGTGGGAGGAGGCGAACTCGCCGAGCTGCTCGCCGCGCAGGCCCACCTGCTGGACTGGGAGGCAACGGTGGAGTCCGCCGCCGAGGACGCCGCCCGGCTGCTCGCCCAACGTCCGGCCGCCGCCTGCTTGATCGTCCTCAGCCATGAACCGGACGTCGACGTCCCCGTCCTGTCCGCCGCGCTGAACGCCGGCATTCCCTACGTCGGCGCCCTGGGCTCACGCCACACCCAGGCCCGCCGTGCCGCGGATCTCGCCGAGGCCGGCCTCGACGAGGGACTCCTCGGGCGCATCCACGGCCCCATCGGCCTCGACCTGGGCGCCCGCACCCCGGCCGAGACGGCACTGGCCATCTGCGCCGAGGTGCTCGCCACCCTCGACGGCAGCGAGGTCCGCGTGGTGCGCGAGGGCGCCGGACCCGTCCCCGACTGACCGGCCCTCGCCCATACAGGTGCATGAGGCTACGAGGACGCGCCCCGTCCGTTCCTCGCGCGCGGTTCGTGCCGGCCGGTGAGCCTCCTCGCTACTCTGCTCCGCGTGGCCGACGACATCACGCACGCACGACGCGACAACAGGCCCGAGGAGTCCCGGCGGGTGCGCCTGAGCCGGACATTCGACGAAGACGCGGAGCTGTACGACCGGGCCAGGCCGGGATATCCGCCGGAGCTGTACGACGACCTGGCGGAACTCGCGGGTGCCCGCCCCGGCAGCCGGGTACTGGAGGTGGGCTGCGGAACAGGCCAGGCGACCGTGCCGCTGGCTCGGCGGGGCTGTCGGATCACGGCCGTCGAGGCGGGGCCGAGCATGGCCGCGCTCGCCCGCCGCAACGCGGCCGGGGCCGGGACGGTGGAGGTGGTGACGGCGGAGTTCGAGACGTGGCCGCTGCCTGACGAGCCGTTCGACGCGGTCGTCTCGGCCACGGCGGTCCACTGGATCGACCCGGCGGTGCGGGTCGCCAAAGCGGCTGACGCGCTCCGCCCGGGTGGCGCGCTCGCCGTGGTGCGCACCCAGCATGTGCGGGGCGGGACCGAGGAGTTCTTCGCGGAGGTCCAGCGCTGCTACGAGCGCTTCGACCCCGAGACGCCGCCCGGGCTGCGGCCTCCCGCGGCCGCCGACATCGACGGCTCGGACCATGCCGAGGAGGTGGCCCGCAGCGGCCGGTTCGGTTCCACCGTCTTCCGCCGCTACGAGCAGGACCTCACCTACACCACGGCGGACTATCTCCGACTGCTGCGGACCTACTCCGGCCACCGGGCTCTTCCCGAAGCCGCCAGAAGCGGGCTGTTGCAGTGCATCTCGGCACTGATCGACCGGCGGTACGGCGGCCGGGTGACCAAGCGCCATCTCATCGAACTGGGGGTGTCACGGCGTCGGTGACTCTCCTGGACCGCGCACCCGGCGGTGGGCGTCAGGTGCGCAGGAGCCGCAGGTCTATCGCGTCGGCCATGGCCTTCATGCCCTCGTCGTTGGGATGGATGTGGTCGCCCGCGTCGTAGGCCGGGTTGAGGGCGGCCGGGTTCGTGGGGTCACGCATGGTCCGGTCGAAGTCGATGACGCCGTCGAAGGCTCCGCTGGTGCGGATCCACTGGTTGACGCTCTGGCGGATCGACTCGGCGGCAGGCGTGTAGTACCCGTTGCCCTCGTCCGGCATGAGAGTCGCGCCGATGACGCCGACGTGGGAGGCATGTGCCTCGTCGATCAGGGTGCGGTAGCCGTTGACGAGGTCCTCGGCGGTCAGCGGGCGGCCGTCGGGGCCGGCGTTGTTGCCGATGTCGTTGATGCCCTCGAAGAGGATCACGTCCTTGACGCCGGGCTGGCCGAGGGCGTCATGCCCGAACCGCTTCAGGGCGCTGACCCCCTGCCACAGGTTGGGGACGTCCGTGAGGACCCGGTTGCCGCCTATGCCGGCGTCGACGACGCTCAGCTTCTGCGGACCCGGTCCGGCGCCCAGCCGGCGCCCGAGGAAGTCGGGCCACCGGCTGTAGGTGCCGGTCGAGGAGTGGTAGCCGTCCGTGATGGAGTCACCGAAGGCGACGACGGTGCCCCGCGCGGTCGCTGACACGACGTCCAGCCCTGCCAAGTAGTACCAGGAGGTCGTGGTGGTGCCGAACGCGGCGGCACCGTCGTCACCGGTGTGGTTGCCGGAGGCGAGGTAGGTGGTGTCGAACGCGTCGGAGTGCCAGGTCGACATCCCCGTCGTACCGGGCACGTAGAGGCTGACGAGCAGGTTCTCCCCGGCGCTGACCGAGATCGGGACGACGTCGCTGACGGCCTCCTCACCGGCGGGGATCGTGACGTGGCGGGATCCGCCGAAGGTGATGTTCCGCGTGGTGCCGCGCGTCGCCTCGCCGCCGCTCTCCTGGACGGCCACGTCCACGGCGCCGACATCGAGCGGGGTGGTGCTGTACCGGTTGGACAGGGTGATGCGGGCGCCCGAGCCCGAGACGCTGCTGTGCACCACCATCCGGATCGTCTGGTCGGTGAAGGACGGGCCGCCGGTCGTCATGCTGGGCGACCAGGCGCTGACCCGGGTGCCCTTGCTCTGCGCCAAGGGCGTGGCGGCGCTTGCCACATGCGCGGTGCTCAGCGGAACTGCCGTCAGGGTCAAGCCGGTCAGGGCGCCGAACACGGCCAGCAGGGTTCTGCGGCGCGGTCGGCGACCTGCCGTCGTGCTTCTCTTTTCCGGGGACATCGTCGATCTCTCCACTCTTCTCGTGGTCCGCACCGTCAGCCGAAGTTGCCCAGCGTGACGGACTCACCGGGCTTGAGACTGATCCTTCGCGAGGTGCCGCCCGCGGACACGGTCGTGTCACGGCCGCCGACGCTCCGCAGCGTCACCTGTGTGACCTTGCCGTTCTTCCAGCCGAGGTCGGCCACGAAGCCGCCGCGGACTCCGACGCCGGACACCGAGCCGGACGCCACCCAGGCGGCCGGCAGCGCGGGCAGCAACTCGACGTGACCCGGTCGCGAGTAGACGAGCATCTCGATCATCGCGGAGGGGGTGCCGAAGTTGGCGTCGATCTGGAAGATGCCGCGGCCCTGCCCCATGTCCATGATGTCGAAGAGGTTCGGCGCGGTGCCGTTGCTGCCGTTCACCGACGGCTTCAGGTTGTTGACGACGAGTTGGTAGGCGTTCTTCGCGTTCTTCAGCCGGGACCAGCACAGGCTGCGCCAGGCGTTGGACCAGCCGTAGCTGTTCATGCCGCGGGCGGTCAGCAGGGCCGTCGCGCCGGCGAGGATGTCCTTCGGTGTGGAGTCGTCCGGGCGGATCCGGTCGCCGGGGAAGAGACCGACGAGCGGGGAGAGGTGCCGGTGTGTGGTCTCGCCGAGGTTGTCGGGGGACATCCACTCCTCCAGCCAGCCGGTCTTGGGGCTGACCACGGGCAGGTACAGGCGTTCGCGCAGAGCGTCGACGGTCGTGCTGTAGGAGGTGTCCCTGGCGAGCACCTGGGTCGCGGTGTGGTAGTTGCCGAAAAGGTTCCACACCAGTTCCTGGGCGTAGGTGATGCCCTTGGCGTCCAACGGCCCCTGTTCGGGCGACCAGTCGCTGTCGGCGATGAGGACCTCGCGCGAGGCTCCGGAGGTGTCGGTGACGGTCGTGGTGACGAGACGGGCCTCCCAGAACTCCACGGCGCCCTTGAGCAGGGGATAGATCTTCTGCAGGTAGGCGCGGTCCTGGGTGTACTCGTAGTGCTCGAACAGGCTCTGGCAGAGCCAGGCGTTGCCGGCTGGATGCCACCACCAGCCGCCGCCGCCGTAGGGGTTGGTGGAGATGGCCAGGGTCCAACCGGCGAGCTTGCCGCTAGAGTTGCGGTATCTGTTGGTCGTGCTGTTGAACAGTCGCTGCGTGACCTCCGTCCAGCAGGGCAGCTGCGCGAGGCAGTAGTCCGCGAAGGCGTCGAAGCAGCCCGACAGGCCGGCGCGGTCGGCCATCCAGTAGTTCATCTGAATGTTGATGTCGGTGTGGTAGTCGCCCATCCAGTCCGGGTCGTTGCCGTCCAGCCACGGACCCTGCAGGCCCATCGGCAGGGTGCCCCGCGATCCGGAGATCATCAGGTAGCGGCCGAACTGCAGGTAGGCGGCCTCGAGTTCGGGGTCGGGGACGTCGTCCCGATAGCGGGCCTGCACCCGCTGCCAGGTGTCCAGCCCGCGCTGTGCGGCCGACGACGTGCCGAGGTTGATGTCCAGCTGCTCGAAGACCGGACGGAAGTCGGCGACATGGGTGTGCAGCAGGGTGCTCGCGGAGTGGCCGGCCGCCCCCTGGACCTTGGTCCGCGCCAGGCGCTCCGGTTCCAGGGACGGGTCGCGGAACCCGGCGGCCGCGTCGGGTGCGTAGTTGGTGCCGCCGCTGACCACGACGGTGAGGTCCTTGCACCCGCGGAAGGAGATCGACCCGCCGTCGACGGCGATCGTGCCGCTGCTGCTGCGGGCCGTGACGGCGGCACCGTACTTCAGCCCGTTGGCGAGGGAGGCGCCGAACGAGGCGTAGTGCCCCGCGCTGTCGGCCGTGGTGGTCTCGCCGTGCGTGCCGGCGAGGGTCACGGTACCAGTGTAGGTGCCGCCGCCCTGCTGCGAGAAGTACACGACGATGACGTCGTCGGGGCGGCTGGCGAAGATCTGCCGCTGGTAGGTGACGCCGGACAGGTCGTAGGAGGCACTGACGAGGCCCTGGGCCAGGTCGAGGGAGCGGCGGTAGTTGTCGACCGATCCCAGATCGTGCCCGGGGATGTCGACGGTGAGCTCGGCCAGCAGGGTCAGGGAGCCGAAGTCGTCCCGGCCGTACGGGAATTGGCCGTCGCTCTGCAGGGTGTCGTTGAGGCCGCCGGTCCACAGGGTGGCGTCGGTGATCGTCAGCAGTTCGCCGGCGGGGTCGTTGCCCGCGAGCGCTCCGAGGCGCCCGTTCCCCACCGGCAGGCCCTGCCGGATCATGGAGTTGGCGGAGGCGGGAGCCTGCCACCACAGCTGGTTCTTCGCGGCGGCGGCCGCGGACAGCAGGGGCGAGGAGGTGGGGCGGGCGGGGGCCGCCGAGGCGGTGAAGGCAGGCAGACCGCCGAGGGCGGCGGCCGCGCCGGCGGTGGCGGCGAGAGCGAGAAAGCCCCTGCGGCTCGGGTGGTTGTCGCGCGATTCGGTGTGCTCGGTGTCCACGTTGTGCACTCCAGGTCAGGGGAACGGCGCATGCGGGGGAAGTACGGGCGGTCGGGCGTGGGCATGCCCGGGCGCTGCGGAACCGGATGGCGGCCTGGCAGGGCCCGGGGGCGTCACGCCCCCGGGCTCGGCGCGAGGGGTCAGGCGGACTTGGGCACGTCGATCCTGTCGATGTCGGGGGAGTAGTCCCAGCCGCTGTCGAACGTGATGGTGTTGGAGCCCGCCTTCAGCGCCAACTGGACGCTGACGGTGTCGACCGTGCCCCAGTCGCCCGTGGAGGGGAACCTCAGGCTGGTGCCATGGCCGCTGTTGGAGTAGACGGTGACCGAGCGGGGGTCACCGCTGACATAGGCGACGTTGACGGTGTAGATGCCGTCCTTCTTCACCGTGATGTCGTTGAACTGCAGCTTGCTGTCGAGATACAGGTTGCCGATCTTCTTGCCGCCGGAACAGGAGTCGCATCCGGCGACGGAGGCGTTGCCGGTGAGGGTGTTGTTCGCGGACTCGGCCTCGTAGCGGGTGGTGGCCAGCGGGGTGCCGGCGGGCTTGACGGTGAACAGCCGTGAGCCGTGCGCGGGCAGCGTCGCGGTGATCTTGTTCTTGTACGTGCCGAGGTTCTGGTGGTTCCACAGGTCGCGCACGGAGGCCGCGCCGGTGAAGCCGAAGGACGCCCAGTCGGCGGTGACGGAGGCCGACGAGCCGCCGAGGTTGAACAGGGCGACGTTGTATGTGCCGTTGGGGTTCTCCGTTGCCCACACCTGCTGGTCGCCCAGCGGCGTGACGGGGCGCGCCACGGGGGAGTCGTTCTGGTCGACGGCGATGACTTCCTCGTTGGTCAGCAGGGAGAGGCCGTAGCTGTCCAGCTTGGTGAGGTCGTCACCGGTGAACAGCGGCGACTTGTTGATGGCCCACAGGGTCATGTAGCTCTGCCGCTCGGCGTTGGTCAGACCGTCCATCGCGCCGTTGCCGACGTCGATCGCGTCGAGGTCGTTCCAGCCGCCCGGGCCTGCCTTGTGGCTCCACGCGGGAGCGTCGTTCCACCGGTCGTTGACCGAGTTCTCCCAGGTGACCAGGGTGTTGCAGTAGCACTCCACGTCGGTGTCGATGCGCCAGCCGTTGGAGTACTTCTTCCAGTCGGCGGCGTGGCCGATGTCGAGCGACCAGGACAGCTCCAGATGGATCGGGCGCCCGGTGTCGGCGATGGCCTGGTGCCAGGCGGCCACGTCGGGGACGTTGTTGTAGTTGTCACCGGACTTGAACGAGCCGGGTCCCACGCCATCCAGTTTGAGGAAGTCGTAGCCCCACTCCGCGAGCATCTGCGCCTGCGAGTCGATGTACTTCTGCGCGCACGGGTTGTCGAAGTCGAGCTTGTAGGCGCTGTCCCAGCCGTTGGTGGTGCGCAGATCGGGGTAGACGATGTCCGCCGTGGTGCAGCCCGGGGCGTTCCATATCGGCACCTTGCCGTCGCCGTACGCACCCTTCTCCAGGCCGACGGGCAGATAGATACCTGCCTTGAGACCCTTGGAGTGGATGTGGTCGGCGACCGACTTCATGCCGTCGGGGAACCGGACCGGGTCGGGTGTCTGCCGGCCGTACTGGTCGAACTCGGACGTCCAGTTCTTGTCCATCCACCAGCCGGCGTCGATGTTGACATGGTCGTAGCCGTACTTCTTCAGGGTGGCGGCCAGGGCGTCCGTCTGCTTCAGGACGTTCGCCTCGGTGAGGTAGCTGTAGTTGCCGTCCGGGTTCAGGCCCGGGTACTGGGAGGACTGCATGCTCCAACTGGACCAGCCCATGTACGGCTTGGCCGCAAGTCCGGAGGCGGCGTCGCCGGTGGTCGCCGCCGAGGTGGCGGCCGCGCCGGCGGAGCCGGAGGCGGCGGCCTGGGTGGCGACGGCCGGGACCACCGTGGCGAGTCCAGCCGTGACGGCCAGGACCAGCGTGGCTCTGAGGGTGCGGCGCGGGAAGCCGGAGAGGGCTCCGCGCAGGACTCGGTACGGGGATGACCGCATGGGTCGCCTCCTGAGGTGAGGTAAGGGGGTACGTGCGGTGGCACCCGGTGGGGGACGGGCGTGCTGCTGGTCGGACGAGGGCCTGTCAACAGGTCCGGAGCCGGGCCGAGGAGATCGGCCGGCCGTTCGGGGAGACATCGGTCCGGCGGCTGCCCGAGCCGATGGGGAGCCCGCTGATGAACCGGCGCTGCGGGGTGCAGCGCGTCAGGAGCGTGGGGATCGCGGTCAGGAAAAGCCCCTGCCGGGATGAGGTCGTTGGTGGGGGCCGCGGCTCTGCGGCGTCATCGCTGCTCCTTCCCGCTCTCACATGCCCGATCCCATGAAGGACTGGATGGCGGTGGCCGCGGCCCCGCGTGCCCACTCCTCGAAGGGCAGGGGGCGTGTCACCAGGTCGCACTGTGCGGCGGTGCCGAAGGCGGACGCGGCGAACGCGTCCCGGATGCCCTCGGCGACCAGGTCGTAGGCGGCCAGACCCTCGCCGGAGATGACCACCCGCTGGGGACCGAGGATGTTCACCAGGAAACCGATGGCCTTGCCGATGGCTTCGCCGGCTCGTGCGTAGACCTCTCTGACACCGGGGTCTTCGCCGTGGGCCAGTTCCAGCGCCTCGGCCGCATCGGTCACCTGCTTGCCCGTGGCCGCGCGCACCGCGCGGAGTATCGCCGGATCCGCCGCGATCGCCTCGACACAGCCGCGGTTGCCGCAGTGGCAGAGCGGCCCGAGCGGGTCGAGTGACAGATGCCCGATCTCGCCGGCCACGCCGTGCGCGCCCGAGACCACCTGCCCGTGCACCACCAGGCCACATCCGATGCCGGCGCCCACGGTCACCACGGCGAAGTCCGAGAGACCGACCCCGGCCCCGAACCAGTGCTCGGCGACCGTGAGCGCCCGCACGTCGTTGTCGACCGTGACCGGCAGCCCCGTCGCCATCCCGGCGATCTCGGCCAGGGGCACGTCCCGCCACTCCAGGAAGGGCGAGTAGCGGACCACCCCGTCCGCGCGGTCCACGTCCCCCGAGATCGCGATGCCCAGGCCCCGCACCTGCACACCGAATCCGTCTGCCTCCGTGAGCAACTCCTGTACCAGCGCGGTGATGACGGGCAGCACGGCCTCCGGCTCGCGTCCCGTGAGCCGGACGTGCCGGGACAGCCGGATACGGCAACACAGGTCGGCCAGTACGGCGATGACCTCGTCGCCCGTCACCTTGATCCCGATGAACAGCGCCCTCCCTCCGTCCACCCACACCAGGCTGGCCGGACGCCCGACCGCGGGCCGCGCCCCTTCGTCCACGCCTTCGACCAGATAGCCGAGCTCCATCAGCGGACGGACCGCCTTGGTGACGGCGGCCGGAGAGAGCTGGGTCCGCCGTCCCACCTCGGCGCGAGTGAGCGGGCCGTGGGAGAGCAGCGTGGTGAAGACGAGGGAAGCGGCCGGCGTCATGTCCGGGGCCGCTTGGGAAGAGGGGGCCGAGCGCATGGCCGGAAACTTAGAGAGGTTCTTTTTTGCTGTCAATGAATAAAGCAGGCTCCTTTGTATCGCTGCGAGTTGGCGGCGAGTGGCCTTTAAAGTAGAGGCAACGCGCGGAAGTTGGGCGCGCGATGCAAGCCCTGGGTGGCCGGCGTCTGTGGACGGCTGCGGCGGTTCGGCGTGCCGTCGGCGCCGTACGGGGCTGATCCGTGTTTGTTGGAACGTCCTGACAAACCTATTGACACCACCCCTGGGGACTTCATAGTACGGGCACTAGAGCGCACTAGTAACGCGCTCTAGTAACCCCGAAACAAGCGGCGCACACCCCCTGCTGCCGTCGACCGCACTCCTCCGCCACCCGTGGCGCTTCCCCAACCGTTCGTTCGCTTCGCCAGGTCGATCAGGGCCTCTCTGACGAAGCGCAAATCCCTCTTTTTCCTACTCTGATCAGTAACAGTGAGGTGCAAGGGACATGCACAGAAACCACCGAGCCGCCGCTCTGACCGCCACGGTTCTCGTCGGCGCCCTATTCGCCGCGGGCTGTTCCAGCAGCCATGGCGGCAAGAAGTCCGAGGAAGGCGGCGCGGCGGTCTCCGCAGGCAAGGCCACCACCCCCCGTATGACCGTGGCCATGATCACTCACGCCTCTCCCGGTGACACCTTCTGGGACCTGATCCGCAAGGGCGCCCAGGCGGCGGCCGCGAAGGACAACATCAAGCTCGTCTACTCGTCCGACCCGAACGCCGGCAACCAGGCGAACCTGGTGCAGAACGCGATCGACCAGAAGGTCGACGGCATCGCGCTCACCGCGGCCAAGCCCCAGGCGATGAAGGGCGTCGTGGCCAAGGCCGAGGCGGCCGGCATCCCGGTCGTCGGCTTCAACTCCGGAGTTGGCGACTGGAAGAAGCTCGGCATGCTCGAGTACTTCGGCCAGGACGAGAACATCGCGGGCCAGGCCTTCGGCCGGCGTCTCGGCCGGCTCGGCGCCAAGCACGCCCTCTGCGTCATCCAGGAGCAGGGGCAGGTCGCCCTGGAGGCCCGCTGCGCCGGCCTGAAGAAGGGCTTCAGCGGTAAGACGGACACCATTTACGTCAACGGCACCGACATGCCGTCGGTGAAGTCGACCATCACCGCCAAGCTCAAGCAGGACTCCTCCATCGACCAGGTCGTCACCCTCGGCGCTCCCTTCGCGCTGACCGCCGTGCAGTCGGTGTCCGACGCCGGCAGCAAGGCCGAGGTCGCGACCTTCGACCTCAACAAGGACCTGGTGAAGGCCGTCCAGGACGGGTCCGTGGAGTTCGCGGTGGACCAGCAGCCGTATCTGCAGGGCTACCTCGCCGTGGACGCCCTGTGGCTCTACAAGTACAACGGCAACTTCAGCGGAGGCAGCACCGCGCCCGTGCTGACCGGACCGGCCTTCATCGACAAGTCCAACGTCGACAAGGTCGCCGAGTTCGCCGCGAAGGGCACCCGGTGATGAGTACGGCACAGCACACCGAGCCGGCGGTGACCACGCCGCCGACCCCCGGCCCGAAGCACGCGGACGGGCGCACGGCCCGACGTCCCCTGGCGCTGCGGCTGTTGGCCCGCCCCGAGGTGGGCGTCTTCCTCGGCGCCGCCGCCGTGTACGTCTTCTTCCTGACCGCCGCCCCGCCGGTGCGCGAGGGCAGCTCGATGGCGACGATCCTGTACCAGTCCTCGACCATCGGGATCATGGCCCTGCCGGTGGCCCTGCTGATGATCGGCGGCGAGTTCGAC
>NZ_JBITGJ010000106.1:0-23045 GCF_044456925.1 Streptomyces sp. NPDC050743
CGTAGAGTGCGGTCACGAGGGTGTCCAGGTTCGTCGTCACAAACGATCATGGACACCCTCTCCTCGCGCCCGCAGGCATTCGGAAAGACTCGTCTTAGGGGCGAGCCCGTCCCGGATCCGGGCCGGGCCGTGTGATGATCCGGCTGGTGTCCGGGTAGCCCTGGCCCGGTTGCGGAGCGAGAAGGACTGCGGAGCCCGGGTCGTGGCCGCCTGGCCCCACACCGTCCGCAGCCTTCTGCTCGGCGGACCCGTCACGACCCAGGGTCGTCGACCGGAAGAACTCCCTGAGACGCCTGTCGCGCAAGGGCCGGGCATGGATGGTCGCGATCCTCGGCGTCGACATCGAGCGGCATCTCTCACACCGACACTGGGGTGAGGGATTGCATGATCTTGCTCCGTTCTGTGTGTGCCTTTGCTGCGCCCTCGCGCCGTCCCGCGGGCGGAGTGCGCTGCGCTCTTTACGGGCTTCGCCTTCGACGCGGCGGTCGGACGTTTGCCGACTGCCAGCAGCCGCCTGTCCATTGCGGTGACCGGCACCGGGAGCAGTCCGCTTCCGTGCGTTCCCCGCGTCGACCACCATCGAGGCGACAGGCGTTGGCCGGCCCGGCGGCACCATCCGCAGATGCTCGGCTGGCCGGCGGCGCGCCGTGGTCGAGGATCGGGTGCCCGCCGCCGTGCCTGTTACGTTCCGGTGACGTTCCGGCGGCCGGTGTTGGTGAGTGCCATCCACTCGCGGGCGGATGGCACCGGGGGAGTGTGCGGTGTCAGTCGAGGCGTCCACCGAGGCCGCCGTCGGGGGCGATCTCGGCGATGCGGGCGAGGTCCTCGCCGGTCAGCGTGAGGCCGGCCGCGGCGACGTTCTGCGCGACGCGGTCAGAGTTGCGTGAGCCCGGAATGGGGACGATGTAGTCCTTCTTCGCGAGCAGCCACGCCAGCGCCAGCTGGGCGAGGGTGGCGCCCTTGCTCTCGGCGAACTTGGCCAGCTCACCCGCGATGGCGACGTTGGCGTCGAAGTTCTCCGGCTTCCACCAGGCCAGGTGCTGGCGGAAGTCGTCGGCGGTGTAGTGGTCGACGGGCTGGACCGCGCCACTGAGGAAGCCACAGGCGAGCGGCGAGTAGGCGACGAAACCGATGCCGAGTTCCTCCAGGACGGGAAACAGCGGCTCGGCGTCGTGGGGCGCGAAGACCGAGTACTCGTTTTGCAGCGCCGAGATCGGGTGCACGGCGTGGGCCCGGCGGATGGTGTCCTCGTCGGCGTTGGACAGGCCGAGGTGCTTGACCTTGCCGGCGTCGACGAACTCCTTCATCACGCCGACCACGTCCTCGATCGGCACGTTTGGGTCCGGCACGTGCTGGTAGAGCAGGTCGATGGAGTCGGTGGCGAGGTTGCGCAGGCTGTTGTCGACCACCTCGCGGATGTGCTCCAGCGCCGAGTTGGGGCTGAAGGTCTTGGCGAAGCCGAACTTCGTCGCGATCGTCACCTCCTCGCGGATCGGCGCGAGGGCGTGGCCGAGCAGCTTTTCGCCCTCGCCCCAGCCGTACATCTCCGCGGTGTCGAAGTGGGTCACGCCGAGTTCGTGCGCGCGGCGGATCGCGGTGATCGACTGGGTGTCGTCCGAGGGGCCGTAGCCGCTGGCGGTGCCCATCGCTCCGTAGCCGATGGCCGACATGGTCAGGCCCTGGTTGCCCAGTTTCCTCGTCTCCACAAGACACTCCTTACATCAAACCAAACTGTTCGGTTTTACCGTGCGCCGGATGCCGACTGAGGCAAACCAAACGGTTCGGTCAGGTAGATTGGTCGTATGAGTGCCTCGACCGGATCAGACTCCACCCGCGACCGCATCGTCGTCGCGGCCACGGCCGAGTTCGCCCGGCACGGGATCGCCGGGGCCAGGATCGAGCGCATCGCCAAGGCGGCTCGGACCAGCAAGGAACGCATCTACGCATACTTCCGCAGCAAGGAGGAGCTGTACGGCACGGTCGTCGCTCGCGAGATGGCCCTGGTCGCCGAGGCCACGCGGATGGACCCCACCGACTTGCCCGGCTATGCCGGACGCGTCCACGACTATTTCGTGGCCCATCCCGAACGCTTCCGCCTCATGAACTGGGGGCGCCTCGAACTGGCCGACGACACCCCCGTCGACCCCGACGACCCCATCCAGGCCACCGTGCGCCGCAAGACCGAACAGCTGCGCAACGCACAGAAGGCCGGCCATCTGGATGCGACGTGGGATCCCGCCGACATCCTGATGTTCGTCAACCAGCTCGCCCAGTCCTGGGCCGGCCAGTCCGATCTGATGCCCGCCGACGAGGAGGAGCGCGCGTCGTTCCCGGCTGCGCGCCGGGCCGCCATCGTCGCCGCTGTACAGCGTCTGTTCCCGGCCGCGACGGCCTAGCGGTGATACGGCCCCCGGACAGCGCATCTACTGATCACGGTCTCGCGGACCAGCGGGACTGACGAAGTCCACGGCTCTGACCTGGTCGGATGCCGTGGACTTCTGTCGTTGTTGATTGGCGTCGAGTGACCTCGCACGGCCCGCAGACAGCCCACCGGCCGCTTCTGTTTCCGCCCTCGCGGCGGTGACATTGTCAGTGCTTGAAGGAGCCCTTGGCCTGCTCTTTCGCGCCCCGCAACTTGCCCCGCGTTTCGAGGGCGGCACCCTTTGCTGCGAGAGTTTCTTTGTGTACCGCGTGAGCCACCTTTCGCACGGTCCTTCCTACTACCTGTTCGGCCTTTGCTTTGGCCTTCTCTCCGGTACTCATCTCAGTACCTCCGCGCTCACTGACCGAGTGCCCTAAAGGGAGCGGGAAACCCCTTGAGCAGGTGATGTCCCACTGTCCGATCGTGCCTGTCTGGGATGGCCCGAGCCAGTCCGGCAGGTCCGATGCCAGGGAGACGTCCCTGAGGGAAGAAGCCAGGAAATCCCGGGCGCGCCGGGGCATGCACAAGGTCAAGCGCTGGTATCCCAGTCTTGGCCGACACAAGATCTGCTGGCGCGGCCCATGGATTCAGGGCCCCGCCGACGCTCCGCTCCGCGTGAAAGGAACCGCCTACCACCTGAGCACATGAACCCGAGCCCGCCCACCGTCCCTCCAATGCAACCGCCCTGGGCGAGCGGTGCTGTTGTCGAACGAAGGGGTGCTGGGCCCCCGGTGTCAGGTGGCCAGGTCAGCGGCGAGGGGGCGGGCCTGACGGAGCTTCCGGCGCCTTGCGGGTACACGACGCCACGCGCGGCGACGGCCAGGGCGGGGTACTCCGGCCCTGGGGCGCTCATGCTGAGACGGAGGACAGACGATCTGCGCCTGGCCGTCTTCCACCGCCGGGCGCGTGCGGTTACTGGGCGGGGTGGACGGCCTGGACGCCAGTGCCCGCGTACGCCTTCGGCGTCAGAGTGAGCAGGAACCGTCCGCTGGGGTGGGCGGCGGAGGGGCGGGCGGCGTGGATGGCGTGGACGGCAGCCCAGGAGTGCCCGAAGCGCAGCAATTCGGTGGCGGTGACTGCGGCGTCGGTGTCGAACGGCTCGATCCGGATGAACCGCAGCCCCTTGATGTAGCCGAGCAGACCCGGTCGTTCGGCGTCGCCGGCGGTCAGTGACAGCACCGGCGCATACAGATCTCCGAGTCCGCCGGAGGCCTGGACGTAGAACGCGGCGACCGCCTCGTTGAACGGATCTTTCGGGTCGTACAACGCCGTGGCAGTCGTGTGGTCCAGGACGACCGCGATGGCCGCCACTACGCGGCCGCCTGCGGACCGCGCGAGGCGGCGCCCAGGCGCTCCAGCAGGGCCCGGGCCTTCTCCTCGGCCTCCGGGCTCGGCGCGCTGCCGAGGGCGGAGGCGAGCTCGGCGCGGGCCAACTCGGCCCGCTCGGCGTACTCGGCCTGGGTGGGAGTGCTTTGCGCGAGGTCTTCCACCAGGCTGCGAATGGTGATGCCGTGCTCGGCCGCCAGCTGGGCGAGCCGGTCCCGCGCGGCCGTGCTCACCTTGATGCTCGTCTCGTCTGCTGCCATATCCCTCACTCTACCGCCCTCCTCTACTGTGGGTAGAGGAAATGGTTTGTACGGCAGCATGCTCCAGGTGGCGTCTCTAATCAGGTAAGCGAACCTATGCGAACAGCAGCGGGGCCGGTCAGATGTCGGCCACCATCGGGTCGTCGGTGCCGCGCTGGCGCAGAGGCCGGTGTTGGCGCTCGTCGAGCCTGTATTCGACGGTGATCTCCCCGTAGTAGTTCACCGCCGAGCTGCGGGCCGGGGAGATGTGTGCCACCACCTCGCTGGGCACTTCAACGCCGGCACGCTCGGCACCTCCATGGTCGAGACCGCATCTCTGCGGGCGTCGGCATCGCGCTCGGCGACGAGTGCGTGGTCGAGGCCGGCCTCTACATCCCGCGGGCACCCGGATCACCATGCCCGACGGCCAGATCGTCACGGCCCGCGAGCTGAACGGCGCCTCCAACATCCTCTTCCGCCGCAACTCGGTCACCGGCGTGGTCGAGCCCCGCCCGAACAACGCGGTTTGGGGCGGCCTGAACGACACCCTGCACAACCACATTGATCACCGGCGGTATTTGAGCGCCCTCCCACGGCCGCACGGCGGCGATGGGGGCGCGCGTGTCGGGTGCGACCAGTGGTGGGGACTGGGTGGAGAGGTGTCCGCGCCCATCCGAACGGCCACGGTCGGCTCGCCGGGCGCGATCTCCGCACGGAAGATGAGTGGGATCGGTCATATATGGCGTAAAGGATGACCTATGCCCTCAAGCTCCTCCAGCCCCTCCAACACCATCGGTCACCGAGCCGTCGTGTCCGCGCTTGGCTGCGCCCTCGGGGCAGTCGCCCTGGTGGGATGCGGCGGTGGCGGTCAGAACACCGGCTCCTCGCCCCGGCCGACACCCAGCAGTCCCAATGCGGCTTCCTTTTCCGGGATGCCGCCGTCGGCGCTTGCCTCCTCAGCGGCTTCCGCGATCGCCTCCGCCCACGCGTCCGCCTCGGCAGCGGCATCCTCCGCGGCTGCCCGCGCCTCGGAGTTCGAGGCCTCGGTGGACGCCGAGGCCGCCCGGGCCGGCGCCGCCGCCGAGAATGCGCTCAAGAACGTTCAGGGCCGTGGCAACGCCCTGTCCGAAGTCAGCCTGATGGGCATGCCCCGGAGCCAGACGAGCGGGCTGCTTGCCGCCCTGGTCACGATCACGAACAAGACGCACCAGAAAGCGTCCTACGCCGTGCAGGTCGACTTCGCTGACTCCGCCGGCACGGTCGTCGAGACCAGGTTCGTGGGAGCGGAGAACGTGGAGCCCGGTCACACGGAACAGCCCATCGCCTTCAGCAGGCACCCGCAGAGCGCCCATCTGACGGCGCGTCTTGCCAAGGCCCAGCGGTACTGACGTGCGTGAGGAAGCGCTGTGAGCAGCTTGGTCGTCGTAGGAGTGGACGGCTCGTCGTCGAGCCATGCCGCGGTGGTCCAGGCCGCCCGGGAGGCCCAGCGGCGCCGTGCGGAGCTGCGTGTGGTGCACGCCTTCAGCTGGCCGGTCGGGCCCATGTACGCGCCGCTGGACCCGTCGCCGCTCAACAGCCTCGCGCACGACGCGGCACAGGACGCCCGGAGCCTGGCGCCCGAGGTGGAGGTCGGCGAGGCCGTGATGATCGGCGGTGCGGTGTCGGTGCTGGCGGCCGAGTCGCGCGCCGCGGACCTCGTGGTCGTCGGCCGCCGGGGCATCGGGGGCTTCGCCGGCATGCTGCTGGGTTCGACGGCGGTGTCCCTGGCCGCCCACAGCCACTGTCCGGTGCTGGTGGTCCGCGAGGAACCGGATGATGCAGGACCGATCGTGCTGGCCGTCGACGGCTCCCCCGCAGGCGAGGAGGCGGTCGAATTCGCCTTCGCCGAAGCAGAGTTGCGAGGAGCCGAGATCGTCGCCGCGCACGCGTGGCTGCCCGACCACGCGTCGGCCGGTAGGGGCGTGGAGAGCGTGGAGCGGCTGCTGGCCCACGCGGTCGCAGGCCGTGCCGAGAGGTATCCGGACGTCACGGTCAGACGGGAAGTGCTGAGCGGCGAAACCCGCGAAGTCCTGATCGAAGCGAGCAGGAACGCCCAGTTGACGGTCGTCGGAGCCAGGGGGCGCGGCGGCTTTGCCGGGATGCTCCTGGGTTCGGTGAGCCAGGCGCTGCTGCACCACGCGCACTGCCCGGTCGCCGTCGTGCGCGGCAGGGCCTGACCAGAGCCGTGTGCGCGGCCGTCAGGCGAAGACGACGCTGGATGCCGCTGGTACCGGCGGCGAACCGGCGTACAGGGCGTGCCTGTGGCTTCAGCGGGATGGCCCCGGGCGGCGTCCGGGCCGGATGACACGCCGGTTCCGGCAGCAGCCGGGGTCCACGGTGCGGTCGGCTCGCGAGCTGCCTCGGACGTTGCGACAGTGGTAGGTGTGCACGGCTGATGCCGGATGCCAGTGCCGATTCGGCCGACACGCGTGGGCCCGGGGCAACGATGAGCCCGGGAGGAAGGACAGGCGCATGCGGGCGTTCGTGATGAAGGAGATCGGCCGGGTGGGTTTCGTGGAGAAGGCGGTTCCGGAGCCGGGTCCGCTCGACGCCGTGGTCAAGACGACCAAGGCTTTGATCTGCACCTCCGATTCCCACACCGTTCATGGTGGCATCGGCCCGAGGGAGAACCTGACGCTGGGCCATGAAGCGGTGGGCATCGTGCATGCCGTGGGCAGCGAGGTGAAGGACTTCCGACCCGGCGACCGGGTGCTGGTCGGCGCCATCACCCCCGACTGGGGCGACCTGGCCTCCCAGAACGGGTTCCCGTCGCAGTCGGGCGGGCCGCTCGGAGGATTCAAGTTCGCCAACCGCAAGGACGGGGTTTTCGCGGACTATTTCCACGTCAACGACGCCGACGCCAATCTCGCCAGGATCCCCGATGCCATCGGCGACGACGTGGCGGTGTACTGCGCCGACATGCTGTCGACGGGATTCATGGGAGCGGAGAAGGGCG
The DNA here is from genome assembly GCF_044456925.1 of Streptomyces sp. NPDC050743. Taxonomy (NCBI): domain Bacteria; kingdom Bacillati; phylum Actinomycetota; class Actinomycetes; order Kitasatosporales; family Streptomycetaceae; genus Streptomyces; species Streptomyces sp. NPDC050743. Next base: position 6,983 of record NZ_JBITGJ010000106.1, read on the forward strand.
ACATCCCGATCGGCGGGACCGTGGCGGTCCTCGCGCAGGGGCCGGTGGGCCTCATGGCCACGGCGGGGGCCAGGCTCCGCGGCGCCGGCCGGGTCATCGGGGTCGAATCGGTCGCCAGTCGGCAGAAACTGGCGCAGGAGTACGGCGCCGACGAGATCGTGGACTTCACCAGTGAGGACGTCGTCGAGCGGATCAACGAGCTGACCGGGGGACAAGGGGTCGACACCGCCATCGAGGCGCTGGGCGCGGACATCACCTTCCAGACCGCCGTGAAGATCACCAAGCCCGGCGGCACCATCTCCAACATCGGCTACTTCGGCGCGGGCGAGTTCATCCGCATCCCTCGTGTCGAATGGGGCGTCGGCATGGCGGACAAGACGATCGCCACCGGCCTCTGCCCCGGCGGCCGGCTCCGTATGGAACGGCTGCTGCGGGTGCTGGAGGCGAAGCGCCTCGACCCCACGCACATGACCACCCACACGTTCCCTTTCGATGACATGGAGCGGGCCTTCGAGGTCTCGGACAAGAAGCTCGAAGACGTCGTGAAGGTGCTGGTCACCTTCTAGGTGCTGTCCCTTCCGGACCTGCGCGGTGTGCTGGCCGGTACTTCGTGGCGCCGCGGAAGCGAGGAAACCATGCACGACCCCGACCCTCCGTTCCGCCCGATCCGCAAGCGGGAGGGCTACCTGCCGCTGGAGGACCTCGGCCTCATCGGGGACGGTTCGACGGCTGCGCTGGTCGGCTTGGACGGCTCGATCCCGTGGATGTGCCTGCCCCGGTTCGACTCCGACCCGCTGTTCTGCGGCCTGCTGGACCACGCACGGGGCGGGCACTTCACCGTCGCGCCGCAGGATCTGGTGGAGGCCCGGCAGCGCTACGAGCCCGACACCGGCGTGCTGACCACCGAGTTGCGCAGTGCCACCGGTCTGGTGCGTGTCACCGACGCGCTGGCCGTGCGTCCTGGTGCCGACCTCACCGACGACGCTCCGGCCGGGCGGTGCGAGCTCGTCCGGTCGGCCGCGGTCCTCTCCGGGCACGTCCGCCTGCGAGTGGACCTGGAGCCGCGCGGCGGCGGTACGGCGCAGGCGCTGTTCAGCGGTCTGGAACTGAGGCCCTCGCGCCGGCCGGACCTGCGTCTGCACCTGCGCTCCAACCGCCCCCTGCCCGGCCTGCACCGCACCCACGACCTGAGCGAGGGCGAACACCTCGACCTCGTGCTGTCCTGGGGCCGTTTCCATCGCCACCACCGGTTCGCGGCCGACGCGATGCTGGCGGACACCGCCGAGGCGTGGCGGCGCTGGATGAAGCACTTCGACTACTCGGGCCCCCAGGAGGCACTGGTCCGGCGCGCCGCCATCACCTTGAAGCTCTGCGACGACTGGGCCAACGGCGCCTTGGTCGCGGCGCCCACCTCCTCCCTGCCCGCGCCGGTCGGGGCAGTCCGTAACTGGGACTACCGCTACGCCTGGGTCCGGGACGCCGCCTACGCCGTGTTCGCTCTGAGACGCATCGGCTTCACCGGCGAGGCGGACGCCTTCCTCGGATGGGTCCTCGACGCCGTCGAGCAGAGCCGCATCCCCCGGATCATGTACAACCTCGACGGCGGCCCCGTACCCGACGAGATCGAGGACACCGAGTTGGAGGGGTACCGTCGCTCCGCCCCGGTCCGCTGGGGCAACGGCGCGGCCGACCAGCGCCAGCACGACCTCTACGGCGAGATCCTGGACTGCGCCGACCAGTGGCTGCGCACCAGCCAGTGGCTGAGCGCGGGCCGGCAGGTGCAGCCCGCGCTGTGGGCGGGCCTGGCGGGGCTGGCCGACACCGCGGAGCAGGCATGGCGCCAGCCCGACCAGGGGATCTGGGAAGTGCGCAGTGCGGGCCGGGTGTTCACCTACTCCGTCGGAATGTGCCAGGTGGCCCTGGACCGTGCCGTGTCCATCGGCGAGCGGCTCGGCCTGCCCGGCCCGACCACAGCCTGGCGTGCCTCGGCCGACCGGCTGCGTCGGCGCATCCTGGAGGAGTCCTGGGACGAGGACGCGCAGACGCTGAGCGCACACCTGGACGGCGGCGGCGTGCTGGACGCGAGCCTGCTCGCGCTCCCGCTGCGCCACGTGATGCCGGCCGACCACCCGCGCATGGCGGCCACGACTACGGCTATCGCCGAGCGCCTGTCGGCCGGTGACGGCCTGCTCTACCGCTATCTGCACGACGAGTCGCCCGACGGCCTGCCCGGCGACGAGGGCGCCTTCGTGCTGTGCAGCTTCTGGCTGGCCGACAACCTGACCGCCCAGGGCCGGATCGACGAGGCCGAGAAGGTGTACGCCTCGCTGTGTGCCCGTACCAGCCCGCTCGGGCTGCTGCCGGAACAGATCGACCCCACCTCTGGAGAGTTCATGGGCAACTTCCCTCAGGCGTTCAGCCATATCGGAATCATCGCCAGCGGCGTGAACCTCGCCCGGGCGACGGTGGGCGCTCGGGCATGATCGATCGGCTCGCCGTCTTCGGCGCGACAGGCGACCTCACCGCCCGCTACCTCCTGCCGGCCCTGGCCGCCCTGCGGGCCGCGGGACACATCAGTGACGGCTTCCAACTGACCGGCGCGAGCCGGGAGGACTGGGACACCGACCGCTTCCGCGGCTGGTGCGCCGACCAGATCGACCGCCACGGCGACTCCTGCCCGGCCGATGTCAGGAAAGCCGTCGCCGGCTCGGCCCACTACCGGAAGGCGGACGTCACCGACCCCGCGGACGTCGCAGCGGTCGTCGCCGGCGACGAACCGATCGCCGTGTACCTCGCCCTCCCCCCGGCGCTCTTCCCGCACATGGTCACCGCCCTGCACGACGCGGGCCTGCCACCGGGCAGCCGGATCGTGCTGGAGAAGCCGTTCGGCGAGGACCTGGCGAGCGCGCGGGATCTGAACCGGCTGCTCGTCGGTCTCGTGCCCGAGCAGGCGGTGTTCCGGGTCGACCACTTCCTCGCCATGACGACCGTCCAGAACGTGCTCGGAAGCCGGCTCGCCAACCGCGTGCTGGAGCCCATCTGGAACAGCACCCACATCGCGGAAATCGAGATCGTCTGGGACGAGACCCTCGCCCTGGAAGGCCGGGCCGGCTACTACGACGGCGTCGGTGCGCTGAAGGACATGGTGCAGAACCACCTGCTGCAGCTGCTGTGCCTCGTGGCCATGGAACCCCCGATCACCCTCGGCGAGCGGGACCTGCGCGACCGGAAGGTCGACGTGCTGCGGTCCGTACGGCTCCCCACCGACTACGACGTCGTGCACCGCACGCGCCGCGCGCGCTACCTGTCCGGCAGGATCGGCGACCACGCCGTTCCCGCATACGCCGACGAGGAGGGCGTGGACCCCGAGCGGCGCACGGAGACCTTCGCCGAGGTCGAACTGGAACTGGACAGCTGGCGCTGGTCCGGGACGACGTTCCGGCTGCGCAGCGGCAAGGCGCTCGGACGGGACCGCAAGGAGGTCGCGGTGCGCTTCCGCTCCGTGCCCCATCTGCCCTTCGGCCACGAGGGACAGGCCCTGCCCAACGTGCTGCGCTTCGGACTGGAGCCGGAAGGGATGACCCTCGACATGACGGGCACCGGCGCACGCGCCCAGTCCCTCACCCAGCTCTCGCTCACCGCGCGGATGGAACCGCCTGACTTGCCCGCCTACGGCCGCCTCCTGCTGGACGTCATGAAGGGTGATCCGGCCCTGTCCATCCGTGGCGACGAGGCCGAGGAGGCATGGCGGGTCCTGACACCCGTGCTGAACGCGTGGAAGAACAACCTCGTCCCGCTGGAGGAGTATCCGGCCGGCTCCGACGGTCCGCCTCCCCGGCCGTACGAGGGCGCACAACGGCGGCGCAGCGACCTGCTGCATCCCGAAGCGCTACCGGATGATGGGCCGCACTGAGCGTCGATCCCCGTGCGTCGTGGTCACGGGCGTCGCGGGGATCGGCAAGACCACGGTGGCCCGCCTGCTGGCGCAACGGCTGGGCGTGCCCTTCGCGGACGGGGACGACTTCCACTCCGCGGCCGACATCGCCAAGATGTCCGCCGGCACGCCGCTCGACGACGCCGACCGCCGACCCTGGCTGGAGTCCATCGGCCGCTGGCTGCACGAGCACGACATGGCGGGCACCGGCGCCGTGGTCGCATGCTCCGCACTCAAGCGAAGCTACCGGGACACCCTGCTAGCGGCCTGCCCGGGCGCCTTCTTCCTGCACCTGACGGCCGACCGCGAACTGCTCGCGGACCGGCTCCGACGGCGCCACGACCACTTCATGCCGGGCTCGCTCCTCGACTCTCAACTCGCCACACTGGAACCACTCGCAGCGGACGAACGAGGAGCCGAACTCGACGCGACACCGGCTCCCGAGGTCCTCGCCGACCGGGCCGCAGACCTCCTGGCAACGCCATAGACGCTGCTCGGCAGACGCCACGTGGGACAAGATCTTTCCAGCCCGCGCCTGGCCGATGCCGAGGCGGAAGGCCGCATCGACTGGTCGATGGTGAGCGTCGATTCGACCTCCTGCCGGGCCCATCAGCACGCCGCCGGGGCCTGTAGGAAGCCACCGCCAGTGCAGGGAAAAGTTGCGCGCCCCGGCAGCACAGCCCCGATGAGGGGCTCGGACGCTCCCCGGGCGGCCTGACCTGCAAAATACATTTCGCCGGCGAAGGCGGACGCCGCCCGCCGGCCTCGCTGATCACTCCGGGCCGGTGGGGCGACGCCCCTCAGCTCATCCCGATCATGGAACGCATCCGCGTCGGCCGCCTCGGCGGCGGACACCCGCGCACCCGCCCCGACCACCTCGGCGGCGGCAAGGTAGCCATCGCGACGAGGTTCGACAAGCGCGCCTACCTTTTCCACGGCACCGTCACCGTCGCCTCGATCAGACTCTGGCTCCGCACACGACCCGCCAGACAGGGCCTAGAGCAGGCTGAGTGCCTGCATCGCATCGCTTTCGATGCGCGCGAGCTCGTGGAGGATGGAGCCGGCCTGCTTGAGGTTCTTCGCGTCGCCGGATTCGCCTGCCGCCGCGATGAGCGCGGCCACCTGTGTCCAGAGGGTGGCGGCCTCGATGTACAGGCTGTGGCCGGTGCGCAGGTGGCTGCTTCCGATGAGCTGGGCGCACTCGGCGAGGAAGTCCCGGTAGAGATTGCGGAACAGGGCGCCGCCGGTGCCAGCCCTCTCCATGAGGACGGCGGCCCGTGGCAGGTCCTCCCGCGGATTGTCGCTGCGCTGCAGCCACGTCGGCACTTGCTTCGCGGTCTTCTCGATGCCCCGGTGGCCCAGGTTCACGATGGGCGGGTTCAAGAAGGCGACGGCGCAGGTCTTGATCGCGGGGATGATCCGGTCCTGCGGTGGCCTCAGGCCACTGGGCACCGTGATGGTGAAGGAGCGGTGCTTGGCGGTCATCGGGCCGCGCTCGGCCCTGGCCCTGGCCAGGCTGGCGAGACCGGTGGTGACGGCTCCGCCCTGCGGCTCGGTGTCCACCAGGTAGGCGTCCTGTTCGTCGTAGCCGTACATGGCCACGACGTGGCCGCCGAAGTGCACCTTGGTGCTGAAGTAGTCCAGGTGGTAGCTGTCGAGCTGAAGGGCAACCGGCCGGCCGGCGTCGATGGGTGCTGCCACGTTCTGCCAGGCCTTGCGCGGGGAGGTGGTCTCCTCGACCAGCAGGTCAAGCCCGAGTGCGGCGGCCAGGTTCCTGGTGAGCTCGAACGGCTTGACCCGACCTCCCAGGAAGGGAAAGTCCATGCCTTTGCTGTCCCAGTAGATGAAGGACAGCCCGGAGCCGAGCCCGAACAACATGGGCTCGGACAAGTCGAGTCCCTGGTGCCGTAGCAGTACGCTCAGCGCTGTCGTCTCGCAGTGCTGCATACCGCGGGCCTCGATGTCTGTCACCGTGGTCATGCCGCGCATTCTCCTCCCTCACCTGACGACGCCGCCGTAGATGGGCGTACCAGACCACCGCGTCCCAGGCATGATCCGCCGGACGAACCCTGGCCCGTCTCCCTGTGATCGGCCTCCCGGCTTCCTCGGCCGCCGGATGACAGGGCGTCACACCGCGCGTGGCATCGGATACACGAAGTTAACTTCCCGGACTCGGGTGTGAGACCGGTTCTGCCGACCATCGCAATACCTGTCAAGCGACAGGTATCTGTCGATCGCTCGGAGGTGCGGTGATGAGCCGACCCGAACTCCCCCTTGGGCTGAGCCCCGAGGGCGGTGTCACGACCAGTCCCCCTCCCGTCGGCTATGAGCAAGAACTCCACCGCGGGGTGGGCAGCTTCGCCTCGTTCGCCGCGGGGTTCTCCTTCGTCTCGATCCTCACGACCGTCTTCCAGCTCTTCGGCCTCGGCTTCGGCCTCGGTGGCGCGGCGTTCTTCTGGACCTGGCCGCTGGTCTTCGCGGGCCAGATGCTGGTCGCGCTCTGTTTCGCCGAACTGGCGGCGCGCTGGCCCATATCAGGGGCCGTCTACCAGTGGTCGAGCCGGCTGGCCGGCACCACGGCGGGCTGGTTCGTCGGCTGGATCATGGTGATCGGGCAGATCCTCACGGTCGCGGCGGCCGCGATCGCGGCGCAGGCGGTGCTGCCGGGTATCTGGGCCGGCTTCCAGGTGATCGGCGGACCGGGAGCCGATCCGTCGGTCGGCTCCCCGACCGGCGCGCAGAACGCGGTCCTTCTGGGGTGCCTGCTGCTGGTGGTCACCACGGTGGTGAACATCCTGGGCATCCGCCAGATGGCCGCCGCCACCAGCTTCGGCGTCACGATCGAGATCATCGGTGTGGTCGCGCTGGTCCTGGTGCTCTTCTTCCTGCCCGAGCGTGGCCCGCAGGTGGTGGTCCACAGCACCGGCTGGGCCGGCCACGGCGGCTATGCCGGGGCCTTCCTCGCGTCCTCGCTGATGGCGGCGTACGTGATGGTCGGCTTCGACTCGGCGGGCGAGCTGGCCGAGGAGACCCACAGTCCGCGCCGGACTACTCCCCGCACCATCCTGCGGGCTCTGGTGACTTCGGGTGTGGGTGGCGCGCTGCTGATCGTCTCGGGACTGATGGCGGCGAGCAGCCTGACCGACGGGAAGCTGGCCGCGGGCGGTCTGTCCTGGGTGCTGACCGACCGGCTCGGCGGGGTCGTGGGCCGGCTGCTGCTGTGCTGCGTGGCGATCGCGGTGTTCGCCTGCACACTGGCGGTGCAGACCTCCGGGGCGCGGATGATGTACTCCATGGCGCGTGAGGGCGCCCTGCCGTTCCACCGGCGCCTCGGGAAGGTCTCGGCCCGCACGGGTACGCCCATCACCACGTCGATCGTGGTGGGCGTCGGCGCCGCGCTCGCGCTCGTGGTCAACGTCCGCCAGTCCGCGATCTTCACGGCCCTCTCCAGCCTCTGCATCGCCATGCTGTACCTGGCCTATCTGGGCGTGACGCTGCCGCTGCTGGTCACGAGGATCCGGCAGCGCGGCACCGGCGGGCTTCCGCAGGGCGTCGACGAGACCGGACGGCCCCTGTTCTCCCTGGGCCGATGGGGAGTGGCGGTCAACGCGGTGGCGGTGCTCTACCAGGCCGGTATGACGGTCAACCTGATCTGGCCTCGTGCGGAGATCTACGACCTCACCGGCGGGACGTGGTGGCTGCGGTGGAGCGCCCTGCTCTTCATCGGGCTGGGCCTCGCCGCCGGTGCCGCCTACTTCCTCGCCCGCCGGCTGCACCGCCGTATCGAGCTGCGGCACGTACCGCACACGCACACCGAGCCGCCACTCGGGGCGGAGGCCGTCGCCGAGCCCGCCTGAGGGCCCGGGCGACGCGAATCGAAGCACCGATGCCGTACCGAAGAGGGGATGACGGGACACCCATGATCCACGCCGACAGCTCGACGGCTCTCGCGCCGCACGGCCAGGACCCGGCCGGGCAAGACCCGGCCGGGCAGGCTCACGTCCGGGCGCGTGAACTGCACCTCACCGACAGCGTCCGCAGCGCCCGGCAGGACGCCCGTGCCCAGGGCGGCCGGGCCGGGGAGTGGATGCCGTATCTCCCGGCGTCCGGCAGTCCGCACTGCCCGCCGGGGGTGGATCCGTCCGCCCTGGTGTGGGCGGAGACGGTGGCCCCCGGCGGCTACACGCACAAGGTGCTCGCCCGCGGCACCCGGCTGCGTTTCGACGACCCGACCGGCGACGCGTGCGCCCACCTGCTGCTCTACAACGCGCTGGATCCGGTCGAGCGGCTCAACGTCGCCGACACCCAGAAGATCCCGTGGCAGGCCTACCTGGGCGAGAACCACCCGCTGCTGTCCGGAGACGGCCGGGTCATGTCCGTGGTCAGTGGTGACTCCTCGGGCCGGCACGACGCGTTCTGCGGCACCACCACCGATGCCTGGAACGAGCGCAAGTACGGTGACGCCCGCCCCGAGGGGCCGTCTCCGTCCGGCCGCGGACTCTTCCTCAAGGCGGCCGCCAAGCACGGCCTGAACCGCCGCGACCTGCCACCCAGCCTGTCCTTCTTCCAGGGCGTACGTGTCGAGCCGGACGGCACACTCGCCTGGCAGGGCAGCGCCGGCCCGGGGACGCATGTCGAACTCGTCGCGGAGATGCCCCTGTTGGTGCTGGTCGCCAACGTCGTCCATCCGCTGGATCCGCGACCCGGCTACGTCGTCGGGCCCTTGCGCGTGCACGCCTGGCACGGCGCTCCGACCGGCCCGGACGAGCCACGGTTCACCGCCACGCCGGAACTGCACCGGGCGTACCTGAACACCGTCGACTACTGCGAAGCCCGGGGGCTGTGACATGGCGACCACGCGGATCGAGAACACGCCGACCACCTACCCGACCGCCTCGGGCGGCACCGTGGCCTCCACCGTCCCGGTCGGCGCGGTGTACGCGGAGGGCTCCCGCCTGGACTGGGGAGAGAGCCTGGTGCAGGGCGCCGTCGTGCGGGACGAGAAGGTGGCGCCCAACGGGCCCTGGTCGGCGGTGGTGCGCAAGGGACACGTCCTGACGATCGTCGACGTCGGCGGCAACCAGTCGGCCGACTGTCTGCTCTACAACGCCGACGATCCCCAGGAGCGGTACAGCGTCCCCGACACGCTGGCCTGGCAGGGCAACGCCTATGTGCGCACGGGCACCGTGCTGCGCAGTGGCGAGGGCCGCCCGCTGATGACGGTCGTCGCCAACGAGATCGACCGCCAGGACACCATCGGCGGTGCCTGCGGCAAGGAGTCCAACACCCTGCGCTACGGCCACCACGTGATGTTCCAGCACGGCTGCCGCGAGAACTTCCTCGCCGAGGCCGGCCGGCATGGGCTCGGTGTGCGGGACGTCGTGTCCAACCTCAACTGGTTCATGAACGTGCCCGTCGAGGCGGACGGCGCGCTGGGCATCGTGGACGGCATGTCGGCGCCCGGCCGCCGGGTCGCCGTGCGTGCCGAAATGGACGTCCTGGTGCTGGTGTCCAACTGCCCGCAGATGAACAACCCGTGCAACGACTTCAACCCGACGCCCCTGCGGATGATCGTCGTCGACCCGGTCCCGGCCGCAGGCGCGCGACCAGCCGCGGCGGAAGCCGTCCACGCCCAGGAGGGAGCCGCGTGAGCCGCCCCACCGCCGTTCTCGTCGCCAACCGCGGGGAGATCGCCCGCCGCGTGATCCGCACCGCCAGGAGCATGGGCCTGGGCACCGTCGCCGTCTTCTCCGACGCCGACCGGGCGGCCCCGCACGTCCGCGAGGCCGACCACGCGGTCCGTCTCGGTCCGGCGCCCGCCCGCCAGTCGTACCTGCGTGGTGACGCGATCATCGAGGCCGCGCTCGCCCACGGAGCCGGGATCATCCACCCCGGCTACGGTTTCCTGTCCGAGAACACCGCCTTCGCCCGGGCCGTGGAGGAGGCCGGACTGCGTTTCGCGGGTCCGACGGCCGACCAGATCACCGCCTTCGGAGAGAAGCACACCGCGCGCACCCTGGCCAAGGCGGCCGGAGTGCCGCTACTGGCCGGCACGGAGCTGCTCGGGAGCGCCGAGGAGGCCGTCACCGCGGCCGGGTCGATCGGACTGCCCGTGATGGTCAAGGCCACCGGCGGGGGCGGCGGCATCGGCATGCAGGCCTGCGCCACCGCCGACGAGGTACGCGAGGCCTTCGCTCGGGTCGCGGCGCTCGCCGAGTCCAACTTCGCGTCGGCCGGGGTGTTCCTGGAGCGCCTGGTGCGTCCGGCACGCCATGTCGAGGTGCAGGTCTTCGGCGACGGCACCGGCCGGATCGCCGTCTTCGGCGACCGGGACTGCTCACTGCAGCGCCGCAACCAGAAGGTGATCGAGGAGGCCCCGGCCCCGGCCCTGCCCGGTCACGTCCGCGCGCTGCTGCACGACTGCTCGCGCCGGCTGCTCGCCTCGGTCGGCTACCGCGGCGCGGGGACCGTGGAGTTCGTCTACGACCCGGTGCGCGAGGAGGCCGCCTTCCTGGAGGTCAACACCCGCCTGCAGGTCGAGCACCCGGTGACCGAGGAGGCGTACGGCGTCGACCTCGTCGAGCTCATGCTGGCGCTGGCCCGGGACGGCAGGGTCGACGACGCGGTGTTCGAGCGGGAGTGGACTGCCACCGGGCACGCGGTGGAGGCCCGCGTCTACGCAGAGGACCCCGGCCGGGACTCACTGCCCTCCTCGGGTCTGATCACCCGGGCCGTCTTCCCGGGTCAGGGCGCCGGTGAGATGCCGGGTGTCCGCGTGGACGGATTCGCCGAGACCGGTCTGGAGATCTCGCCGTACTACGACCCCATGCTCGCCAAGGTGATCGGCAAGGGACCGACCCGCGACGCCGCGTTCGACGTGCTCGGCCGGGCCCTGGCCGCGAGCCGAGTCGACGGCATCGTCACCAACCTGGGCCTGCTGCGTGCGCTGGCCGTGCGGGACGAGGTGCGCGAGGCGGTGCACAGCACCAGCACGCTCGACACCACCACCGACCCCGAGCCGCGCATCGACGTCCTGGTGCCCGGAGCGATGACCACCGTCCAGGACCTCCCCGGCCGGCTCGGCTACTGGCACGTGGGCGTGCCGCCGAGCGGCCCGTTCGACCCCGTCTCCTTCGCCGAGGCGAACCTTGCCGTCGGCAACGCCGCCCAGGCGCCCGGGCTCGAGGTGACGGCGGGCGGGCTGACGCTGCGCTTCTCGGCCGCCACCGTGGTCGCCGTCACCGGCGCCGGCGTTCCCGTCACGGTGAACGGTGTCGCGGCGGCCCTGTGGGAGCCGGTGCCGGTCCCGGCCGGCGGCACCCTGGCCCTCGGCACCTGCCCCGGCCCCGGGCTGCGCACTTATGTGGCCGTCCGGGGCGGCGTCGACGTACCCGAGTACCTGGGCAGCGCCTCGACCTTCACCCTCGGCGGCTTCGGCGGGCACGGCGGGCGGGCGCTGCGCGCCGGGGACGTCCTACGGCCCACGTCCACCGGGACCGCCGGCGGCGGCCCCACCCCGCTCGCGCGCCGTCCCGCGATCACCTCGCACTGGGAGATCGGCGTCACCGAAGGACCGCACGCGGCACCCGAGTTCTTCACCCGCGAGGACATCGACACCCTCTACGCCACCGGCTACACGGTGCACCACAACTCGGCCCGCACCGGCATCCGCCTGATCGGGCCCAAGCCGCGATGGGCCCGCCAGGACGGCGGCGAGGCCGGGCTACACCCCTCCAACATCCACGACACGCCGTACGCGGTGGGCGCCCTGGACTTCACCGGCGACACGCCGATCATCCTGGGCCCCGACGGGCCGTCCCTCGGCGGGTTCGTCTGCCCCGCCGTGGTGGCCAGCGGCGACCTGTGGAAGCTGGGCCAGCTCCGCCCGGGCGACACCGTGCGGTTCGTACCGGTCAAGGAGGCCGAGGCGGCGTCCCTCGACGCCCGACGCGCCTCACCCACGCTGATCCGCGGCGGCGGGGACGGCGACGACGGCGTGCTCGGCCGCCTGGCGGCCACCGATGCCCGGCCGGCCGTCACCTACCGTCGGGACGGCGACGACAACGTCCTGGTCGAGTACGGCCCCATGATGCTCGACCTCGGTCTGCGGATGCGGGTGCACGCCCTGCAGGAGACGCTCGCCGCGCACGCGCCGGACGGCGTCGTGGACGTCACCCCGGGCATCCGCTCCCTGCAGATCCACACCGACGCGCGCCGGCTGAAGGCCCGTGACCTGGCCGTCCTGCTGCGCGAGTTGGAGGACGAGGTACCGCCCACCCATGAGCTGGTGGTGCCCTCCCGCACCGTACGGCTGCCGCTCAGCTGGGACGACCCGGCGACCCGGCTCGCCATCGAGCGGTACATGGCCGGGGTGCGCGACGACGCCCCGTGGTGCCCGTGGAACATCGAGTTCATCCGCCGCGTCAACGGCCTTCAGAGCGCCGACGACGTCTACCGGACCGTCTTCGACGCCTCCTACCTGGTGCTCGGCCTTGGCGACGTGTACCTCGGCGCCCCGGTCGCCACGCCGCTCGACCCACGGCACCGCCTGGTGACCACCAAGTACAACCCGGCCCGCACCTGGACCGCCGAGAACTCCGTCGGCATCGGAGGCGCCTACCTGTGCGTCTACGGCATGGAGGGTCCCGGGGGCTACCAGTTCGTCGGCCGTACCGTGCAGATCTGGAACAGGTTCCGCAAGGGCGGCCTGTTCCGGGACTCTCCCTGGGCGCTGCGCTTCTTCGACCGCATCGAGTGGTATCCCGTCACCGCGGAGGAACTGCTCGAGCTGCGCGCCGAGACCGACGCCGGCCGCGGTGACTTCCCGACCGAGGAGGGCACCTTCTCCATCGCCGAGTACAACGCCTTCCTGGCCCGGGAGGCCGACTCGATCGCCGCGTTCCGCCGGCGGCAGAACGCCGCCTTCGACGCCGAGAAGCAACGCTGGCGGGAGGCCGGGGAGTTCGACCGCGACGACGATCCGGCGCCCGTGACCGCCGTCGGCACCGTCTCCGTTCCGGACGGCGCCGTCCCGGTCACCGCTCCGTTCACCGCCACGGTCTGGCAGGTGGCCGCCGCGCCCGGCGCCACCGTCGCCGAAGGCGACCCGATCCTGTCCCTGGAGGCGATGAAGATGGAGTCCAAGGTGACCGCCCCGGCCGCCGGGACGCTGCTGAAGGTCTACGTCAAGCCCGGTGAACAGGTCGCCCCGGGCCAGGTCCTCGCGGCGGTGAGGGCATGAGCGCCATGACGCCTGCCGCGCGTGTGACAGCCGCCTACGACCGCATCACGACCGCCGGACGGCCCGAGATCTGGATCCACCTCAGACCACGCGAGGAGGTGCTCGCCGAGGCGGCCGGGATCGATCCGGCGCTGCCGCTGGCCGGTCTGGTGGCGGCCGTGAAGGACAACATCGACGTGGCCGGAGTGCCCACCACCGCGGGCGCCCCGTCGTACGCGTACGTTCCGCGGGCCGACGCGCCCGCGGTGGCGCGCCTGCGCGCGGCCGGCGCCGTGGTGCTCGGCAAGACGAACATGGACCAGTTCGCCACCGGCCTGGTCGGCACCCGCAGCCCCTACGGCCCGGTGCGCAACGCCTGGGACGCGGCCCGCATCTCCGGCGGGTCGTCCTCCGGCTCGGCCGTCGCGGTCGCGCTCGGCATCGCCGACATCGCGCTCGGCACCGACACGGCCGGCTCCGGGCGGGTGCCGGCCGCCCTGAACGGCGTCGTCGGGGTCAAGCCCACCAAGGGACTGGTGCCGGTGACCGGGGTGGTCCCCGCCTGCTACACCCTCGACTGCGTGACCGTTTTCGCCCGCGACCTGCGACTGGCGCGGACCGCCGCGGAGATCGCCGAGGGCCCCGACCCGGCCGACCCGCTGTCGCGCACCGGCACCCAGCTCCCGCCACCCCCCGCGCGCCCACGGGTCGCCGTCCCCGCCCCGGAGCACCTTCAGGGCATGGCCGACGGCTGGCACGAGGCCTTCGACGCGGCGGTCGCCCGCCTCGCCGGCACCGGGGCGGAGATCGTGGAGGTGGACATCACCCCCCTGCTGCGGGCTGCGGAACTGCTCTACGGCGGCGCGTTCGTCGCAGAGCGGTACGCGGCCGTGGGGGCACACCTGGAAAAGCACCGCGACCTGATCGGTACGGACCTCGATCCCACCGTCGCCGCCATCGTGCTGGCCGGTCGTGAGAGGACCGCCGCCGGCTGGGCCGCCGACACCGCGCGCCTCGCCTCGCTCGGTGCCGCCGGACGCGCGGTGCTCGACGGCTGCGCGGCGCTCATGACCCCGACCACCACCTGGCACCCCACCCTGGACGAGGTGGCGGCCGACCCGGTCGGCGCCAACGCCCGGATGGGCCGCTTCACCAACTTCGCCAACCTGCTGGACTGCGCCTCGCTCGCCGTTCCCGCCGGCTCGGTGGACGGCCTGCCGTTCGGCGTGATGCTCACCGGGCCGGCGTTCTCCGACCGCCTCCTGGCCGCCCTGGCCGACCGGGTCGCCAACCCCGGGCTCGACCTGTTCGTAGTCGGCGCCCACCTCACCGGGCAGCGGCTCAACGCCCAGTTGGTGCAGGCGGGCGGCACCCTGGTCGGCCCGGCGGACACCGCGGCCGGCTACCGGCTGTACGCCCTGTCCACCGAGCCGCCCAAGCCCGGCCTGCTCCGGGTCACCGAGACCGGGCCGGATGCCGCCTCCGGGACGGGCCGGGAAGCGGGTGCGGCCGGCAATGCGGGCACGGGCATCCAGGGCGAGGTCTGGCGCCTGCCGGCTGCGGGGTTCGGGGCGTTCACCGCGGCCGTTCCCGCCCCCCTGACCATCGGCACCGTCGAACTCGCCGACGGGCGGGAGGTCAGCGGCTTCCTCGTCGAGCCGTACGCCGTCCAAGGCGCTTTGGACATCACCCGCTTCGGCGGCTGGGCCGCCTATACGGCCTTGGCATGAGGGGCAGCGGCAGGCGAAGCCGCCTGGTGCCGGGCAGGGTCGGGTGCCCGGCACCAGGGTGGCAGGATGGCACCATGACGACGACGCGTCCCCGTCAAGGCAGGCCCCGGCACACGCCGCCGTCCGACCCCGGCGCTTCCGCCCGGGAACAGATCCTCGACGCCGCCGGCTCCCTGTTCGTCCGGCACGGGATCGCGAGCACCAGCACACGCATGATCGCCGAACGGGTCGGCATCCGGCAGGCCTCGCTCTACTACCACTTCGCCACCAAAGAGGAGATCCTCGCCGAGCTGCTCGCCACGTCGGTACGGCCCAGCCTGCAGATGGTCGAGCGGATCCGGGCACTGGTGCCCGAGCGGGCCACTCCGGCCGCCGCGCTCTACGCGATGGCCACGATGGACGTACGCACTCTCTCCCGCACTCCGCACAACATCGGCACGCTCTACCTGCTGCCGGAGGTACGGACCGAGCGGTTCGACTCCTTCCGCACCGAGCGGGGCCGGCTGCAGGAGAACTACGGCTTTCTGGGCGCCCTGGCGGCGGCCGACGGCGTGGTGCGGAGCATGTCCGCCGAACGCATCGGCGAACTGCTGATCCAGTTGGTGGAGGTCGTCATCCAGATCCGGCACTCCCGTGAGCCGGATGCCGCCGACGCGGATGCCATCGCGTCGTCGTGCCTGCGGCTGTGCGGGCTCGGCGAGGCGACGGTGGCCGCCGCAAGGGACGAGGCACGAACCCTGCTGAGCGGCTTGGGCTGACCAACGGCTCGTCCCACGCTTCGAGTTGGTACAGCCGGTCCAGCGGAACACCGACGGGACACCTCAAGAGCCGCAGGCCGCCCATTCTGGGACCTGTGCCGCCGGGGGAGCAGTCGGTGCCCGCCGGCCCTGGCATGGACACGGCGCGACGCCGGCGCTACCCGAGAGGTCGGCACCGCCGTGACCTGGCGCCGTCGGTCGGGCCGTCGCCGGGCGGATGACCCGGTCCGTTCCCGGTGGCGGCCCCGCCCGGGGGCCGAGGGGGCGGGTTCGGGGGCTGTGGGCGTGATGTCGGCCATGCGAGCGGGATCACATCCTAACCAGGACCGTAGGACCGGATGCCCCTGAAATGCACCGACAGCGCCATTCATGCACAAAGCGGACATTCCTACGTATCAGGGTAGTAGGTCACATCATTGCG
>NZ_JBITGJ010000107.1:0-22682 GCF_044456925.1 Streptomyces sp. NPDC050743
CACGCCCATCGCCGCCCCGAACACCCGGCCCCAGACTGCCTGGGCTATCGTGGCTTCCGCGGCCACCGTCTCTTGATACGTCGTCACAAACGTTCATGATCGCGGTGGCCGTACCCATACCCCCACTCGGCCCCCGCGAGCTCCTGATCAGGGAAGACGCCGGAACTACAGCTGCCGTGTCAGCCCACCCCGGGCACCGAGAGCGAACGCGATCTGCGAAAGAGCCGTGGGCACCCTGCGCCGCGAAATCCTCGACCGGATCCCACCTCGGATTACCTTCGCCTGATTTGGGTGAAAGGTGAACTGGTCAAGGTGACATCCGTTGACCTGTACACCCCGGAGCGCGGCTCGAGTGTCCCGAGTATGCAGGCCGAGATCAATGAGAAGCTCGAACATCAAGCCGACGAGGTTTTCGTCAATGCCGATAATCGGCAGAACCTGAACGAAGTGGAGTTCGCTGCCGGTGGCAACAGCAGGGTCCGCATAGCGACGGTAGGGCCATTCAAGCGCTATGACACCGGAGAGCTCGGTTACGCCGATCTGGCATCTGCGACCAAAGCCGCCGAGCAGGCTGAGGTGCAGACTGCGATAGAAGAGTGGACCGCAGATAGTCAGGCCCAGGCCGAGATGCAGGGCATGGAAGGTGAGGCTTGGGCGGAGGCCGGGGGATTCGCCCTGGGCTTCGAGGAGGGGGAATGAGTCTCTGGTAAACCGATGAGCAACAATGGTCTCGTGATCCGCGACGCTCGTCGTGGATCACGAGACCATTAATGAACAGTAAGGAGGGATTGCCGGTGCGCTTGCGCAGGGGAGAGACCCCCGAGAAGATCACCGAATGGCGTGCCAGCGCCGCTTCGGGTGATGTGGAGGCAATGTTGAACATTGCGACAATAGCGGCCCGCACGCCGGAGGACGCACACGAGGCCGAACATTGGCTGCGTAGAGCCTGTGAACAGGGAAGTCTGGAAGCCAAGCATCTTCTAGGGGTCGCGCTCATCAAAAAGGGCGACTTGGGGGAAGGTGAGCGTCTTCTTCGTGGAAGTGCTGATGCAGGGCACGTAGAGGCGATGTACACTCTCTATCACTATTATGACTCGCGTGGCTTGCGGGACGAGGCGCAGAAAGTTTGGGACAGCATTCCGGACGGAAAATGAATGGCCACTGTGCCGCTCGCACCCTGACTCGAATGCAGGGCTCTGTCGCTCTCGCTGTCGGCCCGAAGCCGCCGGTATGGGCCAGAGGCCCATACCGGCGGTGGTGGACCAGGGAGCTGCCGATTAATAACTCCTTGGTTTCTGAGGTCTGTTGGATCGTAGGATTCGGGTGTGTCGGAAGGAGCGAGGCGGGGCAGGGCGACTCTGTTGCTCAATTCCCGGTGAGACTCCGCATGATGACGAGAGGATGGCCGGACCAGAGCGCGGCCACGGCCCTCGCCTCGTTCCCCGACGGCAGGAGAGCGTGACCCCCGAATCGGTAGGCCACTTCGGCGTAAGCGTGGTTGCCGGCCTCATAGCGGGCATGAAGCGCTCGGCCCGTTGTACGGCTCAGGCGCGGTGGCGCAGGGCGAGAGTCCAGGTGTCCAGCGTGTAGCGCGTGGGATCGTCCGCGTGCTGCTCGGCCACGAACGCGGCGACCCGGTCGCCGTCCCACCGCAACGCCCGGAACATCCCAGGCCGCGTGTCCGCCGCGGCACCCCCGAGTTCGACGAGGACGGTGCTGTCGAGCCTACGGCCCACCGCGCGGACCGCTCCGCCGTCCAGGACGAGAATCGTGCCGTCGCGCAGGACCAGCGGCTCGGGCGGCGTCCCGCCGGACAGGTGCGGGCCACGCTCCACGACACCGCCGGGCAGCAGCCGGACGACCCGGCCGCTGGTCGGCACCCTACGGTCGCCCTCTACGACACGCAGACCCGTGCCCACGACATAGTGGCCGTAGGAACGCCAGGCATCGGTCTCGTTGCCGTCGCGGTCGTACTCCCACGTGTCGAAGAACTCGTAGCCCTCGAGCCCGAGTACGAATCGGCCGCCGCCCCGCGCGGCCGCGCTCTGCCCGCGCAACTCCGCGACCAGCCGCCCGTCCGCGAGATCGAGAAGCAGCGCCGGGCCGAGCATGCCCCAGGCCGTGTACTCCATGGAGTCCGTGGTGACCAGCACCCGATCGCCGGACACATGAGCGGCGTTGGGCCTCCCGTCACAGTGATGTGTCCATCGGGTACGACCGGCGGAGTCGACGCACCTCACCGATCCGACCTCGCCCTCGATGCGCAACTCACCCCGACGCGCCAACGGATCTCGCGGGACCCAGAACACGTCGTACGCCAGCGGCCCCACCACGCGCCGGTGATCCACCACATCCGCGCTCCACACAGCGGCAGACCCGGCCGCCGCTCCCCCATCCGTGCCCCGCCTCGCCATGCCCGCGATCGTAATGCCCCGCGACACCGCGGCACGAGCCGCGGGAGCCATCGGAAAAACGCTCAACTACCAAGCGGGAACCGTCATCCGGTGCATGGTGAGGACCGGCCGGACAGCCCGCTTCATGAAAGCGCGAGGCTAGTGGTCGGGCTGCTGCCCGCACTCACTGGCTGGACTGTCCATCGCGTGTGGGTGCAAGGCCGGAGGCGTGCAGCACTGTCGCCGCCACCACGGACGGGTCTCCGCTGGCCACCCACCGGAAGCGGGCCACCATCATCAGGTCGTCGATGCTCTCACGCACGAACCCGTCCACGATGCAAGGGCCGCCCAGGCGTTCACGCAGCACCACGTGGTCCGGCTCCTCATCATCCGCGATCTGCTGGTAATCCCCCGAGTCGGGGCAACCCGAGAAGACGTACACCCAGTGGCCCATGCCGGCCATCCTGCCGGGAACCAGAGGATCCACCTGATCAGGCGCGAAGGCGGTGGAGTAGATCCGTCCGAAGGGATGACAGGCAGTGCTGTCAGACAAGTACGCGGCCAGGGCTCCTGGAGCACGGTCGTCGGCTGCCCGATTCGCTGGCCCTTGACTATGGCATATGCCCGCAGCACGGAAATGGCTCGAATGTCGTCGTCTCGCGGAGGTGAACCGCGATGACTCTCCCCGTACACCGCTGGCCCGGCCAGCGGAGCGCCGCGCCCGGCCGGGAAGAGCGGGGCGCGGTGCTCCAGGAGTGGTGCTACTGGGCGATGGTGCCGGTGACCACGAGGAACTGGTTGGTACGCAGGTCCATCACGACCTGCGCGCTGGCGCCCTGGGTACGCTGGGCGGTCGTGTACTTTCCGGCTGGCCAGGAGTCGCGGGGGCCTCCGGCGGGGAACTGCTCCAGGACGGTGCGGGCCTGCGGGGTGGTGGCGGCCATTACGCATCACCGCCGTTCACACGCTCGTGAATGTCGATCAAGGTGGCGATGGCGTCGGGGTTGTCCGCCAGGCCGACCCACTGTCCGAGCGAGGTGAAGACGGGGACTTGGTCGCGGTCGCCGTCGAAGATGACGCAGTAGTCGCCGTATCGGTCCATCACCATGTCGCGAAGGACCGGGATGAGCGCGGCCTCCAGGACCTCCAGGGCGTCGACGGTGAGCCGGGCACTCTCCCCGGGCGCCTGCGACTGGACCAGGGTGCCGGTGACGCGCAGTAGGTCGCCGGGCTGTATGCCGTTCAGCAGCTCGTGGGTGATTCGGGGATTTTCGCTGGTGCAGGCCACGACCGTGTCGGGTGCGTCCGGGGCGACGGTGTCCGCGTCGGCCGGGCGGACGATCAGGTCGAACGTGGCGGTGCCGCGCGGGCCGGGAGCGGGGATGGCGTCGACCCAGCCGTCGACGGCGCAGTGCTTGGTGTCCATTAGCTGGCCTCCGCCAGGGGCTTGGTGGTGCGAGGGGAGCGGGGTCGGGTGGTGCGCTGGGCGATGTCCAGCAGCTCGCGGTTGCGCCGCTGTTGGGCTTCGGTGAGCGGCCGGGCCTTCGCGCTGTGGCGGTGCCACAGCGGATGAGCGGGCGGCTCGGGGTAGGCGAGGGCGTGGTCGACGTCGCGGTTGGTGCTGCTCAAGGGGGCCTCCATCTGGAGGGGTCAGGCGTGGTCGTCGTCGCGCCGGCTTTTGGGCTGGATGTCGGAGGCGAACCGGCCGAGGCGGGCCTCAACCGGGTTTGCGGCGATCCAGTCCTCAGCACACGCCTTGTGAACGGGCTCCCCCTAGTGGGAGCGCATCGGCGTGGGCTTGTCGCACAGCGCGCAGGGGCGGTTCTGCCAGCGGTCGAAGTGCTGGCTGTCGCGCCATTCGAGGAGGGCGCCGGGAGCCGGGATCATGCCCGGCTCGAACAGCGGCTTCTTGCCTCGCGGCCGGGTCACCGCCGGACGTCGGGCAGCTGCTGGAACACCTGCGCCACCAAGTCCGGCGTCGGCTTCCAGGCCGGGAGTGCGCCCGTGGCGGGCACGGGCAGCGGCAGTTCGTGGACGTCGGCGAGGACCAGGTGCTGTGCGTCGCGCTGTGCCCAGGGGCTGGTGCACTGCTCGGGTCCCTGGTCCAGGTGGCAGTCGATGAGCCGGGCGACGCCGATGACTGCACCGAGGTGCAGCTCGCGGCCGCGGATCGCGGTGGCTACCAGCGGGTCGCGTAGGGCGGGACGCTCCAGCCTCTGCCCAGCGTGGATCAGGAGCCAGCCGCGCCAGGACCATGGCTTGGGGCGGTTCTCCGGGTTCTTCCCCGCGAGGATGCAGGTGGCCCAGGGCTGGCGGATCGTGATGCCGCGGATCCAGTCGCGCTCGGGCAGGGTGATGGTCATGCGGCTCGCCCCCCATACGGCGGTGCCCGGGCGCCCGGCGCGGCGGCCGTTGATGGACGGCACCGTGACGTGCTGCTCGGTGGCGAGGGTCGCGCGGCCGGAGTGCTTGCCGTCGTAGAGAGCGGCGTCGGCGGCCCGCTGCAGCACGGTCAGGTCGCGGGAGCCGGTCACCTCCGGGGTCGCGGCACCGACCGAGGCGGCGACGTCGACGGTGCGGCCGTCGTCTAGGACGACCGGGGTGTGCAGCATGCGGACTAACTGCTCCAGTCGGTGTGTGCGACGGTCGGCGGGCAGCTCCAGGACGACGGCGAACTCATCACCCCCGAGCCTGCCAAGGGCGGCGCGCGGGCCCGCCCAGGCGGTGAGCCGGGCGCCGAACGCGGCGAGGACGGCGTCACCGCCCTGGTGCCCGAACGTGTCGTTGATCCGCTTGAAGTGGTCTGCGTCGACCATGACCACGGCCACGCTGTCGCCGTGGCGGCGCAGGATCTGTCGGGCCCGGGCGATGTAGGCGTCGCGGCGCAGGAGCGCGGTGAGCGGGTCGCGGCGGGTCGCAGCGAGCTGCTTGTGCAGCGCGATGGCGTGCACGACCCAGCCGGCCAACGGCACGGCGGCGGTGGTCAGTAAGAGCGCGCGCTGCCCAATTCGGGCCTGTGTGCGCAGGACGGAGTCCATACTGGGATCTCTCCCTCTCGTCTCGTACGGGTTGGGTAGGCCCGGGACAGGCGGCTGGTTGTCCGCCGTGGCGCCTGTCCCGGGGCGGAGCTACAGCGCGAAGTCGCTGCGGCAGCTCCAGCTGACGGGGTTGTGCCAGAGGCCGGCCTTCGCGGCGGGCCACTCCATCTCCCAGCCGGGCCGAAGCCCGCGCGCTGCCCAGCTGTCCGGCTGCTTGCCGGGGATCTCGAGTCCGGCCATGTGCGCAGCGAGCGCGGCGTCGTACACCTCGTGCGCGCGGCGCAGGGCTGCAGCGGGGGAGTCGGCGACGCCGGTGAAGACGTGCAGGCCACGCCGGGCCGGGTGGTGGGTGTCGTGCATTGGGACGTCTACCTCGTAGATGCGCAGGTGCATGACGTCCATCTCCCTTCGTCTGCTCGTGGTTGAGGGGATACTGCGAGCGCCCTGGCCCCGGCGGGTGCGGGGTCGGGGCGGCATAGAGTGCGCTCAATACACGGGTCAGCGGGTCGCCTCGATGGCGTCGCGCAGGTGCGTGCGCGCCCATGCCAGGAGCGAGCGCTGGTCGCTGGGCGGGCTGGTCAGAGCGTCGGTGAGATAGGTGACGGCGGAGTCCAGGTTCTCGCTGGCCTGCTGCAGGCAGCCGACGCTGGCGGTGGCCAGGACGTCACGGACGCGTTCGACCAGGTAGATGAAGTCGGTCGGGGTGGGATTCTGCGGTGCTTCCTCCGAGAGGACATCGCCGGAGCGGGAGTGGACGGTGCTGCGGTGTGCGGCGAGACCGGCAACTCTGCCCTGGATCGGGAGGTGGCAGTGAGGGCAGCCGTGCCACCAGTCAGCTCCGTCCGGCAGGGCGGCCGGAGTGAGCGGGTGTGGGCCGGGGGCAGCCCGGGTCATCCGCGGACCGCATCGGCGTATTGCGCCTCCAGATCGGCGCGGCCCTCAGGGCCGTCGTCCAGGTCGTGGTCCTCGGCCTCTTGGTCGACGTCGTCGAAGCTGCCGTGGACGGTGCAGACGATGTCCGGATCCTGGTCGCGGTCGCCGGTGAGCGCGCTGCACAAGTCGGTGACCGCGTAGGCCGGCGCCCACGCCTCGCCCTCGCATTCGTCGTTGAAGGGGCAGGGCAGCAGGACCTCGAAGCCGAGACTGCCTTCGCCGTCGATGTCCGTGCGCAGGGCGAGGGTGAGGTACTGCTGGCCGATGCGGATCTCGGCGACGCGGTCGTCCCCCGCGAGGGTGGAGCCGTCCTTCCACCGCCACAGCGGCATGAGTTCGGGGCCGAAGAACCGGCGCGGCACGATCAGGTCGCCCAGGCCGTCGTCGCCGCCCTGTCCAAGCTCCCTGATCCGGGTGTTGCTGATCTGCTGCAGGAGGGGCTCCAGCCGGTACAGGCTGTCGGAGAAGACGACGTCGTTGAAGCCCTCGCTGCGCAGGTTCGGGTGGGAGTGGACCATGGCCTGGTGCTGGGCGGTGACCGTGTCCTCGGGCACGCTCCGGTTAGCGGGCCTGGACTGCTGCCGCTCGATGCACACGGAGGCCGGGGTGGAGACCACGACTGCGATGGCAGGCACGTTGTGCCGTTTGGCAGCGGCGACCAGCGGTTCGCGGGCCGACCTGGTGACGTTCGTGGCGTCGACCACGGTGAACAGGCGCCGCGTCATCCGGCGCTCCAGGAGCAGGTGCAGGGCGTCGACCGCGTCGGCAGTCGAGGCCTGATCGCCCGGGTCGTCGCTCACCGCTTCACGCAGGGCGTCCAGGGACAGGACCTGCGAGGCGGGCCACGTGCCTGCCAGCGTCGACTTGCCGGCGCCGGACGCGCCGATGAGGATCACGAGGCAGCGTTCCGGCAGCTGCGGGTACAGCGGCATCGGCGAGGTCATACGAGATCTCCTTGCGGGTCAAGAGCGCGGGCCGCCCAGATCAGGCGCATCCCGGCGTTGTCGGTGATGAGGGCGGCGGCCTCGTGCAGCGGGCAGGAAGCGTCGCCGTCGCGGTCTGGTTCGATCTGCCCGGCTCGCTTGGCGGCGACGGTGAGCAGCGGTGCCAGGGATGCCATGAGGCCGCCGGGTGGGTCGGTGTCCTCGGACAGTTCGCGCAGGATCCCGGCGAGCTCCCCCTTGTCGATGTCATCGGCGGTGAGGTCGTCTTGGATCTGCTGGAGGGCCAGGGCGGCGATGCCGGCCGAGGTGCGGACGCGCTCCAGGCGGGTGCGGGTCACCGCTGCCGCCGTCACAGCGCGAGGCCGGAGCCGGCCAGCACGAGCAGGGCCAAGGCGACCAGTGACAGGTCGACCGCGCGTCGCAGCTGGGTGAACTTGGCCACCGCGAGGACGGACAGGACCCGGATGGGGGCGGCTCGGGTGTCGCCGTCCATGCACGCCCGGATTTCGTCTTCGTCCAGGCGCGCCCAGTGCGGGAAGGACGGCTGGTCGTTGCCGCGCAGGCGGGGCCGGACGACCAGGAGCAGCAACACGGCCGCGGCGCCCAGGGCCAGGAGCGCGAGCGCCCCGAGAGCCTTGGTCATGGGTGGCAGGTGCTTGTCGGCGATGGATGCCAGGCCGGCGAGGACCGCTCCGTTGAAGGCGAGCAGTACGGAAGCCTTGCCGTTCGTACGGCCGGAAACACGCGGGTTCGCGGATTCCGGGACTGGTGTGACGACGAACCCTGCCGCCTGCCCACCGTTGGAGGCGGCTCGGGGAGCGGGTTCCACTGCCCATTAAGCACTGGGCCGGCCAGATGAAGATCCGTATCTTGGCCACATGGTGGATGCGGGAGAACTGAGGCTCTTTGTGAACCGTTGGGGCGACACGTCGGACCCGGCATCTGTAGGACGCGCTTCCTATCGGGATGAGTGCGCGTGCTTCGACCAGGCCAAGCCGCATCCGCGTGCCCGTGTCGGTTTCCACGCCGAGCGCCAGGACACCTCGGCCGCTGGGTGGCAACGTCTGCTGGAGTTGATCGACGAGGCCGCAGAGGACCGGCGGGAGGAGTTCCGACCTCTGGTCGAACTCAGCACCGAGGAGCGCCGGCAGGTCATCACCCTGCCGCCGAGCATCGCCAAACTGACGGCGGTCAAGCACTTCGTGCTCTACGGCAGCAACCTGGTCCGAATACCGCCCGAGATCGGTGCAATGACCAGCCTGGAGGAGCTCACCCCCTACACCTCGTACCGGCTGCACTGGTTCCCCTACGAGATCACCAGATGCTCGCAGCTGGTCAGGAGCACGGTGAGCACCCGCGCCCTGTTCGGGAACTACAAGCTCCGTCCTCCTTTCCCTCGACTACAGCCCCCGCGAGTCGCCGTTGCTGATCTCGACCTGACAGCGCTTGATGCCCGGCGCTGGGGTACCACGATCATCCGTCGGTGCAGTGTCTGCGATCGGCCGATCGAACAGGGTGGGCTCCACCAAGTGTGGATCTCGCTGCGGGTGGCCACCGATGTCCTGCCTCTCCTGGTCAATGCCTGCTCAGCAGCTTGCGTTTCCGACCTGCCCTCCGGCGCCGAGGGCTACGTGCAGTTGCCGCATACAGGCGGCAGGGTCAAGCAGCCGCCGTCCGACTGGGACTGATTGGACGGTCAGCGGGGCAACCGGGCTGTGCCGTGGTGATGCTCACCAACAGCCGGTGGGAACCCGCGCATACTCCAATAATCTCGCCTGCGACTGAGGCGCATGCGGCGTCCAGGTTCTTGTCGGTGTCGCAGACCGTGGTAGTCATGGGCGTGTTTCCCTGATCTCTGGAGAGTGATTGGGAGTGGGCGGCCTGCCCTCTTGCCGATGCGCGGGCTGCCCAGCGATTCCCGCCCCGGCGCGCAGGCCGGGGCGGGAATCGTTCAGAACGGCGGTTCGTCCGGCCAGCGGTCGCAGACCGGTAGGCGCCGGAGGACATGCTGCGGGCGGTCCCAGCGGCGCTCCGGTGAGCTTGCCTTCCAGGCCGGGGACACACCGCGCGGTTTCCAACGCCTGCTCGTACCTGCGGTGGGTGGAACGGCGAATGAGGCTGTCACGGGTTTTGCCTTGGGCGTTGGGTGGCTCGGGGGTTCTGGTTCTGCTCGCCTCCCGCCCGTCAAAGCTGCGGCACGGGCGGGTCAATCAGCTGCGGGTGTCTGGGGCACTGCCTGGTCAGGCGACCAGCCGGTGTACAGCCGGTGCCGGGATCATGACGGTGTCGGGGCTGGGCTCGAAGCCCCTTTCGCACGCGTCGCACCGGCCTTGGGTGCGCAGCGGGAGGCACGCGTAGTACCGCCTCCGGCATTCGGGGCATGTTTGCCTCGCCGCCATCGCCCGGTCCAGTGCCATCTCCTGAGCGAGGGTGGGTGTCCGTTTGGGAGCCGCAAGGTCGACGCGGTATAGCCACGCCCACCGTTGCCCTCCCCGGCATATGAGCCGGGCGACGGGATCGTGACCACCCGGGCTCAGGCCCAGCGCCCGCAACTGGCGGCGGGTGGCGAGCCCTCCTGCGGGGACTGGTCCCTTCCTGCTACTGCGGCGCGCACGGCGACGGCGCCGGGGGCCTGGTTGTTGCCGTACTCGGGTGTTTGTAAGCACTTCTTTGGGCACCAGCGCACCAGCGTTTCGGGGCTCCACTGACGTACCAAGTCGATCTGGCTCCACCGGTATGAAGAGACAGTTCAGGCCCCCGGGTCAGGAGGGCCTGTGTATCGCATCTTGCGGCGTGATCGGATAGGGGATGACTCCGTTCCGGACTGGTAAGCGGGTACGTTTGCGCGGTATCGAGGCCGAGGACTGGACGGCCGTTCGGTCGCCGGGCCCTCAACATCGCGCTGAAACTCGCCCCGGTCGGGCACGTCAGAGGAGCTGGAGCACCTCGACCAGCGCGCCGGGACGCTGGTCAACGGGCAATGGATCGACTAGGTGGACCCGGCACCCCAGCGTGGCAGCGCCGACGTCCGCAACAGACTCGTCTCCCACCATGAGTGCATCGCCGGGCGCCACTGCGAGCTTGTCGCACGCCATCTGGAAGATCCGGGGATCGGGCTTCTTCACCCCGCACTCGAAGGAGAGGAAGTAGGCGTCCACAAGGTCATCGACACCGTGGTCGCGGAAGACACGGCGCATGTCCCAGCCGATGTTGCTGACGACAGCGACCGGGATGCCTCGCCCGCGCAGGGCGCGGAGGGTTTCCTCGGTGTCGGGATAAGGCAGCCATGCCCCGGACACTTGGGAACGTTCATACAGGGCCTCGGCCAGGTCAGCCGCAGGCAGCTTCGCCTCCCTAATGAGGGCCGTGAAGGCAGCCCGGTGTCGTTCGGCGGTCAGATCGCGCTCCCGCCACAGTGCCTCCAGATGGGGCGGCACTCGGCGCGGAGGAACCCCTCCGGGCTGAGCCCCGAACTCTTCCAGCCGGCTGACGCACGCATCGAGTTCACCCTCGGGCACGTCCAGACCGGCATTCGTTGCCACCGCGCGCAGCCACTGCGCGGCCGATTCGATCCGGAAGAGGGTCCCGGAGAAGTCGAACATCACACCCTTGATCATGAAGCCGATCCTGGCGGCGCCGACGAACCGGCCGCAACCCCAGGACGATCAAGATTTGCAACCCGAGCAATCCACCAACATCCTCAGGCCCTTGATGTCCGAAGTGGGGCCACATCACCCTGCTACCGGGGCGTGAATCACACCGCCACACGCCCCCTGCGACCCGCCAGTGGGGCCAAAACAACTCCGTGCACTGGAGCCAAAACAAGTGCTTACAGACACTCGGGGAAGGTTCCGTCGTCGTACAGGTCGACGTGGACCAAGTTGTCTTCGTCCAGGTTGTCCATCAGGCACTCCAGGCGCCGGGCAGCCGGTGGGGGCGGTGCGGGTAGCGGGGGCCGGGGTGCGGCGGGCGGGGTGCGGCCGATCCGGTGGCGCGGGCGGGGAATGAGCACGTGCGATCTCCTCCAGTCGTCGGTGTCAGGGCTGCGCCCCGCCGACGTTGGGCTGGTGTCGGCGGGTGGTGGGTGGTGCGCAGGCCGGACGGCCTACCCCGCACCCGACCGGATGCGGTTCGGGTGCGAGGCAGGTGGTCCGGGGCGGGGCTTAGAGGCCGCGGGCGTCGGCGAGGTGGGCGGCCTGGTTGACCATGCGGATAGGGATCCGGCCAGTGCCGTGGGCGTCGTTGAAGGACGGCACGGATTCGACGTCGTCGCCGAACTTCCGGCGAATTGCGTCCAGGAGCACGGTGGTCGCGTCGGCTTCCAGGCTGCGGTCGCCGCCGGCCTCGGCTCGGATGGCTCCGAGCATGCAGCGGGCGCCGTCCTCGTCGGCCAGGACGTCCTTGCACCAGCCGCCGGTGAGCAGCCGGTGGTGAGCGCGCTGCAGCAGAGCGGCGACCGGGGTCGGGTATAGCTCGGACAGCAGTGCGGGCCCGGTATCGATGGGGACGGTGACGACGTCTGCCAGGTCCATGGGCTCGGTGTCGATGTGCGCGGTATTGACCTCGTATTCGACGGCCGCTTCGTCCAGCCGCAGGGTCATCCGTGCGTTGATGAACGCCAGGCGCTCCTCGAGGGACAGTTCCACCGGCGGCACGGCGACGGAGGCGCACTGGCTGGTCGGGGTGGGCTGGTCTATGGCGGGGTGGGTCTGGGGCATCGGGGCTCCCTGGGGCGTCGAAGGCGCGGCGGGGCGTGGCGGCCTTTGACGCCGGCGGCCGGGGCGGTTTCAGATGCTGCCGATCACGCCGGTCACGGTGCTGATCGTGTCGTTGATGGCGGGGGCGGCGCCGGTGGAGGCGAGGAGGAAGCCGAGCAGGGCGCGGGCCACGGCGTGCGACATGCGGACGGAGCCGCCCCGGATCAGGACGAAGACAACGATGCTGAGCAGGACGACGGCGGAGATCGATATGGCCACGGGGCGGTGTGTCCTTCCAGGTGTGAGCAGGGCCCAGCCGGTGTGGCCGGGCCCTGTTGGGGGGTGCGGGGTGGGTCAGACGCCGGAAAGGTTCTTGATGGCCTCCAGCGCCTGGCGGGGCGAGGTCACCGCGTCCCGGCGCACTCCGGACTTCCCACCGCCACCGCGCTTGCCGCCGTCCTTCGTCGGGGCGTCGTCATCGCCGTCCTCGTCGTCGGGCTCGGGGCCGAACTCACCGGGCCGGGGCGGCTCGGTCCAGTCGAACCACAGGCCCCGGGCTTCGAGCTCGCGGATCTCGTAGTCGGTCAGGGTGGCGACGGTGTCGGGGAAGTAGTCGTCGATGCCGGCCTTGAAGTCCATGAACAGCGTGCGCAGGACGTCTGGCTGCGTGCCTTCCACAATCCAGCCCGCGCCGCCGGTGTTGGAGTCGGCCGGCGGCTCGGGCTCGCCGCGCATCACGCGCTCGATCCGGCCTGCCTCAGCCGGGGAGAAAGAGCGGGGAAGCGGGTCGGGGACGTGCTCGGGCGCGATGCCCAGGGCCTTGAACATGTCGCCGACCTTCTTCGGCGCGACCTTGAGCACGACCGGGATGCAGTTCTCGCGCAGGTTCTCGCACAGCAGCTGCGTGAACCCGTCCTGGACGTAGATGGACTGGCCGGCCACCTTGATGCCGACCGCGTACTTGCGGCCCTTGACCGACACCAGCTCCGCGAGGTCCATGATCTCCGCGCCGTAGTCGCCGTTGCGGGCGGCGGAGAGGAACTCATCGAGGTAGGCGGACAGCATCCGATACGGGCAGCCCGGTCGGGTCGGGTCCCACTCGTGGACCTCGCCGTCTTCCCACGGCATCTTGCCGCGGATCTCCATGAGCGCGACCAGGACCCGCAGGAGCCGGATCATGTAGAGCGCGCCGACGCCATAGCGGGCGGTGTGCCTGCCTAGCGCGGCCGTCTTCTCATCCGGGGCTTCCGTGGTCAGCATGACCACGGCGCCGAACAGGGCGTCGGCCGCGACGTGCAGGCCCATCAGCTGCGTCTTGCCGCCGCCAGAGGGGGCGACGAACAGACCGTGCGCTGCGCCCCGGTCGGTGTAGACGCGGTTGCGGGCGGGCTGACCGTTTCCGAGGTAGCCGGTCACCCACCGGCCGTCCTTGTCCGGGGTGAGCAGCTCTCTCGTTGCGGGGAAGACCTGCGCGAGCGGCGAGGTGTCCCACAGGGAGACCAGGACCTGGCTGCCGTCGACGGTGACGAACATCCGGCCTTCGTCGTACTTGGTCTTCAGCGCGGCCGCCAGGGTGTGCTTGTTGACGCGCGGCTCGCCCGCCTCGTCGGGGACCTGGGCGATGTAGTGGGTGACCCGGCGGGCGTGGTCGCGGACTTCCTTGACGAACTCCGAGCCGGGCACCGGGCCGCCGACGGCGCCGATCCGGTCGGCCCACCACTCGTGGGCGGTGGGGGCCTTGCGGCGCCGCTCGTTGGCGTCGGGGGTGACGTCGACCTCCTTCCAGGCGGGGCCGCCCTCGCGCCCGTACTGCCGGGCCACCTCCTTGATGTGGACATCCGTCACGTCGACACCGAACGCGGCGGCGACGTCCTCCTCGGTGAGTCCGGAGATCGGCCGTCCGGCCTCGGAAGCGCGCAGCAGCAGGGACAGGTCGTTGGGCATGCCGTCGTGCGGGGTGGCCTTGACGACGATGGTGCGGCCCGGGAGGCCGCGGTTTTCCCACAGCCAGCGGACCTGGCGGGTGAACGCATCGGCACCGTCGTCCGGCTGCGCCGGCGAAGCCTCGGGCGCGGTGGGCTGCAGCTGCGGCGCGGCAGCCGGGGCAGCGAGGGCGGGCCGGTGACCCCGGCGGGTGTGCCGGGAAAACGGCAGCACGATCGCGCCGACCGCCGCCCACCCGATGGCGAGCAGGGCGTCCACGCACCACGGGCCCCAGCCGGGCGTGTGCCGTGCGGCAACGTCGACGGCGGCCGCCAGGACCAGCGGGGACCAGCGCAGGATCTTGCGTCCCGCGCCGGGCTCATCGCTCTTGGCGGCCAGGACCGAGCCGCCGATACCGACGGCGCCCGCCAGCTGCACGACCGTGTTGACGGGACTGTCGGGGGCAATGTTCGGGGCCGCAGCGAGGACCGGGGCTGCCAGGGTGTAGAGGGTGCGCTCCAGTGCGACGCTGCGTGGCACGGACACGGGTTTCTCCTTCGGGAGTGACGATGGGCGGCCCGCCGTCGGTGGCGGCCCGCCCATCAGGGACTTCGGGGGGGCAGTGGGCGAGGAAGCCCGGCTTGGGGGTGCGCTCGTTGCGGCCGGAGCGGATGGTGTCCAGGCCCTCGTACAGCCGCGCGTGCGTGCGCCGCGTGTCGTGGGCCAGGCCGGACACCTCCTGGGCCGTGTCGTGGAGCTTGCGCACTTCGACGGCGGCGCCGCTTAGGGCGACGGCCACCTGGTTGGTCATCTCGATGAATTTGCGGTCCAGTTCGGCGTTGGCGATGTCGACGGCCAGGCCCTCCGCGCGCTGGGCGTTCATGCGCATCCCGCGCAGCAGCGCTTCGAGTTCGTTGCTGGCCAGGTCCATGGCCGTGCCCAGCGTCTTGAGCTTCTGCTGGACGGCCTTGTAGCGGTTGTCGCCGTCGGTCTGGGCGGCAGCGCCGCCGCCGGTGGTGGGCGCGAGGTCGCTCACGGCGAACTCCCTTTCCTAGTCGTGGTGGGCGGCAGCTGAGGCGTGGGTCAGGCCTGCGGCGTCCATGGCCTGGATGTCCTCGCCGTAGACGCGGCCCACGGACATCGCGGCGATCCGAGCGGCCTCCGAGGCGATCTCGCACTCGGTGGCGCACCGTTCGGCCAGCTGCTTCATGCGGGTCGCGGCATCGGCCAGGTCCGTGATCTGGTCGACGACCACGGTGGCGATGTTGTGGTCACCGACCAGGTCGGCCGCCATGTCTCGCAGGGCGTCGGCGACCTTGCCGAGCGCGACGGCCAGATCCTGTGCGCGGTCCTTGTCGAGTGCGGCGGCGATCGCGATGTTCACGATCTCCATCAGGTACTCGCCGAAAGTGATGTCGGTACGGTGCTTGGCCGCCATGCCGGTCTGGTCCGACGTGGGCTTGTTGACCTCCGATGCCACGGGGTCCTCCTGTGAAGTGGGTCGGGTGGTGCCGGGACGCTGGGTGTGGGGCTCCGGGGCCCGGGGCAGACTCGCCGGACTCGAGACGGTGGCCCCGAAGGGGTCGGAGGGGTCGTCGACGATGACCGCGTCCGGGATGTCCTCCTCAGCCGATTCGGTCTTCGGAGGGCGGCTTGAGCGGCCGGGACTGTCGACCGTGACCCCGAGGTCCTCCGGCGTCGCTCTGCTGGACGGCTCCTCCGCCTCGGGCGGGGTGGTGCCCTCGGGCTTGGCGAAGAAGTCCTTGAGCCGCTCCTTGAAGGAGCGGCCGTCACCGCTGTCGTCCATGCCCGGCGGGTCCTTGACGTCGTTGGGCTTGGGGCCGTCGTCCGTCCCGGTGCCGTCCTTCGGTTCCTTGTCACCGGAGCCGCCAGATGGCTTCTCGTCGCTCTTCTTGCCCTCGTCCGGGCCGTCTGAGGACGACTCAGGGCCGTCCTTGGGCATCTTCTTGGTGGTGGCCTCGGAGTCCTTGCCGCCCTTCGCGGCCTTGTCCTTCTCCGCTGCGCGGCGCTTGTCCCAGCGGCGCCGCGCTTCCTCCGCCGCAGCCGCGCCGAGTGTGGTGCGAGCGTCAGCGGCCTTGGCGGCCTCCCGCTTCGCCTTCCTGGCGGCCTTCCGCTCCGCGTTCGCCTTGCGGCGTTCCTCCCGCTCCGCCTGCCGGTTGGCGCGGTCTTGGTCGCGGTCCTTGCTGCGCTCGGCGAGGTTGGCGGCCTGGTCGGCGCTGCGCCGCTGGTGCCGGGCGGCCTGGCGGGCTGCGGCGCGCTCCTGGCGGCCGCGGGCCCGTTCGGCCTGGGGGCTGGAGGCAGGCGAGTTCTGCGTCCTGCCGCCGTCCCCCTTCGAACCGCCCTTGCCCGACCCGGAGCTGCCCGAACTGCCCTTGCCCGAACCGGACTTGCCCGCACCGGAGCCTCCAGAGCCGTTCCGGCGGCCTTTGGAGCCCCCGGACGACTCATTGCCCTTCGAGCCGCCCCCACGGCCGCCAGCGGAGCGATCAGAGCCCTTCCCGGTGCCCTTGGGGGAGTTGCCACCCCCGGAACCGCGCCCCGACCCTCCGCCGGACCCGTTCGTTCCCGAGCCCCGGCCCCCGCCCCGGCCTGAGCCGCCGGAGTTGCCGCCGCCTCCGCGAGAGCCGCCCCCGCCGCCGGCCTTCGAGCGGCCCTTGTCGGCGCCCATGCCGGAGCCGGAGGACCGAGCCGCGTCGGCCTTGCCACGCGCCGCCGCCTTGTCGGCTTTCGCCTTCATCAGCGCGGTGCGGAGCTTGCTGTTCTGCTCGATCATCGCGGTTTCCTGGGCGGTGCGGGCCTCCAAAAGCGCGGCCTTGCGCGCTATTTCCGCCTCACGGAACGACGCTTCCCCAGTATGCCGGTCCCGCGCCACTTCCAGGCGAAATTCCAGCCAGTCGCCGAGCCGATCGGCGAGAGAACGAGGCTGAACGTATTCGCCTTCCCCGGATTCTTCGTCACTCGAATCCCGAGCGCTCGGCATTCCCGTTTCCCGCAAAGCCGTTTCCGGGGAAATCGGCCCGCGAATAGTCGGGAGTTCCATGGTCGTCTCCTCCGGGGACTCCGGAGGGACGCCTGCGCCTGCACCGCTGCCGGCCGGTTCGGAATAAAAGAGATCCCCGCCGTCGGGAGCGTCCGGCATTCCTCCGGAATCGCTGCCCCGAGCGGGGAGCTGGACCACGTTGCTGTCGGTGTCGTCGGACACGCGACTCCTCCTCCTGGGCTTGACAGTCGGCACCGGCCTCGCGTACGCGCGTGCGCGGCACGCGTGGCACGCGGCACGCGCGGCACGCGTTGGGACCGCCGGAGGGCCGCCCCCGGGAACAGGGGCGGCCCTTCGTGTGGGACGCGGAGAGCTAGCCGGAGCGGGTGCGGTGGACGTTCTCCAGGGCGCGCGCGACGTCACGGATGAACTGCGTGTTCCCGTCGCGGTATGCCTGGGTGCCCCGGATATTCATGACCCGGAGCCAGTAATAGAAAGTGCCGAGGTCGTTGCCGTGCTGCGCAATCAAATCCTGTTTGATTTTCCGCTCATGTTCTGCACGGTTATATTTCTTCCGCTCAGCTCTCGTGAGCGGGCGACCTGCATTCACGCCGACTCCCTGCGGTCCAGGTTGTAAATCGACGTCGGGCCACCACAGCCCATATTCGGACTCTGTGCATCTTGTTGCCCGGAGTTTTCCGGGGATGCCTGAAGTTGCGGATTGTTCTTCTGCTCCTTGAGCTGCGCCTTTTCCTTTCGCTGCTTTTTGACTTCCTTCACCTTCTCATCGTGGGCGTGGCGCTTATGGGCGCTCCTTTCCAGTCCCGAAGTGACGCTCTTGAGGTTCTTGATGACGTCGTTCAGGGACTTTTCCACCGGGAAGGAGCGAAGGAAAGCCTGGCCGAACTTGTCGCCCTCCACGCGGGTCCCGCGGCAGTGCACGCGGGTCTCGCGCTGAAGGATCTCCAGCTTGGCCTGCATGTCCAGCACGACCCGGTAGAAGTCCCGGAGGTAGTGCGCGTAGGCGGCGGGATTCTGCGCGATCTCGCGCAGCGCCGCGTTCGGGTCGTCGAAGAAGGTCTCGTCTTCGGTGCTCACGGGGGTCCTCCGTGGGGGTCGGATCTGCTGTACTCGGGGGGCTGTTGACTGCTTCCGGCAGTCGCAGCGAGGGCCAGCCCGATTGCCGCGGGCTGGCCCTCACTGGTGTGTGCCGGACGGCGGATCAGGTCAGGACTTGTCCGCGTCCTGGGAGCGCAGCAGGCCGGCTTCGGACAGCAGGCGCACTGCGCGGGGCTGGTTGACCGAGAGCTCTCTACGTTCGCGCGAGACGTTGACGAAGCCGTCGTCCTCGCGCGTGGGGGGCGGGATCGGACGATCGGCCAGCTGGCCGTAGCCGTCACTGGTCCGCTCTCACGCTCACGCGTGGGCTCGGGCCGGTGGCGACCATGAGCGGCAGGTGCTGTGCGAGGGGGCGCACGCTCAGGCGCTCGCCTTGGCGCTCACCGGGGCGCTCGCTTCGACCTGATCACGCAGGCGCTGCGCGGTCGGGCGGGAGACCGGGTCATCGGACAGGCCCGCCTTGGTGAGCGCGTCGCGGATCTCGGTCCACTGCGGGCGGCGCCCGAGCTCGGTGTAGAGGAGACGGATGCGTTCGTGGCGGCGCTCGGTAAGCGCGTCCCGCTCACTGCGCGTGCGGGGGCTGTCCGCTCGGTGAGCGTCGTCGCCATCACTGACGCGCTCACGGTCGCGAGCGCCTGCGGTGCGCGCCGGGCGCTCACGCTCACCGTTGCCGGAGGTGAGCGCGCTCACCTCCGGGTGAGCGTCGTGAGCGTCGCCGGTTTCCTCAACGCGCTCGATGGTGTGAGCGTCGTCGAGGGTGAGCGTGTCGGCGAGCGTGGCGGGCGCGCTGCCGAGCTTGAGCGTCATCCGCTGCTCCAGCGGAGCCTTCCACCGCCACAGCAGCCCATGCTCCTCACGGAGTTGCGCTCGCAGCCAGGTCTCCTGCTGGAGCCGGGTGAGCGCGTCCTCGTAGGAGGTGATCTCCCACAGGATCATCCGGCGGCGAAGCCGGGCGGTGGGGATCGGGGCGAGGATCCAGCGGCTGCGGCGCACCGTCTCCATCCGCACCTTGCCGGTAACCGCGCCGATCCTCGTGGCGTACACGTGGGAGGCGATCTCCGAGAAGATCACCCACAGCAGGGTGAGGGCGGCGTGACCGATGCGGCCCGAGGCGGAGTATGAGGCGTTCCAGTTCAGGTAGACGGTCACCGCCGTCAGCGCCCGGGGGACCCAGCGGATCCAGCGCAGTTCCATCCCCGTGCGGATCAGGAACAGGTTGGCGCCGGTGAAGGCCGGGATCGCGACGTCGATGCCGACCGGCAGCAGCCACGGCCAGTCCCAGCCCCACCCCGACGCCTTGGTCTCCAGCGCGGTGTAGGAGGACAGCAGACCGAGGGTGGAGACGGCTGCGGCGGCCAGCACGATCGCGACGGCTCCGAGCAGCTCCTGCCCAGACAGCGGCGGGACTCCGCCGGCGGGCCGGGTGTCGTGGCGAGCCTTGCGGCGCGCGGCACGGGCCTCGGCGCGGATCTGTCGGCGCCGGGCCCGCTGAACGGTGCGCTGCGCCGCCTCGTTGAGGACCCGCTCGCCTTCGGCGCGGGCCTGCGCGGCGGCGGCCAGGTCGGCGGCGGCCTTCGCCACTGCCTCCCGGGCCGTGGTCGCGTCCGTCTCCGCTTGCTCACGCAGCCGGACGACGTCCTTTTCGGCGGCTGCCCGCAACTCCTCAGCGGAAGTTCGGGCGTCGGCCAGGGCGCGGTCGGCGTCCTGGCGCAGGCCGGCCGCGACCTTCTCAGCTCCGGCCCTTACCTGCGCGGCGTGGTTGTTCGCGCTCTCGCGCATCCGGTCGGCGTCCGCGCGGGCCCGCTGAAGGACCTGGTCGCCGTCCCGGGTGGCCCGGGCGCGGGTCTCGGTCGCGGTGCGGTCCGCGTCGGCCAGCAGTTCGGTGCGCCGGGCGTCGGCGTCCGCGCGGACCGTGGCCGCGTCCCGGTCGGCGGCCGCCCGCACTTCGCGGGCCGCCTCCTTCGCCTCGGTGACGACATCCTGCGCCTGGAGGCGCGCGTCGGCGAGGATCTGGTCGGCCTTGCCCGTCGCGGCCGTCGTGATGCCGTGGGCCTCGGAGCGGGCGGCGGCGAGCAGCTGCTGCGCCTTCGCTTCGGCGTCGGCCAGGACCTGGTCGGCGTCGGCGGCCGCGCTGGTCGCCGCCTCTGTGCGGATCTGGTCGGCGGCCGCCGTGGCGGCTAGGATCCGAGCCTTCTCGGTCGTGGCGGCCTCGGTGATCGCAGTCGCCTCCGTACGGGCCGCGTTCAGCAGTTCACCGGCGCGCGCCTGACCGTCGGCGAGCATCCGAGCGGCATCGTCGGCGGCCAGCCCCCGGAGGTCGGCGCCACGGTCGGCGCTGTCGGCCAGGTGCGGGTCGGCCTCGGGGTACACCGCCGGGGCGGCGGTCTCGGGCTCGGGAGCGGTGGGCTGAGCGGGAACGCTCACCGGCGTCGCCTTGGCACGCCCGCCGCGGGGCTTCGGGGTCGCCGCGGGCTGGCGCCTGCGGCGGGCGGTCTTGGTGTTGGCCACGGGGGTGTCCTCTCTTCCGGGCGCCTCCGTGCAGAAGGGGCACCGTGGATCAGTGGCGGTCGGTAGGGTCGTGACCAGGCCCTCCGGGGCCCCGGCAGCGCTAATGCCGGGGGCCCGGAGGGTCGTTCTGCCAAGGGGCAGGTGGTCAGCTCGTGGCGGGCAGCGTGCTGCTCTCCGCGAGGTGCTGGCGCAGCCAGGCGACGGCGGCCGGGGTCATCGCCCCGGTGTCCGGCTCGCTGAGCAGCGCGGTGTCGATGTCGTGCATCGCGTCCGTCGCCGGGAGCAGACGCATGTAGTCGGGGTCGATCCCGGCGCGGTGGCGGGTGCCGCTCAGCTCGACCAGGTCGTAGAAGGACCTTGCCGGTGTCGGCGTGCCGCCAGGATCGTTCCACGCGGCTGACGAAGGTGTGGCCGGGCTTGCCGAGCCAGAACCGTTCGAAGTCGCGGAACAGGACGATGTCGCCCTTGGTGTAGGTGGTCTGGGCGCGTGGCCTGCGTCTGCTGCTGGGTCACGTGATCTCCTCACATCGCGTACACCGGACCGAGGGCCGGAGCGTCCGGACTGCCCGGCTCCCAGTCACCGCCCGACCCAGACGCCGAAGGTTCAGCGGTCGGGGCGGGCGGATCGGGCAGCCGTCAGGCCAGGGCCGCGACGGGCCGGTGCGGGGCGATGACCCGGCCGTCGGGGAGCAGCTCGCCGGTGTCCTCGAAGAGAAGGACGCCGTTGCACAGCAGGCTCCTTCTCTGCACTTCACCCTGATGGGTGGTGCGGGCTTCCGGCTGAAACCAGAGCTGGTGGAAATGTGGATGCCTCGAGTGCAGGTGCTTCGGCAGGATCGGCATATGGCTGACCCCACAAACGAGGTTCATCTCCCGCCCGCTGCTGTTCTCGATGCCTTCGGGGTCAGGGACGTCGCCGTCCCCTTGGCGGGAGGCGAGGGCCGCAGCGTCCGCGCAGGCAGCTTCGTGTTCAAGCCGGTGGGCCGGGCCGAGACAGAAGAGGTCGAGTGGGCAGCGGGTCTTTTCGAGTGCCTCGTCGGGCAAGCAGGCTTCCGTGTCCCGCGCCCGCTTCGCGCGACGGACGGACGGTGTGTAGTCGACGGCTGGGCTGCCGCAGAGCTTGTGGCCGGCGAGACCGGCCTCCAAGGGCGCTGGGCGTCCGCGCTCACTACGAGCCGAGCCTTCCACACGGCATTGCAGGAGGTTCCCCGCCCCGCGTTCCTTGACCGGCGTACTCATCCCTGGGCTGTAGGTGACAGGGTCGCCTGGGGCGAGCAGACCGTTGAGGTTCTTCCTGACCTTGCCGATCCACTGGCTCAGCTGCTGGCGCTCAGGCGCCCGGTTGAGCCACGAGGGCAGATCATTCATGGCGATCTGACCGGGAACCTGCTCTTCGCTCCTGGTGAAGAGCCCGCCGTCATCGACTTCTCGCCGTACTGGCGTCCAGCCGTGTTCGCCGAGGCCATCATCATTGCGGACGGGCTGTTGTGGTTCGACGTTCCGTTGGACCTGGTGACCGGCCATGACGATCCCGAATGGAAGCAGATGCTCATTCGTGCACTGATCTTCAGGCTCGTCGCCCATAGTGAAGCTTTTGGCCCAGCGGGGCACGCAGCCTCGGGTGAGCCTCAGCGCTACCAGAACGCCATCGCAGCTGTGGTGGACGGATGCTCTTGAGAGCGTGGACGGACCTCCCGCTATAGGGAGGTGAAGCCGGCGTGGGGGGATCACTGATCTCCTCGGGGCGGGGCGGGGCGGGGGACGCCGAGGTCACTGATGACGGGATCGAGGGCGGGGGACGTCGAGGTCGACGACTGTTCTCTGGGCTAGTCGTGCTGCCTCTGCTTGCTTGGAGCGGAGGAAGGTCAGGGTTGAGTCGATTCCCTCGACCTCGCCGAGCCACTGCTCTTCCTGGGCCCGCTTGCGGCGGAGGAGAAGGTCCTTCTCAATCTCTGCGAGGCGGGGCAGCATCTTGGGGTTGACCTGGAGCATCGGGCAGCGGATGCAGGCTTCTCTGAACTTCGAGTTGAGCCCTGGCTGTTGGGATGCTCTGGTTCTGGCTGGCCGGTCAGGGCAGCAATCGGCGGGTAGAGGTCCAGGCCAAGAGTTGATCGCGGGTGCGTCCA
>NZ_JBITGJ010000108.1:0-19939 GCF_044456925.1 Streptomyces sp. NPDC050743
TCGCCACGGCGAGCCTTCTGTACGTGCGCATGTGTCTCCTTGATCGCGTACACACAGGAGACACACGGCGGCACGGGAGAGTTGTACGGCGAGGGCCCCGCCCCGGTGCGCGACCGGAGACGGGGCCCGAGGTGCCGCAGGCGAACGGCGGATCAGTAGCGACGCGTGATCAGCGCGCGCTTCACTTCCTGGATCGCCTTGGTGACCTCGATACCGCGCGGGCAGGCGTCCGTGCAGTTGAAGGTCGTACGGCAACGCCACACGCCGTCACGGTCGTTCAGGATCTCCAGGCGCTGCTCGCCCGCCTCGTCACGGCTGTCGAAGATGAAGCGGTGGGCGTTCACGATCGCGGCCGGACCGAAGTACTGGCCGTCGTTCCAGAACACCGGGCAGGACGACGTGCACGCGGCGCACAGGATGCACTTGGTGGTGTCGTCGAAGCGCTCGCGGTCCTCGGCCGACTGCAGCCGCTCACGCGTCGGCTCGTTCGTGTCCTTGGTGACCAGGAACGGCATGACGTCCCGGTACGCCTGGAAGAACGGCTCCATGTCCACGACCAGGTCCTTCAGGACCGTCAGGCCCTTGATGGGCTCGATCGTGATCGGCTTCTCGGGGTTGATGTCCTTGATCAGCGTCTTGCAGGCAAGGCGGTTCTTGCCGTTGATCCGCATCGCGTCCGAGCCGCAGATGCCGTGCGCGCACGAGCGGCGGAAGGTGAGGGTGCCGTCGATGTCCCACTTGATCTTGTGGAGGCCGTCGAGGACACGCTCCTTCGGGTCGATCTCCAGCTGGAAGTCTTCCCAGGCCGCCTCGGCCGAGACCTCCGGGTTGAACCGGCGGACCCGGAAGGTGACCGTGATGTAGGGGGAGTCGGCGAAACCGGGCTCGGGCTTGCCGGCCGCCTCTTCCTTGTCCAGAACAGGGGTAGCCATCAGTACTTACGCTCCATCGGCTGGTAGCGGGTCTGGACGACCGGCTTGTAGTCGAGACGGACGGTTTCCGAGCCGTCGGCGCCGACCTCGCGGTACGCCATGGTGTGGCGCATGAAGTTGACGTCGTCGCGGTTCGGGTAGTCCTCGCGGTAGTGACCGCCGCGGGACTCCTTGCGGGCCAGCGCCGAGACGGCCATGACCTCGGCCAGGTCCAGCAGGTTGCCCAGCTCGATGGCCTCCAGCAGGTCGGTGTTGAACCGCTTGCCCTTGTCCTGGATCGCCACGTTCTTGTAGCGCTCGCGCAGCTCGGCGATCTTCTCGACCGCCGTCTTGATCGTCTGCTCGGTGCGGAACACCATGACGTTGGCGTCCATGGTCTCCTGCAGCTCACGACGGAGCGTGGCCACCCGCTCGTTGCCGGTGGAGTCGCGCAGCCGCTCGATCTGCTCGACGACGAACGACTCGGGGTTCTCCGGCAGCTCGACGTAGTGCGCCTTGTGGGCGTACTCGGCGGCGGCGATGCCCGCGCGACGGCCGAAGACGTTGATGTCCAGCAGCGAGTTGGTGCCGAGGCGGTTGGCGCCGTGCACGGAGACACAGGCGACCTCGCCGGCCGCGTACAGACCCGGGACGACGGTGGTGTTGTCCGCCAGGACCTCACCCTCGACGTTGGTCGGGATGCCGCCCATCGCGTAGTGCGCGGTCGGCTGGATCGGGATCGGGTCCGTGTAGGGCTCGATACCGAGGTAGGTGCGT
This sequence comes from Streptomyces sp. NPDC050743, assembly GCF_044456925.1. NCBI lineage: Bacteria > Bacillati > Actinomycetota > Actinomycetes > Kitasatosporales > Streptomycetaceae > Streptomyces > Streptomyces sp. NPDC050743. The sequence goes on from NZ_JBITGJ010000108.1 coordinate 1,689, forward strand.
GCGAACTCGGTGATGTCCGGGAGCTTGGCGTCCAGCTGCTCCGGCGGCAGGTGGGTCAGGTCGAGGTAGACGTGGTCGCCCTCGGGACCACAGCCGCGGCCCTCGCGGATCTCCGTGTAGATGGAGCGGGACACGACGTCACGGGACGCCAGGTCCTTCATGACGGGAGCGTACTTCTCCATGAAGCGCTCGCCGTCCTTGTTGCGCAGGATGCCGCCCTCGCCGCGGGCGCCCTCGGTGAGCAGGATGCCCATGCGCCAGATGCCGGTCGGGTGGAACTGGAAGAACTCCATGTCCTCCAGCGGCAGACCGCGGCGGTAGACGGCGGCCTGGCCGTCGCCGGTGAGGGTGTGCGCGTTGGAGGTCACCTTGAAGAACTTGCCGCAGCCGCCGGAGGCGTAGATGACGGCCTTCGCCTGGAAGACGTGGATCTCGCCGGTCGCCAGCTCGTAGGCCACCACACCGGCGGACTTCTTGACGCCGTCGACCTCGGTGATCAGCTGGTCCAGGACGTAGAACTCGTTGAAGAACTCCACGCCCTCCTTGACGCAGTTCTGGTACAGCGTCTGGAGGATCATGTGGCCGGTGCGGTCCGCGGCGTAGCAGGACCGGCGGACCGGCGCCTCGCCGTGGTTGCGGGAGTGACCGCCGAAACGGCGCTGGTCGATGGTGCCGTTCGGGGTCCGGTTGAACGGCAGGCCCATCTTCTCCAGGTCGAGGACGGCGTCGATGGCCTCCTTCGCCAGGATCTCGGCGGCGTCCTGGTCGACCAGGTAGTCACCGCCCTTGACCGTGTCGAAGGTGTGCCACTCCCAGTTGTCCTCCTCCACGTTGGCGAGCGCGGCGGCCATGCCGCCCTGCGCGGCGCCCGTGTGGGAGCGGGTGGGGTAGAGCTTGGTCAGCACGGCGGTGCGGCTGCGCTTCGTCGCCTCGATGGCGGCGCGCATGCCCGCGCCACCGGCGCCGACGATGACGGTGTCGTACTTGTGGATCTTCATGATTCTCGCAGCCCCGTGCCTAGCGGATGTTCGGGTCGAAGGTGAAGATCACCAGCGTGCCCAGCAGGATGGTCCACACCGTGGCGGTGTACAGCAGGGCCTTCAGCCACATGCGGGAGGCCGGACGCTCGGCGTAGTCGTTGATGACCGTGCGCAGGCCGTTGGCGCCGTGCAGCATCGCGAGCCACAGCATCAGCAGGTCCCAGACCTGCCACCAGGGGGAGGCCCAGCGGCCGGCCACGAAGGCGAAGCCGATCTTGGAGACGCCGCCGTCCAGCACGAGCTGGATCAGCAGGTGGCCGATGACCAGGATGACCAGCACGATGCCGGACAGGCGCATGAACAGCCAGGCCGCCAGCTCGAAGTTGCCCCGGGTCGACTTGGGGGACTTCTTGGTGCGCTTGCGCGGCGCCTCGATCAGCGGGGCCGGGTTGTCGACGTTGTAGACGGGGGCACCCTCGACGGGGCCGACGCCGGGCGTGGTGGTTTCAGTCGTGGACATCGGCGTCAGCTCCCAAAGAGAACGCGGGCGGCGTGGCCGAGGACCGGGTAGATCGCGCCGACCATCAGGACGACCCAGACACCCATCACGGTCCAGAACATCTGCTTCTGGTAGCGCGGGCCCTTCGACCAGAAGTCGACGGCGATGACGCGCAGGCCGTTGAGCGCGTGGAAGAGGATGGCGGCGACGAGGCCGTACTCCAGCAGCGCGACGATCGGCGTCTTGTACGTGGCTACGACCTTGTCGTAGTCCTCGGGGGAGACACGCACGAGAGCGGTGTCCAGCACGTGAACGAACAGGAAGAAGAAGATGAGGACGCCGGTGACTCGGTGAGCCACCCAGGACCACATTCCTTCCCGGCCGCGGTACAGCGTTCCAGCCGGCACGGAAGAACCCTCCGGGAGCGGGGACTAGGGCCGCGCCGGCTTCACTGTCGGTCGGGCCCGGCCGGGTACGGTCCACCGGCCCTCTGCATCGTAGCGAGACGCTGCGCCGTGCTTTACGGGGGGCCTACCTTGTGTGATCAAATTGGCACCGGATGGGGGAGCGGACGCGGCTGCCGGGGCGGTGTGTGCCCCTATCTGCCGTGTGCGGGTGCGTTGTGGCCGGCCGCGCCCCGCGGCGGAGCCGCCGGGTGACGCGGCCTCGGGCCTCTCAGCAGGGCCAGCAGCCGTTCGCTCGCCAGGCGCCGCAGTTCGTCCGCCGCTGTCACCCGCTCCTCCTCGGGATCGTTCGTCAATCGTGATCGGATCGCCTCGAGGATCCGGTCGAGGGATTCGTCCGGGTGGGTGTCGCCCAGGTAGATGACGAACGCGTGTCCGAATCTCGCCTCGTAGGCGGCGTGCGCCGCGCTCAGGGCCATGTGGGCGGCCGAGTACGTGTCCTCGGGCAGGTCGGGAAGGGTTTCTCCCGCCAGGGCCTCCGACAGGTCGCTCGGTGACAGGTCGTACGCCGCCTCGTCCGCCGCGGCCAGAAGGGAGTCCAGGTCGGGGTAGGGGCGGTGGTCCGCGACGCGGTGGGACCAGCGCAGGCTGTGCAGGCAGTGGAGCAGCAGCGCGCGTGCCTCGTCGGCGGGTGCCGCGTTGAAGGCGTCGAGGGGCTTGGGGAGATACGGGTGGTGGTGGGCGGGCAGCGTGGGTCCTCGCGTCACATGTGGCGTGGCAGGGGATGCTGTGAAAGATGTGTCGTCACGTTATCGAGAGTGGTCACTGTCTGTCCGCGTGGTATCTGAAATTCACCCGGACGGGAGAGTTTCGGAGCGTCTCGATGACGGACGAAGTGCCGATCGGTCGTACGTTGGCAGCGTGACCCAGCACAAGCGCCCTGCTTCGGCGAAGCAGGTGATACGGAAGCGGGCGATGGTGGCCACTGCGGTCGTCGGGACCGTCGCGCTCGGCACGGGTGTCGGCGTGTGGGCCTCCTCAGGCGGAGGCGGCGACGGCCAGGAGGGCGGTGCGCGGCAGTCGTCGGTCGGCCCGGGGGCCGGCAGCGAGACGGCCACGCCCTCGGCGAGTCCGACGCCCCACCAGACCTATCCGCTGTCCCAGGCACCGCGCACGATCCCCGCGGTGCGCTCCCACACCCCGGCGCGCGGGCCCGGCTGGAAGCCGCAGAAGGCGGACCGGGTGGTGATCAGCGACGGGGAACTGGCCGACGAGGGCCGGCTGATCGCCGGGGAGCTCGGCCTGACCTACGCCGGGGAGAAGGACGACGTGCGGGCCGGGGACGTACGGCTGGCGCTCGGCGGCGGGGACGGGAACCAGGAGTCGTACACCATGACCGTCCGCTCGGGGCGGGTCGACATCAGCGGGCCCGGCGAGGCCGGCGTCTTCTACGGCACCCGGACCCTCAAGCAGGAGGTCCACGGCGGTGGCACGGCCCCGGAGGGGGTCGTACGGGACGAGCCGGCCAAGCCGGTGCGCGGGTTCAATCTGGACATCGCGCGCAAGCCGTACTCCGAGTCCTGGATCGAGGACCGCATCCGGGAACTGGGGGACCTGAAGTTCAACGAGCTGGGGCTGCACTTCTCCGACGACCAGGCGTTCCGGATCGAGTCCAGCACCCACCCCGAGATCGTCTCCAAGGACCATCTGACCAAGGCTCAGGTCAAGCGGATCGTGGACCTGGCGAACAGCCGGCACATCACCGTCGTGCCCGAGATCGACTCGCCGGGGCATCTGGGCGCCGTCCTCGCCGCCCACCCCGACCTCCAGCTGCGCAACGCGAGCGGCATCGCCACCAAGGGCGCGATCGACATCTCCAAGCCCGCCTCCGCCAAGCTCGTCGACGATCTGCTGAACGAGTACGCGGGGCTGTTCACCGGCGACCAGTGGCACCTCGGCGGCGACGAGTACCAGGCGCTGACCGTGAAGGACCCGCAGGCCTCCTACCCGCAGCTCGCGGCCGCCGCCCGGCAGAAGTACGGCTCCACCGGCACGGTCGCCGACCTCGCCACCGGCTGGCTGAACGACCGCGCCGGCACCGTCCGCGCGCACGACAGGACCCTGCGGGCCTGGAACGACGGCTTCTACCGCGGTACGTCGGTGCAGGCGGCCAAGGACCTGCAGGTCGCCTACTGGACCGGCAAGGAGATCGGTGCCCGGCAGCCCGTGGAGTACCTGAGCGCGGGCCGCAAGGTGATCAACTACAACGACGAGTTCCTCTACTACGTCCTCGGCCAGCCGCAGACCTTCGTCTATCCGACGGGACAGCGGATCTACGAGCAGTGGAACCCGCGGGTGCTGCGCGGCACGACGGCCGTACCGGCGAGGTACGACGGCCAGATCCTCGGCGGGTCGTTCGCGGTGTGGGGCGACTTCCCGAACGCGCAGACCGAGGCCCAGGTCGCGGCCGGCATCCGGATGCCGCTGCGGGCCACCGCCCAGAAGCTGTGGGACCCGGGCACGCCCGCGATGTCCTGGACCGACTTCCGTCACCTGGCGGACCGGCTGGGCTGACTTGGCCGAAAACCTCTGCTGTGACACTCCCGCGCCGTATCACGCAGTAAAGGGAAGTGCGGGCTCCGTAACGGTCGGCGCCCCGGCGAGGGAGACATTTCATGAGCCTGGTGGAACGGATCGCACAGGCCGACGAACGTGGACTGGCCGCCGGCGGGCTGGCTTGTTTGGATCGGTGCCTGCCCCTGCTCGGCGCCGACGACGAACTGCTGCGGCCCCTGTGGGCGAGCCTCGCCGACGGCTCCGGCTGGGGCGCGAGCCTGGAGAAGGCGCGGGCGGCGCTCGGTGCCGGGCAGCCGGACGACGAGGCCGCGCTGCTCGTCCGGCGCATGCTGGACGCGGCCCCGGCCGAGCGCACCGCCGACGCGCTGCGGCCCTGGGCCGACGCCTGCTCGGTCGCCTCCCTGCGCATCCACCGGCTGCTGGATCCGGCGGCGGACGGTACGTCGTCCGTCGAGGGGCTCGACGCCGGGCGGGCGGGGGACACGGCGGATCTGCCTCCGCTGGTCGCGGCGGAGCTGCGGCGGCAGGCGGCGGTGCTGGACCTTCTGGCCGAGCACGGTCCGCACGGCCTGCGCCGTGCGCTGGATCTGTCGATCGAGGGGCGTCGGGTGCTGCGCGCGGTGGTGTCGCGGCGGGCGCGCAGCGGGGCCTGAGCGGCTCAAACCCCCCTGTGTGCGCGAGTCCTGTGCGGGTGGTGCGGTGGACGTGGGTTAGTCCTGCGACGGTTGCCGAAACGCTTCGAAATGCGGTGACGGTTGCCTCGTCCCACTCGCTCTTCCTTATGTGACAGCCCAGTACGTGACAGCACATCAGGAGACCAGGCCGCACGCTGCGGCGAAGCCCGTGCGGTGGGCCGCGGACACCGTGGCGACCATGCGCGAGGGCGCCCGGGTCTGGCTCGACTACTCGGCGCAGAGCCTGTGGCGGGTGGACCGGATGATCGAGGAGATCCGGCGCGAGGGGCCGCCGCACGCCGCCGTCGAGAGCGTGCTGCGCGGCTTCGGTGCCTACGCCGGTGAGGTGATCGTCCGGCAGAGCGGCGCCGAGTGGTGGGCGACCGGGGGCGAGCACTGGGTGCGCACCCCCGACGGCCGGCTCTGGGACCCCATCGACGAGGCCCGGCGCGCCTACGACGGCAACGGCTCGCTGCGCCTGCTGTGCCGGGACGCGACCGGCTCCCGCTGACCGGCCGGGGCCCGCACGCGCGGCGGGCCCCGGCCGGGAGCGTCACGGCGTCAGGTTCGTGCCCAGGGCCGCGTCCGTCGGCGTACCGAGGGCGGACTTGCTGAGCACCGCCGTCTGGGAGTAGCCGAGGCCCGTGCTGTTGCTCGGCAGGTACATCAGGATGCCGTCGCCGCCGTCCTCGCCGCCCACGCCGAACGTCAGGTCGGCCCGCCCGTACCCGGACAGGTCGGTCAGCGACACCGCCGTCCCGAGCTGGTCGCCGCTCTCGGTGGAGCCGGGGACGCCCGAGGTGTCCTGCGAGACCGCGATCGCGCCGGTGCCGGTGATGCCGGTGGAGCCGCCCTTGAGCAGGATCGCCTGGCCGGCGTTGGTGCGGTTCACGCTGTCGCGCGTGATGTCCTCGTTGGGGACGCCGGTCAGCACGTCGGGGTAGCCGTCGCCGTTGTAGTCGCCGGCGGAGACCGACCAGCCCATGGCGTCACCGTCCTCGGCGGCACCCGGCACGCCGGAGGTGTCCTGGGTGATCGTCTTCATGCCGGTGGTGGTGAACCCGGTGGAGGAGCCGAGCAGCATGGTCACCTGGCCGCCCTTGTAGGCGCCGGACTCCGAGGTGTACGGCTGGCCGACGACGATGTCGTCGTAGCCGTCGGCGTTGAAGTCGGCCGAGGCGATGGACCGGCCGCCCTTGACGCTGAGCACGCCCGCCTTGGTCAGCCCGCTCGCCGAGCCCGCGAACCGGACCACCCGCGAAACGCCGCCCGAGTCACGGTAGTTGAGGGCGACATCGGTGTATCCGTCCCGGTTGAAGTCGCCGGTCGCGGCGTCCGGGTACGCCACCGCGCCGGTGGACGTGGTGAGCGTGCCGGAGGTGGTGGCGCCGCCGGTCAGCCGCACGTTCCAGTTGCCGCCCGCGCCCGTGCCGGCCGAGAACAGGTCCGCCTTGCCGTCGCCGTTGAAGTCGCCGACGGTGACGGTGGAGCCGAGCTTGGCGCCCGCCGCCGTGACACCCGAAGTGGTGTATGTGAAGCCGGAGTTGAGGCCCGGCCCGTACAGCACGGTCACCGCGCCCCGGTCCGCGTTCCCGCTGGTGTCGTCCTCGCCGGGCGCGCCGATCGCGAGGTCCGCGTAGCCGTCGCCGTTGACGTCGCCCCAGGCGGTCGAGGCGCCGAAGTCGTCGCCGGTCTCGGTGGTGCCGGGTACGCCGGTGCTGTTCTGCGTGAGGGTGACCTTCGACGCCGTGACCGGCCCGTCGACGCCGCCCGGGACCACGGTCAGCGAGTTGGCCTTCGGGGTGCCCGCGACCAGGTCGCTGACGCCGTCCCGGTTGTAGTCCGAGGTGCGCAGGGCGTGCGAGACGCCCGGGGTCTTGGCCAGCGCGGCGATCAGGGAGAGATTCTTGTACAGGTTGTCGCCGGGACAGGCCGTGGCGTTGGTGTCCCGGTGGCCGAAGACGCGCGGCAGCGTGATCGACGTGCCCTTGTCGACCAGGTTGCCGTCCTGGCCCTTCGGGCTGCCCGAGGTCAGCGTCACCTTGCCGGTCGGGTCGATGCCGTACATCCCGAACTTCCAGGCGATGATCCGCGCGATCGCGTCGAGCGCGGCCCGGGACGGCTGCGCGGTCACGTAGTTGCCGATGTACGAGATGCCGACCGTGTTCGTGTTGAACCCGATGTCGTGCGCGCCGATCACCGGCAGATCCATGCCGCCGCTGCGGCCCTCGAAGATCTGGCCGCACCTGTCGACGACGAAGTTGTAGCCGATGTCGAAGAAGCCGCGGGCGAAGTGCTCCTGCTGGATGGAGCGCATCCGGGCCCGGGACTGGGCGCAGGACAGGGTGTTGTCGCTGTCCATGCCGGTGTGGTGGATGACCGCGGCCTTGATCTCGGTGCCGTACTCCGGCGTGCCGTTGTAGTCCGTGGACGCGCCCCACTCGGCCTGCGTGGTGATCGGCGGCTTCGCGACCGTGGAGGGCCGGGGGGCCGGGACGGTGCTGGAGGGCGACGGGGAGGCGGAGCCGGACGGTGACACCGAAGCGGACGGCGGATCCGACGGGACGGCCGAGTCACTCGGCGAAGGCGAGCCGGAGGGGACCGCCGAATCGGAAGGGACCGCCGAATCGGAAGGAACCGCCGAATCGGAAGGAACCGCCGAATCGGAAGGCGCCGGAGAATCCGTCGGGGCCGGGGAATCCGTCGCCGGGGCGGTGGTCTCCTCCGCGTACGCCGCGGGTTCCGTGGTGCCCTTGGGATCGGTGCCCGGGTCGAGCAGCTTGACGTCCATGCCGGCCGGCTGTCCGCCCGCCTCGGTGCCGTCGGCGTTCACCAGGCGCACCTGGACGCCGTCGGAGTCACCGGTCCACAGCGAGGCCGTACCGCCGCGGATCGCGTCGCCCCGGGCCCCTTCCGCGCCGTCGGCCTGGAAGGGGTCGTCCTGCAGCTTCTGCCAGGCCGACCACTTGCCGCTCTCCAGGTCCCGGGTACGCACCTCGGGCGTGCCCTTGCTCTTGGCGTCGGGGTCGTCCCAGGTCAGCAGGACCGCGCTGAAACGGTCCGTGTCCTTCTTGTCGAGGCTCTCGCGGCCCGAGCCCTTGCTCTCCAGCTTCAGCGTGTGGATCGACGCCTTGCGGCTCTGCCCCTTGCCGTCGGACTGCGCGCCCGGATCCGCGATCGCGTACGTGACGATGCCCGCACCGCTCAGGACGACCGCTCCGGTCGTCAGCCAGGCCCTTCGTTTCAGGCTGAGCGGTTTGTACGCACGGGTCCTGCGAGGACTCAACTACCCCACCCCTAGAAATGAACACGATGACACCACCTGTCACACAGGCGGCACTTGTAGAGCGCACGGAAAGGTCCGGACGTCACCCGGTCTTGGCGGGCGCCGGAGAGGCGAGCTCGGCCTGGCAGGTGGCGCGCCCGAACTTCCCGTACGCGGAGGCGGTCTGGACGTGCCTGCCGCGGACGGCGAGTGAGCAGCTGGCCTGCCCGCCCTTCTCGCCGAGCGTGATCGAGACCAGCGGCGGCCGCCCCAGCGGGACGTCCACGGTCTTCTTCCACGGCAGCGCGACCGCACGGTCGACGGTGGCGGAACCGGTTTCACTGCGGCCCTGGTAGGCGATGTCGGCGGTGCCGTCGCCGGTCACCTCGTACGTCACGGCCGCGGTCGGGACATGCGGCTTGGCCGGCTTGTCCTTCGTGTCGAGCACGCCGTACAGCACGAGTCCACCGCAGAGGGCGACCAGCGCCCCGGCGACGGTCAGGGAGCGCCAGTCCAGGCCGCCTTCGGATGGCTCCTTTTCCGAGGATTCCGTGGATTCCGTGGGCTCCGTGGATGACATGGGTTCCGCTTTCGGCTCGGCAGCGTTTGCCGGCACTCGCGCATGGAGTGCCGAGCCGGGGTTTATAGCGCACAGGAAAGCCACAGGCCAGCGAGCGGAAGAATCGGGCGAATCGACGCCAGGAAAACATGGCTCCGACCCAAGGTGAGGTCAAGTGTCCTTTTTACGTTAGCAATTGACAGGACATCACCGAGGTGATTAGAACGGCGCCCGCCACACAGGAAGAACACAGCGAGAACACGGTGAGGAGCGACTGAAAGCGCCAGTCGGGCGCGCTTCCGCGTGGCACGGCTCGACACAGTCTCCGGCCGGGATTCCCCGGTTCGGAAGTTCGGCGTGCCCGCATTCGCCCTGGCGCACGCGCGCGCAAGGGCGTCGGTGAAAACGCGGGTGCGCCACCAAAGAAAGGGCACTGGACGTGAAAGTCCGATATGGGAGATTGATCTCCTGCCTTGTCGTGTCGGCGGTGGCAAGTACCGCGCTGCCGCAGATCGCCTATGCCGTACCCGAGTCCGATTCCGGATCGGGCGGCCACGACAAGGGCATCGTCGACACCGTCAAGGGTTGGTTCACGGACGACGACCACCACCTCGACAAGCCGCCGTCCCATGACGAACTGGACGTGGCCGACCGGCAGAAGCTGCCGAAGGGCAAGAAAACCCCGAAGGCCCGGCGGGTCAAGGAGCTGAAGGGGCGGCGCACCTCGACCGCGCGGTTCTGGCAGTTGTCCGACGGCCGGGTGCAGGCGGAGCTGTCGGCGGTCCCGACGTCGTACCGCTCGGGCTCCGGCAAGAAGGCGACCTGGAAGCCCATCGACACGGCCGTCCACGCGACGGACGCGAAGGGCTTCGACTACGCCAACACCACCAACGACGGCCGGAGTTGGTTCGGCTCGGACGCGGACCACCTGATCCGGTTCCGGTCACCGGACGGCCGCACGGTCACCCTCGGCCTGGAGGGCACGCACGGCGCGCTGAAGCCGGCCGTGAAGGGCTCGACGGTCACCTACAAGGACGCGGTCAACGGCGCGGACCTGGAGTACGGTGTCGGCCCCGGCCGGGTGAAGGAGAACATCACCCTCGCCGAACGGCCCACCGCCCCGTTGAAGTTCACCTTCACCCTCGACACCGACGGTCTGGTGCCGAGGGCCCGCAAGGACGGCTCGATCGCCCTGTACGGCGCGCTGCCGAACACGCCGGTGATGGTGATCCCGGCGCCGTTCATGACGGACGCGAAGAAGGCGGACAAGTCCGTCTTCGGCAAGACCTACAGCACGGCCGTACGGCAGCAGCTGACCCGGGACGGCAAGTCCTGGAAGCTGACCGTCACGCCCGACGCGAAGTGGCTGGCGTCGAAGGACCGTCAGTATCCGGTGGTGATCGATCCGACGATCACGATCGCGCCGTCGCCGACGGACTCGCAGGACGTGATGGTCCTGTCGGACCAGCCGACGACGAACTTCAACACCTCCTGGAAGCTGTCGGTCGGCCGCACGGCCACCGGCACGGCCCGCTCCCTGATCAAGTTCCCGCTGAGCGAGATCCCGTCGGGCACGAAGATCGACTCGGCGCGCCTGGAGATGTACTTCGACAACGCCCACGACGGCGGCGGCACGAAGGTGCCGGTCGAGGTGCACCGGATGACCAACCCCTGGGACGAGACGTCGGCGACCTGGAACAGCACCAGCGCGTACGTCGGTGAGCTGTCCGGCACCAGCTACACGGTGGACGACGGCGACGCGGGCACCACGGCGGCCACCGGCTCCTGGCCCGCGACGACGTCCTCGCTCGCGCAGTACGGCATCAACGGCGACTACCACTACAACAAGGACACGGTCGCCGGGGACACCTACACCTGGCAGCCGAACATCAAGGACGCGGGCACCTACCAGGTCGACGTCCACTACGTCGCCGCCACCGACCGCGCCACCAACGCCCCGTACACGGTGACGTCCAAGACCGGCTCCACCACCTACACGGTGAACCAGCAGTCCGGCACCAACGGTGTCTGGGCCCCGCTGGCGGGCGGCGCGCAGATCGACTTCGCGGCGGGTACGGCGGGCAAGGTCGTCCTCGGCGACGGCCCGGCCTCCGCGACCACGGCGGTGATCGCGGACGCGGTCCGCTTCACCAACCCGGCGATGATCAACAAGGACATCGGCGAGTACAGCCAGTGGCACAAGTTCCCGGTGACCGACACCGTGCAGCAGTGGCTGGACGGCACCTCGGTCAACAACGGGTTCATCCTCAAGGCCGCCGACGAGTCGACGGCCGGCCCGATGGGCGGTCCGCGCTACGAGGCCGGCGACGGCGACTACGGCGGCGAGACGTCGACGATCCCGCGGCTGACGGTGACGTACGGCAAGGTCGGCACCACGCTGAACTCGCCCACCGTGGTCCACGGCACCGGCCCGGAGCTGAGCTGGAAGGCCTACTCGAACACCACCGGTGACCCGAACAACGATATCGTCGAGTACCAGCTGCACCGCTCCACGCAGCAGGCGTTCACCCCGTCCGCGGCCACGCTCGTGGCGCCGATCGACAAGTCCGCGACGGCGTACATCGACACCACCGCGACACCGACGCCGGACTCCTCCTCGGTGGAGATCGGGCGGTCGTACTACTACCAGCTCGCGGTGAAGACCAAGGACGGCCAGCTCCTCGGCTCCCCGACCCGCATCGTCGGCGTGCCCAAGGCGGGCCGCACGATGCGCCTGATCCAGGGCACCACGCCCGGCGTCACGGACACCACGCTGTCCTCCGCGACCCCGACCACCAACCTGGACACCGTCAGCCGGGACGGCGTGGGCCAGAAGTGGCTGAGCGTGGGCAACAACACGCCCACGAACTCCACCGAGAAGACCCGCGCGGTCATGAAGTTCCCGACCAGCGCGATCCCGACGACGGCCACGGTGCTGGAGTCCCGCCTGTTCATGTGGGGCGCGGAGACCACCACCAAGACCAACGGCGCGATCTACGAACTCCACGGCCTGAACAAGGACTTCACCGAGACCCAGGCCACCTGGAACAACGCCGCGACCGGCACGGCGTGGACGACGGCGGGCGGCGACTACTCGGGCACCGTCTCCGACACGGTGGCTTCGGTCTCCGACGTCGGCCGCCATTGGTGGGACGCGACCTCCCTCACCCAGGGCTGGACCCGCACCCCCACCTCCAACCACGGCGCCCTCATCAAGCTGAAGGACGAGACCGCCACGGGCCCGCAGGAACAGACCATGTTCCTGGCCTCGGAGACCGCCGACCAGCAGATCGGCCCGCTGCTGCGCGTGATCTACGTCGACTCCACGACGGACGACACGTACTACGCGCCGCAGACCCCGGCCCGTATGACGCCCAACTCCCAGTACACGGTGGACTTCACGGTCACCAACACCACGTCGAGTGCGTGGGCGACGGGTGAGCGGGTCCTGTCGTACACCTGGCAGCTGCCCGACGGCACGGACGTGACGAACGGCGGCAACCAGCTCTCCACCGCCATCCCGGCCCTCTCGCCCGGCCAGTCGACGACCATCCAGGCGCAGGTCAAGACCCCGATCAACTCGGACTCGGGCAGCAAGCGCACCAAGTACGTGCTCGGCTGGGACGTCAAGAAGGTCTCCGACGGCAGCTGGCTGTCGGCCGGAACCGGGGGCATACCGCCGCTGAAGCAGAACGTGGCGGTGGAGGACCCGACGTCGAATGCGCTGGGCCTGGAGAAGTTCTACTCCTACACGGGTAAGAACACGGGCGCCGGTTCGACGGTGATGAACAACCTGGCCTCCGGCAACACGGTGTGGTCGTACAACGCGTTCAGCAACCCGGGCCGTGGTCTGACGACGTTCGCGCGGTTCGCGTACAACTCGCTGGACACCGACAACACCACCGGTGGCACGGGCGCGGGCTGGTCGGCGCAGCTGGGCGGGCCCATCCGGCTCGGCGCACAGCTGGACTTCCACCCGAACCCGGTGCAGAACGCGAGCGAGATCCGGCTGCCTGACGGGGATGGCACCACGCACGTCTTCACCAAGCAGCCCGACGGTTCGTGGAAGGCCCCCGCGGGCGTCCACTACCGCATCACGATGAAGGCGGGCCTGGACTGCACCCCGGACAAGGACCCGGTCCCGGACGCCTGGACGCTGCTGCGCCCGGACGGAACCCGCTTCCTCTTCGGCTGTGACGGCTACCTGACGTCTGTCGTGGACAAGAACGGCAACACGCAGACCTACACCTACGAGCAGCACAAGACGCAGGGCAAGGCGGCGAAGTTCCTCGCCTATGTCACCGACCCGGCGGGCCGGCAGTCCCTGACGCTCGACTACTACAAGAAGGGTGACGCGTCCTACAGCTACATCGACGGTACGGGCTCCAAGGTCACCGGCACGAGCCTGACCGACCCGGACATCTACGACCACCTGAAGTCCGTCACGGACATCTCGGGCCGCAAGGTCTCCTTCTACTACACGGTGGAGGGCCTGCTCGGTCAGTTCACCGACGGCGACGGCTCGTCCCAGCCGAAGAACTTCAAGTTCACCTACGACGCCACCCAGGGCAACAAGAACGTCAAGCTGGTGACGGCCACGGACCCGCGCGGCCACGACACCAAGCTGGCGTACTACGCGCCGCAGAACGGGGACGACCCGAAGTACCACTGGTGGACGAAGACCATCACCGACCGCCTCGGCGGTGACACCGGCTTCGCCTACGCGGCCGACACCGCGAACACCAAGTTCACCGACACCACGGTCACGGACGCCGAGACGCACGCCACGAAGTACGTGACGGACGACTTCGGCCGCCCGGTCCAGACGACCAACGCCAAGTCGCAGACCACCAAGATGAGCTGGGACGCGGACAACAACGTCACGTACCTGGAGGAGGACAACGGCGCCAAGACCGCGTACTGCTACGACCAGAAGACGGGCTACCCGCTCTGGCAGCGCGACGCGGAGAACAACAAGGCGGGCGTGCCGGACCAGACGTCCACCTGCGTCTCCGACACCACCAAGTGGCCGGCAAATGCGGCGAAGTACGAGTACCAGACCCGCGCGGACGGTTTCTCGGCGGACCTGTTCCGCAAGACCTCCCCGGAGGGGCGGGCCTGGCAGTTCGGCTATGACTCGTTCGGGAACCTGAAGACGGTCACCGACCCCAAGGGAGTCGCGACCACCACGGTGCCGGACGACTACACCACGAAGTACGACTACGACGCCTACGGCGAGCTGACCAAGGCGACCGACGCCAACGGCAACCCGACGACGTACAGCGGCTTCGGTGACACCGGTTACCCGGCGACGATCACCGACGCACTGAACAAGTCCACGTCGTACGTCTACGACGAGCGTGGCCAGGTCACCCAGGTCACCGACGCCAACAATAAGAAGACCACGCAGACGTACGACACGTTCGGCCGTCCGTTGGTCAAGACCGTGCCCAAGGACCAGACCGCGGGCGTCCTGATCACCACTCCGGCGCCGGTCTACGACGCCAACGACAACGTCACTTCCTCCACGGCCACGAACGGCGCCGTCTACCAGGCGGTGTACGACGCGGCGGACCAGGTGACGTCGCTGGAGGAGCCCAAGGACACCACCACGTCCGATGCCCGGGTGACGAGCTACACCTACGACAAGGTGGGCAACGTCAAGTCGACTACCGAGCCCAAGGGCACCCTGACCACGTCGGACACCACCGACTACGTCACCACCAACAACTACGACGCGATCTACCAGCTGACGTCGGTGGTGAACGCCAACCAGGACACCATCAGCTACGAGTACGACAACGTCGGCAATGTCGTCACCGTCATCGACCCCAAGAAGAACGCGACGACCGACACGACCGACTACACGACCAAGACGACCTACGACCTGGACCACCGGGCCACGGTCGTCACGGACGCGGCTGGCAAGACCAACAAGAAGGGATACGACAAGGACGGCCTGGTCACCTCGGCCACGGACGCCGAGAACAACACCACGCTCATCACCTACGACGAGCGCGGCAAGCAGACCGAGGTCAAGGTCCCGCACGACGGCATCTCGACGATCACCTACAACACGACCAGGTACGAGTACGACCAGGTCGGCAACACCACGAAGGTGATCACCCCTCGGGCCGTCGCGGCGGGCACGACCACGGCGTTCACGCAGCGCACCGATTACGACGCGCTGAACCGCCCGGTCAAGCAGTACCTGCCCTACGACCCGGCCGACTCGCGCTACAACGACCCGAACGTCTACACCCAGACCACGTACGACGCGGTCGGACAAGTGGCCTCGACGTCTCTGCCGCCGTCCGACGGGCAGACGGTCCGCAACACCACCAGCTACGACTACTTCGACAACGGCTGGGTGAAGAAGTCCACGGACCCGTGGGACATCGCCACCACCTACGACTACAACGACCTGGGCCAGCAGACGGCCCGGACGCTGACGTCGGCGGGCGGCTCGTCGAACCGCACGATGACCTGGTCGTACTACCCGGACGGCAAGCTGAAGTCCCGGTCGGACGACGGCGTGCCGGTGGGCAGTGCGGTGGTGCTGGTCGACAACTCCGACACCCAGAACACGGCGAAGACCGGTACCTGGACCTCCGGTAACCTCACCGGCCAGCAAGGTTACGACCACCTCAGCCACGCGGCGGGCACGGGTACGGACTCCTTCACGTGGACGCTCAACATTCCCAAGGACGGCACGTACACCGCGTACGTGAAGTTCCCGAAGGTGACGGGCGCCGCGACGACGGCGAAGTACACCCTCACGTACGACACCGGCACGGTGGACAAGACGGTCGACCAGAACGCCAACACCGGCACCTGGGTCTCTCTCGGCAGTTACGCGTTCAAGCAGGGCAACGCCTCGAAGCTGCAGCTGTTCCAGAACAGCGGCGGCGCCGTGGTCGCCGACGGCGTGAAGCTGGTCCGTGACAACTCGGCCGACACCGACAACGAGAAGAAGACGTTCGCGTACACCTATGACGCGAACGGCAACATGACCTCGATCGACGACACCTCGTCGACCGCGAAGATCGACAACTACGGGATCACCTACACGGGCCTCAACCAGGTCCAGAAGGTGACCGAGTCGCTGACCGGCACCGCCAAGAAGACGACGTCGTACTCCTACGACGGCGACGGTCAGCCGGAGACCATCGACCACTCGGACCAGTACTCCAAGTACACGTACGACACTCGTGAACTGGTCAAGACGGTCTCGGTCGGCAAGTCCTCGACGGATACCTCCCCGAAGGTGACGTCGTACACCTACACCGACCGCGGTCTGCAGCTCCAGGAGACGAAGGCCAACGGCAACACCGTTGACTACACGTACTTCCTGGATGGCCTGGTCAAGTCCACCACCGAGAAGAAGTCCGGCGGCGCCCTCGTCTCCTCGCACACCTACGGCTATGACCCGAACGGGAACAAGTCGCAGGACGTGACGCGGAAGATGAACGCCGACAACCACTCGGCGTACCTCGACTCCACCACGGACTACACCTACGACCCCGCCGACCGGCTGAAGCAGGCGGTCAAGACGGGCAACGGCGCGGGGACGGAGACATACGTCCACGACAACAACGCCAATGTCATCAACCAGACGGTTCAGGACATCACGACCGCGTTCAAATACGATCGCAACCGCCTGCTGACGGCGACCACGTCCGGAGCCTCGGCCAACTACAACTACGACCCGTTCGGCCGCGAGGAGTCCGTCACCACAAGCGGTCAGGTCGTCCAGCGGAACACGTACGACGGTTTCGACCACGTCATCAAGTCCGAGAAGGCGGACGGCGCTGGCGCCCTGAAGGCGACCACGTACGCCTTCGATCCACTCGACCGCACCACCTCCGAGACCACGGCCGGCAAGACGACGGACTACGAGTACCTGGGTCTGTCGCAGCAGGTGCTGGACGAGAAGGTCGCCGGCGCGCTGACCAAGTCGTACCAGTACAGCCCGTGGGGCGAGCGGCTGTCGCAGATCAAGTACAACGGCGACGGCACCACCGAGGACGGCTACTACGGCTACAACGGCCACTCCGACGTCGAGACCCTCACGGACGGCAACGGCGACACGAAGGCGACGTACGGCTACACGGCGTACGGATCCGACGACACGTCCGAGTTCACGGGCATCGACAAGCCGGACGCGGCCGACCCGACGAAGGAGGCGTACAACCCGTACCGCTTCAACGCCAAGCGCTGGGACGCCCAGTCCGGCACGTACGACATGGGCTTCCGTGACTACGACCCGGGCCTGAACCGCTTCACCACCCGGGACATGTACAGCGGCGCCCTGGCCGACATGAACCTCGGCGCGGACCCGTTCACCGGTAACCGGTACGCGTTCGCCGGAGGTAATCCCACCACCAACATCGAGCTCGACGGTCACAGCTGGTGTGACTGGTGCTCGGACGCCGTGGACTGGGTCTCCGACAACTCCGACACTCTGTCCAACATCGGCGGCGACCTTCTCGAGACCACGGTCGGCGTGGCGGGCATGTTCGGTGGTGTCGACATGATGCTGGGCGGCGCTGCGATGTGCATCGCCGGCGGCATCGAGACCCTCGGCGGGGCGTGTGTGGCGGGCGGCGCGATGGCCGTATCCGGCTTCGCGACCGCGGCCGCCGGGGCCACGGCGGCCGTCGACGGAGCGACCAGCCTGGGCAAGGACCTCGGCAATCTGCGAAGCTCCGACAGCGGTTCGTCGGGCGGTGGCGGTGGCAGCAGCGGTGGCAGTGGTCCCCGCTTCGACCCGTCGGACCCTGGTGCGCAGAACCCGGACATCATCTGGAAGACCGACAAGCATGATGGCTGGCAGCACACGCTCGACGGGCATCGCATCGGTGGCAAGGAATACGATCCGGATTGGGATGGTGCCTTCATAGGTAAGGGCAAGAAGGTCCAACAGTGGATTCAGCAGGTTGTGAAGAACAACCCTGCCAAGCCCAACTCCGAAGGACGTGACGGGTACGTCTACGAGGGAAGGATCAATGCGGGTCCCGACGGTGTCGGAATCATGGGCAGAATTCCGTCCCAAGGCCTGGGAACCAACAGGGCGTACGGGATCAAGGTCATCCTCAACCCGGATGGCAGCCTGAGAACTGCTCACCCGATTCCCTAGGGATCCGGTCGCCTGACATGTCGGGGGGCGGCCCCCCGCCGCGGGGGGGGGGGGGGCCCGGGCGCCCGCCCCCCCCCCCCCCCCAAAAAAAAAATATGTGGGGGTAATTATGTAATAGGAGTTTTTCGGGGAACACAAAGGCGGCCACCCGGAA
>NZ_JBITGJ010000108.1:19949-22324 GCF_044456925.1 Streptomyces sp. NPDC050743
TCCCCACCCCCGGGGGGGGGCCCCGCCCCCCCCCCGGGGGGGGCGGGGGGGGGGCCGGGGGGGGGGGGGGGGCGGCCCCCCCCGGGGGGGGGGGGGGCCCCCCCCCCCCCCGGCCGCGCAGGACCCCGGCATCCTCGAATTCATATCTTGGAGCGTAATGTTCGACATTGCCTTTGTACCGGACTCCATTCGGGAGCCCAGCGAGAAGCAGCTCGCCGAGTTGGTGCGGGCCAGTGAGATGGACCTGCGTTACGAGTACTTCAGAACGAAGATTTTCATCACGACGGACGAATTCGGAAAGCAGTCGATCCCCGGGTCTCCGGCCCTGGACTTCGTTTTCTGCCTGGTTCTGGCGGCCCGTGACCTTCGGCAGGGGAACCCTGGACGCATCAGCTTCACGGAGAACGATATGCTGATCCATTTCACCCCCGATGGTGAATTGGTAACCGTGACGAGGTCATGGGATCCGGTGACCGGACACTGCACGGTCGCCGAATTCCTTGCCGCCGCCTACAGGTTCTCCAGTAAGGTGCTGGAATTCATTGACGAGCGTTATCCGACCTTCCGGGAAAACCCGGCCCATCAGAAGCTGGCCGGCATGGTGGAAGAGCTGAAGGCGTGGTAGACATACGGGCGGCTCGACGGGGTGCGACATGCTGAAGGTCGAATTCGGGGGACTCCTTCTACTGGAGGACGAGCCCCGCGGACCCGGACGCATGGCCGGTGGTCGTCCGTGAGTCAACGGCGACTGGTCGGAGTTCCCGGTCGCTGCCGTCGAGTCCCGGGCCGGCGTGGTACGGGCGCACCATCGACGTGCCGGGCATGCCCAGGAACTTCCCCAGCGACTACCCGCAGGTGCTGGGCCTGAGCGACTGCATCGACTGACAGGCCGCTGAGTCCCAGCCACATGTGAACAACGATCGCCCCCGGGATTCCCGGGGGCGATCGACGGTCGAGGTCCTGGACGAGAAGGTCGCCGGCACGCTCACCAAGTCGTACCAGTACAGCCCGTGGGGCGAGCGCCTGTCGCAGGTCAAGCACAACAGCGACGGCTCGACGGAGGACGGCTACTACGGCTACAACAGCCACTCCGACGTCGAAACCCTCACGAACAAGGACGGCGACACCAAGTCCACGTACGGGTACACCGCCTACGGCGACGACGATTCGTCCGAGTTCACCGGCATCGATAAGCCGGACGCGGCCGATCCGACGAAGGAGGCGTACAACCCCTACCGGTTCAACGCCAAGCGCTGGGACGCCCAGTCCGGCACGTACGACATGGGCTTCCGCGACTACAACCCGGGCCTGAACCGCTTCACCAGCCGGGACATGTACAACGGCGCTCTGGCCGACATGAGTCTGGGAGTCGACCCGTTCACGGGAAACCGGTACGCCTTCGGCGGCGGCAACCCGACAAGCTTCGTCGAGATCGACGGGCATACCAGCTGTGACATCACGGGAATGTGCGGTGGTACTTACCGCGAAACCCCGATGATCAAGGCGGAAGAATCCGCGATTCCGGATGCCTGCGACTCCGCTTGTCAGAAGGTCTTCCAGTGCTCACTCGACAACGTTCCGCTCAGTGAGACCGAGTTCGGCAACCCCTACGGGCTGAAGCCCGTCCCGCACGCGGGTGCTGCCGGCGGAGGTATGAAGGCGCCGCCCAGGGTCGGCGGAGGATCCGTCACCGGCGGGGCGGTCCAGTTGCTGCTCAAGGTCCTCCTGGGTGCTGCCGAGGACTATGCGGAAGAGAACGCGGTGAAGACACCGCAACGGCAGTACATCGACAACGCTCAACAGAACGGGCGAGACTGTCTCAACAGCTCGGACGCGCCGAGCCAGGTCTGGAAATTCTTCACCGGACTTTCTGGGGCGTGCAACCGGAGGTTTCGCTTGCCTGAATCCGGCGGCTCCCGCCACACGGGATGAGCGCGAGCCTCAGGATCCTGCCGGTTGGAACCTGCAGAAGGACGGCGATGAATGGAACCGGGCGCACCTGATCGCCCGCGAGTTCGGTGGCAGTTCGCGGGCCGAAAACATAGTGCCGACGACCGTGTTCGCCAACCAGACGCTCATGCGGTCGGTTGAGAACGAGATAGAGAGGCGACTCAATGCGGGCGAGAGGGTCTATTATCAGTCCGTTCCGGTCTACAACCCGGACCCCGCTCTACCTGTCGGTGTACATATGTACGTCGCCAGTTCGGTGAGTCCCAGTTTCTCGCGTCTGATACCCAGCGGGGTCTACAGGTAGTTTTCTGAGTTCCGGCTGGCCTTGCCCCAACGTCGTTCGATTAGATGATCTTGATCGGGTAGAGTGCCTGTCTCGTGCCGAGTGATCATGTTGCTGGTGGGAGCTACCCGGAGCGGGTTCG
>NZ_JBITGJ010000109.1:0-21992 GCF_044456925.1 Streptomyces sp. NPDC050743
TGGTCCGGGCAGGTTGGAACCCGGACGGTGCCGAGGGCGTAAGACCACCGGGGCCGCCGGCTCCGGCGGCGGCCTGAGCCGTAAATCCCCGCTCAACCCTGGAGGGCGACGCATCCCCCTCCCTCCAGGGAGGGGAGCCTTCAACGATCCGCGAGGTAGCCACCAGCGCAGTTGGTAGACGCATACTGGAGGCAATGACAAAGCCTGCTGCGCCGAAGCGTCATCTACCCACCAGCCCCTTCAAGGCCCCGGTCACGCCGGCACCCAAGCACTTCGCCGTGGGCGACCAGGTCACGCACGATGTGTACGGCCTCGGCCGGGTGATCGGCGTCGAGGATGGAATCGCGGTGCTCGTGGATTTCGGGTCGGAGCAAGTGCGGATCCTGAGCCCGTACGCCAAGATGACCAAGCTGTAGGACCGCTGTGCCCGGTCACGGCAGGCGCGACTTCCCATCCGGGACGGCCGGCGCGCGCCGAGCGTGGGCGTCAGTCGTGCTGGTGAGCAGCCGTGCTGTCAGTCCTGGCCTGTACGGTCCTGCCCATGGCTGAGAGACCGACTACGAGCTGGCGGCACGGCATAGCGGAGGAAGCCGAAGAGCTTGCCGCCGCCACCCTGGACCCCGAGTGCGCCTGCATGGCCGAGTTGTTCCCCGAGGAACTGCTCACGGCAACCGACGTAGTCCTCGACGCTTTCGAGACGGAGCTTCCCGGACTTGTCGATGCCAGTGACGAGCGGGTCTTCGTCGTGGTGGAGCGCGTCATCCTGGCACTCAACGCGGTGAACGAAGCCCGCAACGGGAACGCCTTCGAAACCGACGAACGCGAGGAGCTGTGCGTCTACATCGACGAGTCGCTCACCGAGCACGGCGTCGATGTCGTCGCATTGACCGCCCGCCACGGTCTGGGCCGGTACCAGCTCACCGACAAGTGGCGGAAGTGGTAAGGCCGCTCTCTACGTGGGCCACCGAGCACCGCACCACCGCCCCACCACAAAATGCCGCAGCTCGCGAACCCGAGGACCCCTCGGACGGCCCTCCCATGTACCGGTGGCGGTTCAGGAATGTTCCCGCTGCTGCTTGTCCCACTGAGCCCGCGAGAGGGCGGTGGGCCGCGGGAGCAGGACACCGTCCACGTACAGGTCGACGTGCTCGTTGTAGAAGGCGACCATGCCCGCGATGGCGGCGCACGACACCGTCGGGAAGTCGTACGCCCAGGCGAGATCGTCATGGACGACGGTCCCGCACGCGAACGACCAATACTCGCTGGTCCTGCCCTTGTACGGGCACGCAGTCACCGTGTCCGAGGAACGCAGCAGGGTCCAGTCGACATAGGCACGCTCCACGTAGTAACGGGTCGGCAGGCCGGTTTCGAAGAGCTTCACCGAGGACGGCGCGTCCGCCAGGACGGTGCCGTCCACCTCCACGCGCACGCTGCTGGACGAGCGCAGCGCGTCCACCCGGGTGTAGGGGCTCCTCGGGTGCACGAAGACCTGCTCTTCCTCCTCGTACCACGCGTCGATCGCGTCCCACCGGAAACGGGCGGTGCCGATGAGCGCCTCCGGGGCTCCCTCACCCCAGACCCACGCCGCACCCTCACGGACCTCCGAGCCGACCCGCAGGGAGTGCCGCCGTGCCGGGCCGGGGCCCAGCCGCCCGGCACGGCCGTCGTCGCTCAGGACGCCCTCGGCCAGATCCCGCAGCGGAATGCTGTACTGCGGGTACCCGGGCCACTCCCACACGTACAACGCGTGCCGGGTGTCGAATGCGCACCGGCCGCCGACCTGCGCACGGATACGCCTCGGCACCGGCTCGACATGCCCGACGGGGACGATAAGACCCGGGTAGTCCACACTCTCGTCTGCCATGAGCGATCACCTCAGTCCGCTCGGCCGCTTCCGTACATCCAGCTTTTCCCGGGAGGGCACACTCCGTCCTGTGGGGGTTGTCATGATTGCGCCATTCGGTGTGATGAGGCAGCCAAGCCCTTGTGATTGTGAGGATGCTGTGGGTGGCGCGGGAACAGGGTTCCGGCTCCCGGGGCCTCTGCCTACGCTCCGGTTCACATGACAACAGAACACGCTCAGCAGTCCGAGGAGAACGCCGGACACTCCCGCAGACGCTTCCTGGCCGCCGCCGGGGCGACGGTCGCCGGAGGAGCGGTCGCGGCCACCGCCTTATGGCCCGTCGGCAGCGCCGCGGCCGCGGCGTCCGAGAAACGCGTCGCCGTCCTGGGGGGCGGCGTCTCCGGCCTCAGCGCCGCCCATGAACTCGCCGAACGCGGCTATGCCGTCACCGTCTACGAGTACTACGACGCCCTCGGCGGCAAGGCCCGCTCCATGGACGTCCCCGGCACTGCCGCCGGTGGTCGCGCCCCGCTTCCGGCGGAGCACGGCTTCCGCTTCTTTCCCGGCTTCTACCGCAATCTGCCGGACACCATGCGCCGCATCCCCTTCCCCGGCAACGCCGGCGGCGTCCACGACAACCTCCGCGGCGGTACCGAGGCGCTGTTCGCGCGCGGCTCCGGCCGCCCGGACCTGCACTTCCCCCTGCGCCGCGTCACCACCCCGCCCGCGCCCGGTGACATCACCCCGGCCTGGCTGCGCGACCAGATCCTGTCCGTCCTCGACCTCGGCACCCGGCTGCCCGCCCACGAGGCCGCCTACTTCGCCGACCGTCTGCTCGTCCACCTCACCAGCTGCGACGCCCGCCGTGAGGACCAGTGGGAGAAGACTCCGTGGTGGGACTTCATCCGGGCCGGAGAGATGAGCGCCGAGTACCAGGTGCTCCTCGGCATCGGCCAGACCCGCAATCTGGTCGCCACCCGCGCCGAGATCGCCTCCACGCGAACGGTCGGCCGCGTCATCATCGAGGCCCTGCTCCTGTGGGGCCTGCTCGGCCGGGGCATGGACGGCGACGCCGACGTCGACCGGGTCCTCAACGCCCCGACGAGCGAGGCCTGGATCGATCCCTGGGAGCGGTATCTGCGCTCGCTCGGCGTCGAGTTCGTGCTCGGCACGGAGGTTCGGGAGGTGGTCTACGAGGGCGGCCGCGTAACCGGCGTCCGTGTCGCGCCCCGCGACGGCGGCCCGGAGCGCACGGTCACCGCCGACCACTACCTTTCGGCGATGCCTGTCGAACACGCCCGCGCCACCTGGGGCCACGCACTGCGCGCGGCCGACCCGCAGCTCGGCCGGTGCGACGCGCTGAAGACGGACTGGATGACCGGCGTGATGTTCTATCTGCGCACGCCCACCCCCGTCGTGCACGGGCACATCAACTGCCTCGACTCACCCTGGGCGGTGACCGGCATCGGACAGTCCCAGTTCTGGGACGTACGGGACTTTTCGCGCGACTACGGGGACGGACGGGCCCGTGAATGCCTGTCCACGATCATCTCCGAGTGGGACAAGCCCGGCATCCTGTACGGCAAGACCGCCCGCGAGTGCACCAAGGACGAGATCGTCGCCGAACTCTGGGCCCAGCTGAAGGACGGGCTGAACGACTCGGGCAAGACGACCCTCACCGACGAGGACCGGCTAGGCTGGTTCATGGACCCGGCCGTGACGGGTCTCGGCGGCCCCGACCCGCGCAACCGCGAGCAGCTCCTCATCCATCCCACGGGCACCCTCTACAACCGGCCCTCGGCCCGCACCAGGGTGCCGAACTTCTTCCTCGCCGGCGACTTCGTCCGTACGGACGTTGACCTGGCGACGATGGAGGGCGCCAACGAGTCCGCACGGCGAGCGGTCAACGCCCTTCTCGACGCAGACAATTCGAGCGTCGAGCGGTGTCGCGTCTGGGAACTGTTCCGCCCGCCGGAACTGGAGCCCCTGAAGCGGGTCGACGAGGTGCGTCTTCGGCTGGGACTGCCCAACACCTTCGACCTGGGCTGAGCCGTACGGCTGCCTAGGACGAGCCCGAAGGGCCGCTGCCCGCTGCCCCGCTGCCTCCGAGCGGCTGCGGCCCTGTGGTGGGATGGCCATCTCTTGTAGGACACCTGGTGGGAGACGGTTCCGATGCCTGTGTACTCGTCGCTGACCCACGCTCTGGCGGAGGCGTTGGTCGATGTCCTCTGGTTCGTCGACAGCTGCGAAGACGAGCAGATGGATCCAGACGACGCTGTCAAGGTCCTGGAGGGCGTCGCCTACCTGATGAGCCTGCTGTCGAGCCATCAGCGCAACGAGTTCATCGACCTCCTCGGAACGATGGCCGAAGAAGAGACCGACCCTTCGCGCCGCGAGTTCCTGGAGAGCTTTCCTGAAGATTTCGGATTTGCTGAGGATGCGGGGTGACTTGGGCGTCCTATGAGTAGAGCAGGACGCGCTTGCGGAGTAGCTGAGAGCCAATGCGGACGAACATCTGGCGCTCGGTATCACTTTGGCCGTCGCCACTTCGACCAGCACGGGGCAAGGGTGCGCGCGGACCCGTCCGTGATCTTGCCAAGCGTTCTCGCCGACGGTGCTGTAGCAGGACACGCCGCTGTCTTCGGGCCGCCGTGGGAGCGTGAGGTCACGTACGTCATCGGGCGAGCACACTGGGGCCAGGGCATTGCCATCGCGGTCCTTGCCGAACTGATCGAGCTGGAGCCCACTCGGCCGCTGCACGCCGACGCCGCCGCTGACCGGCTCCATCCGCGTGCTGGAGAAGTGCGGCTTCGTCATCACGGGAGAGAGCCGGTGCTTCGCCCGGGCTCGTGATGAGGAGATCGACCTGGTGCACTTGACGCTGCGCTGAGCGGCACCACTGCCTTCCAGTGAACCTCTTTCATCCTGCGTTGGCGGGGGTGAACTTGCCTGGCGGGCGGAGGTCGTCCGGGCATCACGCGACCAAGTCGAAGCCCTGACTCCTCCGGAGCAGCGCTGACAGGGGCCACAGCCGCCGGTGTCAGTCTGCTGAAGTATCCTTCCCGCCACCGCACACCGACTGGGAGGACCAAGAGAATTGACCGGCCTGCCTGCTTTCCCGCTGCCCTTTCATGCTTCCCGTTCCATATCGTTCGCGACACCGCGAACGCTGCGGGAACTTCAGATGATGCAGTGCAGCTCACACATTCGGGCGAAGCCGGGGTGGTTCGACAAGATGAACGATGCCGACATCGTCGCCAGGTGGACGCGAGAAGCGGTCGCCCAGGGCCTCACCGAAGCGCAAGTTCGTTACGTGCTTGCCGAACTGGTGCATTACGCCGCGCTGCGGGACGAGCGAACCGGCGTCGAGGTGTCCGCCGTTGACGGGGTGTGGCAGTCGGACACACTGGTCGACGACAAGCTCAGATCCCGGCTGCGTGAGGCGGTTCGGGTTCTGGAAGAGGTCCCCGAAGCAGAACAGGACTGGCATCCCGGATCCGACGGCCAGGTACTGGATCTGGTTCATCCCTCACTGTTCTGCCTGGTGAGAGAGGTTAGCGGCGCGCCCGAGGGGGCTTGGCGGAACCCGACGGACCGCTACTCGAGGTACGAATTCTCGGAGGAGTTCCAGTGGCTGCCCACGGACGTCGACGTCAGTGACGAGGGCGATGTCGCCTTCCGTTCGTACGTCAACAACGTCCACCCCGAGAATCATCGCGAACTAGCCTCCGTCCTGCCAGACTTGTTCGCGCGCTTGCGCCCGCTGCTGGAGAACGTACTCACCGATCTGCACCATCCGCGCCCCCTGCGGATCGAGGCCGATCCATTCGGATGGTACGACTCGAAGCCGGAGTACCCGGACAGATCCTCCTACGGTGATGATGGGGCCTACGCAGAAGCCGTCCGTGCATGGCAAGAGGCCCAGGACGACTGGTGGGAAAACCGCCGCCCGGTCATCCCGGACGCCCCCGTTTTCACCCCGCCCGAGTTGCCTGATGAATCCGCCCGAGTCGACCTGCGGGGTCGCCGACTCCAGGTCATCGTCAAGCTCGCCACCATTCATCTCACCCCGGACAAGCCCGAGTACCCTGGCGGTTCCTGGCATGTCGAGGGGATGTTGAACGAGCGGATTGTCGCGACCGGCATCTACTACTGGGACAGCGAGAACATCACCGAAAGCCGGCTGAGTTTCCGGGCGGCAC
Organism: Streptomyces sp. NPDC050743; assembly: GCF_044456925.1. Taxonomy (NCBI): domain Bacteria; kingdom Bacillati; phylum Actinomycetota; class Actinomycetes; order Kitasatosporales; family Streptomycetaceae; genus Streptomyces; species Streptomyces sp. NPDC050743. The sequence goes on from NZ_JBITGJ010000109.1 coordinate 6,046, forward strand.
TCGACGACCCGGACTACGAACAGAGTGACGACAACGGTCTGCGTGAGGTCTATGGCTTGGAGGACGAAGACGCACTGAACCAGGTGCTGGGATCGGCATCGACCCCAGCGGGCCGCTGCCTGGCGTTCCCGAACATCCTGCAACACCGCGTCGGCTCGTTCCGCCTCCTGGACCACACCCGCCCGGGATATCGCAAAATTCTCGCGTTCTTCCTGGTCGACCCGTCGGAAAGGATCGTTTCGACATCCGATGTTCCCCCGCAACAACCATGGTCCGACACCTCGACCATGACGCTTGAACAGGCCAAGAACTACCGCGAACAACTCATGCAGGAACGCAAGTTCTTCGTCAACGAACACAACGAGCAGCTCTACGAACGAGAATTCTCCCTCTGCGAGCACTGAATCTCTTTCTGCCCTGAGTACGTGCAGGTCAGGAGGGTGTGGACTGCCTGGAGGATGGTGCCGATGCGGCGGGGTGGAGCAACCGCCCCGCCGCAGCAGTCGCCAGGTATTCGGCTGTGCGAAGGCATGTTGGGCTTGTGCTGCGGTCAGGTCGTGGGTGCGCCCCGGCGTCGCACGCGAGAACCAGAGTGGGTACCGTCCGGCCGTGCGATGACCTGGACGTTCATGCCGTGCTCCATGTGCCCTGGTACGCGGCCCGTGGCGGGTGGCGCTGGGCGAGGGAGAGCAGGGGGACAGATGACGGCGCGTGACGTGTTCTGTGTCGTGTTGGCGAGCCTGGCGAGCCTGCTGTGCCTGTCGGGCGGTGTGCGAGAGGCGCGGCTGCAAGCGCGGCTGCGTCGATACGGCGTCCACGCCCGGAGGGGTGGTGGTGGACCAGTACCTGGCGCTGGCGGACGATAATTCGACGCCCGTCATCGAGTTCACCGACCGGCAGGGCCGACCCGTCAGGTTCACACCCGTGGCGACGGGGACGGGGCTGGGCTGGACCTTGGCACCCAGCTCCCGGTCGTCTATCTGCCCGAAGACCCCAAGAACGCCAGGGTGTTCACCCGGAAGCACCTCCGGCCTATGTACATCAGCACGCTCGCCGGGAGCGGGATCTTCCTCGGCGTCGCGGTGTGGATCGTGCTCAAAAGCTGAGCATGTTCTCCTTCCTCGTTCTCACGAACGGATCCACAGCCGGATCGCGGCGACGCTGACCGTGCCGTAAAAGACGACCGCTCCCTTGTCGGAGGCATTGTCAAGACTGACGTCGGCGCTGACCGGTGAGCATGCGGCGTGGCGCGACCCCGAATGAGTGAAGCTCCGGCAGACGGACCGATTGCCTAGATCAATCCGTCTGACCGGAAGCTTCACCTGCACGAGCCCACACAAACGCCTGGCAACGGCACGAACCCAGGCTCCTTCCCGGCATCAGGCGGCGAATCCGATGGTGGTGACGTACTCGTACTGACCCCATTCGGAGCCAAGGTCCACCACCGCGTCGCTGACCCAGGCCTGGTCCAGAGCCTCGTCGTCGTCGTTGGCCCATGCCTCCACGATCCGATCCCAGTGGCGCACGTTGAGAGTGCGGAACGACAAGGCCCGCTGGCGCGGGCGCGGAACCTGCGACTGGTTGAGCGGGTGGAACTCAACACGCGTTCCACGGCCCTGGCGGTTCAATCGAGCCAGCAGATACCTGGCCACATTGTGGCGACGTACCGAACGGTAAGCGACCTCGATGGCCTGGAGATTCTTCTTCGACGGACTGCGCCTGCCCTCCAGCCACGCCTTGATCGTCCGGTCGCTGACGGTGAGACCGACCTCACGGGCCGCCTGACGGGCTCGATCGGTCCGGGTGAGATAGTGCAGCCGCGCAAGCAAGCCACGCCGCTGTGAGACTGGGGTAGCAATGAAATTGGCCAACGCATCAAGCTGACGCGCCACCGCTTCATGCCCCTTGACGCCACTGGCCCCGTATCTGCCGAACTCGATATTCCTATCCGGCACCCTCTACCCCTCGCCCCACGAACCATTGACGGGCACTCACGAGACCCAAAATTCCATAGATCAATCATACAGGAATTCAGGGCTGAAACGGTCCGCCATCCCAGTACTTTGTGCCGGAATCTGACAGGATGCCACACAGTTGTTTCACCGGCGCATCCCATCCAGGGTCACCACCTGTCCGTACGGCCGTCGCCGATTCCTCAGTCCGTCGTCTCGGGAGTGCCGACGCGGTATACGTCCTTGACCTTCACCTCGGCGACGCCGCGGCCTTCAGGGAAGACGGTACGCCAGTCGCCGATGACGTGGAGTTCGTCGGTACCCATCGCCCGGACGACCATCAGGCCCTCGTCATACGCGCGGTGGGCCTTCCACCACAGGTTCGCGAAGGCCTGTGAGCGGATGATGTGCATCCAGTCGGTGCGGTACAGCTCACGGTTGTAGTTGGACTCCCCCAGCGTGGAGACGAACTTCGAGTACATCGCCTTGACATACTCCAGCGTCACTTCGTCGCCCTCGGCGATCGCCCGGTCCCGGGCATCTTTCAGGGCGACGCGGAATTTCTCCAGCAGGCCCTCCGTGGCCCCGGACGTCCACGACTCGTGGATCTCCGGCGGGTCGCACAGCGCGTACTTCGGTCCCGAGATCCGCAGCAGCAGGCGCAGGGTGGATTCGGTCACCCACAGCGGGCCCGGCTCGTCCCGGCTGCCGATCGGGTTCGGCAGGTAGGCGTCGTGTGCCCAGTCGGGCGGGGTGATCAGATGCACGCCGGCGCGGCGCCGGTCGTGATGGTTACCCGTGGAGTGCTCCAGCTGGCCGAGCGGCAGATGGGTCTTGAGCGCACTCAGATAGGCCCCGTTGACGTCGAGCGCGGTGATCTCGTGCTCCCCCGGCGGCAGTTCGGGCCTCGCCCACTTGGGGCGGGCCTCCCAGATCTGGTCGGCGCCGCGGGAGGACTGTTTGCGCAGGACGTCGGGCAGCCACGGATGCGCGACCACCTCGTACCGGCCGCCCTTGCGGCTGTGGTCCAGCAGGGCCATCGCGTCCGGGATCGCCCGCTTCACCAGCGCCTTGGTCGCCGCCTCCACATCGCCGGAATGCTCGGCTAGCGCGGCCGCGACGGCGGAGCCGATCAGGTCTGGGGAGTCGGCGGTCGTCAGCCGGCGGCCGACAGGCACGACCCTGACCCCGCGCTCCTGCTGCCCGGGGCGGCCGGCGGGTTCCGCACGCCCGGCTTGCTTCTGCGGAGCCGGCTCCTCCGGCACGGCTGGCCCGATCGCCGGCGGGGGCTTGGCGATGCCGCAGTCGTCGGGGTCCAGATGCTGGGAGAATCCCGCGACCTGGTGGTGGGCGGGCTGCCCGCACAGCACGCACGGTCGGGGCACGGCGAGCTTCTCGACATCGTCACCCGAGCCGAGGTCCTGCTCGGCTTGCGCAGGCACGATGTCCTCGCGCTCGTCGGCCGGGGCCTTCGGGGGCTCATCTGCGGCCAGTTTGGTCCGCGCACCCGTGAGGAAGTACGCGTATTTCTCCCGCACTTCGCCACTGGGGTCCCGCCCCGACTCCCAGCCCCCGACCGTGGACGGGCTTACCCCCAGGGCCTGCGCAAGCTGGACGCGCGAGACGTTCAGCGCCTCACGCAGGGCGCGCCGCTCCTCCACCGGCGGCAGCGCCACCTCTCTCTTGACTCCCGCCAGCAGCGCGTCGATCGCACCGAAGTCCGTCATCACACCCCTCCGTCGGCGCTCGCAGCGCCTGCGGTGACAGCACGGCGGCCGGGAACGCGGCGGCGCTCGGCAGGCAGCGCCTCGGCAGCCCGGGTGGGTCCAGCCAGAAGATCAAGGACATCTATACCGTAGTGCGCGGCGACCGCGTCGCAGTCAGCCAGGCTCCAAGAGGCAAGTCCTGACTGACGCCGACTCACCTGAGCCTGACTCACCCCCAGGTCGGCAGCCAGATCAGTCTGCGACTCACCGGCCGCATGGAGCAGCGCCGCCACAGCCGACCGCACCCGCTCCTCCAGGCTCATACCCATAACGCGAACCCTATCAAGAGCGATGCATGTTCTATACGTATTTCGCATTATGCCGAGGAGGCTGACAGAACTCCGCAAGGCGGCCGAGGCCGTGCGCTGACCTGGTCGCCCCCGGCAAGCCCTCAAGACAGCCGAGGGAGCCCGCATCGAAGCAGGACGACTGCGCGCTCGGCACGGACGACGTCGAGCGGCCGCATGACCGGCGCGCCGCTCACCGCCGCCGACGAGTCCGGCGACGCCTGATCGCAGCCCGGATCCTCCCGGCGGCGGGGCGCGGTGCTGCCTCCAGTTCGGCGGTCTTCAGCATGGCTGGCCCCGCCTGCCGTCACCGCCCCGTCCGTGCGCGGCGAGCGGTTCGGAAGCGGCGCTGATAGGCAGCGGGACTGATGGACAACTCCCGTACGAACACTCGGCGCAGACTCTCGTAGCTCGGGAATCCCGCCAGGGCGGCTGCCTGGGTCGCGGTGTGCCCCTGGGCGAGGAACGACTTCGCGAGGTCGAGCCGGATCGATTCGACGTACCGGGCCGGCGTGGTGGACAGCTCCTCGCGGAACAGTCGTGTGAGATGGCGGGCGCTGACGTGGAGATGCTCGGCGAGTTCGCCGAGGGAGTGGTTCCCCGAGGGATCCGCCAGGACCCGGTCGACGACTGTGCGCAGGGCGGGAGACCGGGGTGGCGCACCCTGCAGCGGGGCGGAGAACTGCGACTGACTGCCCGCGCGCTGCAGGTAGACCACCAGGGCGCGTGCGACGTCCCGGCTCAGCTCGGATCCGTGGTCCTCCTCCACGAGAGCCAGCGCCAGGTCGATGCCGGCGGCGACGCCCGCCGACGTGAACGTGGTGCCGTCGCGCACGTAGATGGCGTCGGGCTCCACGTGGGTCTTCGGGCACCGGGCGGCGAGTTCGCCCGCGATCTTCCAGTGGGTGGTAACACGCTTTCCGTCCAGCAGGCCGATGGCACCGAGGACGAACGCCCCTGAGCAGATGGAGGCGACACGGCGGGAGCGGGCCGCCAGGTCCCGCGCAGCCTCGACCAACTCGCGTGCGATGGGGGTCCTGGGATAGACGTCCCCGCCCGGCACCACGAACGTGTCCGGGGCCGGCTCGGAGGCGGGGCTGCCGTCGGCGGAGATCCGTATGCCGACCGACGACCTGACGTCGGCGCCGGTCGCCGACAGTACAGCGATCCGATAGTCGGCACCGAGTCGATTCGCCTCGGCGAACACATCGGCGGGACCGGCGACGTCGAGAAGTTTCACCCCGTCGTAGACGAGGAGGGTGACCCGGTGGTGCGTTCCGGAGCTCACGGTTCTCTTCCTCAGACTTCTGGATGTGAGTGATTCATCGCCGGACCGCTGCCGCGCAGAATGACCCGGCCGCCGGGCCGTACCTGCTCCTGCGGCGCCGGCCTAGGCGGCTGCACCAGCGGACCGCGGAGGTCGGATGTCGTACGAGATGCGTCCGGCGGGGAGGTAGAAGAGGGCGATCAGCGCGCCTCCGCGTACCTCGGGGTAGTGGTGACTGCCCGGGGCGGGTGCTGTCCAGCCCGGCCCCTGCCAGCCGTTGGGCCCCGCGAGCTCGGCTCCGGGATCGACGGGGACGACGAGGTTCAGTTCGCCGTACGGGTGCGCGTGGTACTGGCCCCGGTAGCGCTCGACACTGTCCATGTAGACAGCGGTGATGCTGAAGTAGTGGGTCTCGGCCGTCGGTTCGGCGATGATGCTGCGGCGGTAGCGGGCCCCGTCGACCTCGATGTTCGCCGCCCAGCCCTCCTCCAGGACACCGATTTTGATCAGGTGCGCCAGGTCCTGGTACAACTCGCTGCCGGCACCGTGGGTGGTGTTCAGCCAGCTCTCGAGGTCCTTGCCGGCCGTACGGTTCCTGACCTCGGCCAGGAACGGGATGCTGCGCTCGATCAGTGCCTTGCGGCTGTCCGCACTCATATGCGGAGTCCTCTCCTGTGGCTACTGGGTCTCCCCCGAAAACGATGCACCTCCTTTACGTTACAGTCAACAGCTGTAACGAAAGGAGCCGGTTTCTCGGCACCGGGGCGAGGGGCACCGGATCCGCCGGTGCCGGTCGGAGTCCGTGCCCACTCGGCCCCCGGACCGAAAGGACCTTCGTCAGGCGGGCCGGGCCTCACCATCCACGGAGAGCGTCGGCCAGAGCGCGGCGACGACCCGTTCCGCGAAGCCGGCCTCGACCTCACGGCCGGTCCTGAGGTAGTCGGCGAAGTAGCTTCCGAAGCACAGGGTGACGACCATGTCCAGGTCCACGTCCTCGCGCACGGCGCCGCGGCGCTGCAGCGAGACGAGCGTCATCAGCAGTTCCTCACACCGGGGGTGCACGCCGTGCTCGCGCAGCTGGTCCAGCAGGCCGGGCGCCCGCTCCACCTCGGCCATGAAATTGCCGTGCAGGGCCATGGCCCGCTCGTTGTGGTAGCGGGGGTCGAGACGCCGCACCGCTTCAACGAGCGCCTCATGCGGGGCCAGCTGCTCCATGTCCAGCGGAGGGTAGGCCTCGCGCTGCTTGCGCAATCCGTACTCAAGGGCATCGATGACAAGGTCGTACTTGGTCGCCCACCGCCGGTAGAGAGTCGGCCGTGTGACGCCGGCGTCCGCGACGATGTCCCCGATCGTCATGGAGGTGTAGCCATCGGTGGCCAGCCGCTTGCGCGTGGCCTGGATGATCGCCTCCTCGATGGCCGGATCCCGGGGTCGTCCGCCGGTAGAGACGACCGGCTCCGCGCCCGAGCGACCCTGGTGCCTGTCGGACCGCTCACCGTCACGCGTCGTCCTCGCCCTCGCCATCTCGTCCCTTCCGAACACACAAGCCGGCCGAAGCCGGGGTGCCCACCCGCGCTCCCCCGCAGCACGAGCACACTACGCGAACTGCGGCCCGCTGCCCGCAGAGGCTTTGAGGGGCGCCGGGCAGGGCAATGACATGTTTTCTTTACGACTCTTGACTGTAACCAAAACGCGGTTTCCCGCGCCGGCCGGACGCGTCTCCTCCCGGACCACTCCGTCCGCCGCCTGACCATGGGAACGACCACGAACCACACCTCGGCCACTGCATCGGTCCCCTCCCTCCGCACCGGCCCCGGCCGCCGTGGAGGACGCCCTCCGCGCCGGCGCGGCGTGCCCGGAAGGTGCCGTCGACCGCCGACGGAAGCGCGCTGGGGCGGGTCACATGGCGGCGTTCCCGTTGGCGGTCCGCATGCCGGTCAAGGAGGCGATGTAAGCACCGGCGCCGGCACCAGCACGATTGGGCGAGGGGCGCTGTCCGATGCGTGTCAGAGCTCGCGGTCCCATCCTGAAGTGGCTGGATCTAAGTGGTTCACGGCCGGACCGATGCGGTGCCGAAGTCCGCGTGGTCGGCACTGTGGACATCGGACGCACAGTCCACTCGCAACAGATCGCATCGAAAAGAGCGGACGCATGACCGACATCATCGCAGGGGTGGAAATCCCCGAGACCTCGGCCGTGGCGGAGGCCACGAGCCACGTCCGGGAAACCACCACGCCCCTGATCTTCCATCACTCCCGGCGTGTTTTTCTCTTCGCCTCCCTGCACGCGCGCGAGTTGGGCCTGCAGCCCGATCCCGAGCTGCTTTACATTTCCGCGATGTTCCACGACACGGGCCTGTTGACCCCGTTCTCCGAGGAAGAACAGCGTTTCGAGCTCGACGGCGCCGACCACGCCCGCAAGTTCCTGCTCGACCGCGGCTTCTCCAAGAGCGCCGCCGACGTGGTCTGGACGGCGATCGCGCTGCACACGACGCCCGGGATTCCCGGCCGGATGGGCCCGGAGATCGCTGCCACGAACTACGGCGTGCTGACCGACGTGGTCGGCTGGGGCCTGGACGGCCTGGAGGGCGACCAGGTGGACGAGATCGTCGCCGCTCATCCGCGCGGAAACTTCAAGAAGGAATTCGTGCAGGCGTTCGTCGAGGGGCTCAAGGACCGTCCGGACACCACGTACGGCACCGTCAATGCGGACTACCTGGAACGCTTCGTTCCCGGCTTCCACCGCACGTCCGTGATCGAGCGCATCACCGATGCGCCGTGGTCGCAGTGAACCGGCTGCAGCCACGGGCGTGCCGCTGAAGCCGCTCGGCCCCTGCGCAGACCTCGTCGTCTGGGACAACTCGCCGCCTACACCGTTCCGACGGTCACCACCGTCGTGCTGATGGCGGCTGTGAGGTGCACCCTCACCGATCTATCCCCTCTACCGTGAGCACTGGGACTCCTCGGCCACCATGGCGACGGTCGTCTTCGCCGCGTACGTCGTGGGGCTGCTCGGTGCGCTGCCGACCCTCGGTCCGCGAGCGACCGCCTGGGACGCCGTCCGGTGCTGCTTGCCGCACTTCTGATTGCGGCGGCCAGTACGGCGACCTGCTGGACGGCCGGCGGTGTCCAGTCCCTGATGATCGCAAGGGCGGTGCAGGGCGTCGCCACCTGGACCGCCATCAGTGGGCTGGCGGCCGGCCTGGTCGGCTTCTCCCCGGCGAGACACCCGCAGACAGGGACCAGGGTGACGGCGGTCGGCACGAATGTGGGCCTAGCCGCCGACGCCTCGGGCGATCTGGCTCATCCCCGAGACGGGTGGCGTCGCCGGTCGGCGCCCCTGTCTCCCTCCGCCCCGAGGCCGGAGTCCCCCAGGATTCCCGGCGCCGGTTTGTGGGCGACGTACCCACCCTCATGGCGAGCCGGTCGTCACGGGGCTGCTCCTCACGCTCACCTCCTCAGTCGTCACCGGCGTCCTGCACGTCGCCCAGGGAGCCGCGGGCGGACTCGAGATCACCGCGTTGTTCCTGGCCGGCGGCATGGGCGGCATGCGGTCCGCCCACCACACGGTGCGGCAGGCCACGCTGCTGGGGGCGGTCCTCCTGACCGTCGGAGGCGCGGGCGGGCGCGACGCAGGGCGGCACGTCCTGGCCGCCGTGGGCGGGGCCGAGCTGGGCACTCCAGCAGCACCCGTTCCCGCCGCGGTCCCCGGTGACAGGGCCGCCCGTCTGCCGCGCCAAAACACTGTCATCGCGGTCGCCGAGCAGTGGTCCCCTGCTCTGGAGGGGGCGGCACATGCGCGGCATAGTGGCAGTGTGTCCACCAATGGTTCTACGAGCTCCGCAGCTGGAGAGTGGGCTGTGCAACCGGGTGACGTCCTGGCGGTGATCAGTGCTGACATGACGGTCTCCGTGTGGACGGGGGCCGCCGAGCGCCTATGGGGCTATTCGGCTGACCAAGCGCTTCATAGTCCCGCCCAGCGGCTACTGGTTTCCGGCGCCCCGGAAATTCCCCGTGTCTTCGCCGACAGCCCCTGGTCAGGGCGGGTGCGGATCCGCCGCCGCGACGGCCATGAGGCGACTGCGGGTCTGCAGGTCACCCCTCTGGACGCTGACGGCGGCGCGGGTTGGCTCGTATGGGGGCCGACCATGTTTGGCCGGCCTGTCCTGGATCCGGCTGCGGTGCATGCGCTTGTTCACCACTCGCCGATCAGCCTGGTCATCTGGGACCGGGAATTGCGCTGTACCTGGTTCAACGACAGCGTTCACCATCAGGACATCTACAGCTCCGAGCCGGAACTGGGCGGCTATGTCACCGACCTGCTCCGCGCTCGTCACCCGGAGTGTCTGGAACGCGCCATGGCCCGCGTCCTGCGCGACGGGGTGCCGCTCCTCGGGTACGAACTGTGGCCGGCCGAGGCTCGCGCCCCTGACAGTTACTACCGTGTTGCCTTGATCCGTCTCGATGAACCGGACGGTCGACCAGTGGGCGTCTGCTCTGCGGCTGTGCAGGCCAGCACCGGGCACCAAATCGGAGGTCTGCGTCTGCTCAACGAAGCGAAAAGCCGCATCGGCACGGATGTGGATCCATTGGTCACCAGCCAGAGACTGGCGGAGACAGCGGTACCCCAGCTCGCCGACTACGTCACCATCGACCTCGTCGAGGCCGTGCCGCTGGACAAGGAGCCGCTCAGACGCCTCAGGTCCACCGATACGAGCGTCCCCGGCTTCTACCGCGCCGGCGCCGCTTCCATCCACGACGATCTTCGCGAGTCTCTCTGGGCGCGCGGAACACCGGTCTATGTTCCGCCGGCGTCCCCCTTCACCGCCGTACTCAAGAATCGCAGGTCCTACTTCGAGCCTGTTCTCGACACCTCCCCCGGCACTTGGCTCGACCACGACCCGGATCGGGCACAGGTCATCCGCCAGACCGGAATGCATTCCCTCATGATCGTCCCCCTGCAGGCCCGCGGTGCGATGCTCGGCATCTCCGTCTTCGTACGCAGCGAGAACCCGGCCCCGTTCAGCAGGGCAGACCTTGCGCTGGCCGAGGAACTCGCGGCCCGGGCCGCACTGATCATCGACAACACCCTGCGATACACCCGAGAGCGAACCGCCGCGCTGGCGATACAACGCGCCCTGATGCCGCACCACTTGTCAGGCGGCAGCACAGTCGAGCTGGCCACCCGCTACCTGCCCGCGGACACATACGCCTGCGTCGGCGGCGACTGGTTCGACGTCATCCAACTGTCTGATTCCCGCGTGGCCTTGATCGTCGGAGATGTCGTCGGTCACGGCATCAACGCGGCCCTGACCATGGGACGTCTGCGCGCCACCACCCGTGCGTTCAGCAAGTTGGAACTACCGCCCGCCGAATTGCTGCGTTTCATGGATGAACTCGCCGTCGACATCACCCGTGACCATTACGACGACGGCACCTCCGCACCATCGGCCTTCGCAGCCACGTGCCTCTACGCTGTGTACGACCCGAAATCTCAGCGATGCACCATGTCCAGTGCCGGCCATCCCCCACCCGCCATCATCTTCCCGGACGGATCGGTCGACTTCGCCGGAATACCCCCAGGGGCACCCATCGGCCTGGGACTGGGCTTCTTCGAATCGACCGACGTGGAGCTACCGGGCAGCAGCGTGATAGCGCTGTACAGCGACGGTCTGATCGAGATGGAGCACGACGTCGACCGGGGACTGCAGCGGCTGCGCACCGCTCTCGCCGGCCCGATCTCCAGTCTGGACGACCTATGCACATCGGTCGTCGACACCCTGGCCCCTGACGGCCCGGTGGACGACGACATCGCCCTTCTCCTGGCCCGCACCCACCCCGCCGCCGGCTAGATCGGCTACCACACCCTGGGTGATCGGCGCGCTCACCCACCCCTGAGCAACAGGCGCTGATGAGGATGACGGTGAGCCCATCTGTGATCCAGAATGACTGGATGGTCACGCTGGAGACTCCCCGTTTGATCCTTCGTCGCTGGCGCGAGGAAGACGTTGCGCCCATGGCGGCCATCAATGCCGACCCCGAGGTCATGCGGTGGATCCGTGACGGCAGCGTCCGAGACGAACAGCAGACTCGCGGCGGGATCCAGGCATGGGAGGGCGAGTGGGAGTCGCAGGGCTTCGGCCTGTTCGCCGTGGAGATCCGGTCCACTGGTGAACTGGCCGGGTTCACCGGCCTGTCGGTGCCCGACTTCTTGCCGGAGGTACTGCCGGCGGTTGAGGTCGGCTGGCGGCTGGGGCGTTCCCACTGGGGGCAGGGCTTGGCCACCGAGGCCGCTGCGGCCGCCGTACGGTTCGGGTTCGAAGAGCGAGGGCTGGAGCGGATCGTCAGCATCACTCAAGTGGGCAACGACGCCTCCGAACGCATCATGACGAAACTGGGGATGCATCTGGTCCGTGAGACCGTCAATCCCACCGGTGGTCGGCGAGTACGGGTGTTCGAGTTGTCGTCGGACCAGTACGTCACCACCACTCGTTGATGGCGGCAACGAGGACGGTAGCCTCGTAGCGGACCGCGAGTTGGTCGTACCTGATGGCCACGGTTCGATGTCACTCGACGACGACTGATGCCGCACTCGACCGCGTGCCGAGCCTTGTGGTCCTCTGGGTCGAACTTCGGTGGCCGGCCACCGCTGGACCCGCGCTTCCTGCGGTTGCGGACCTGGTCGGCCTTGTCCGCAATGGTGCAGCGGATTCCCCGGTGGCGCAGGTAGGCGCGGTTCTTCCCAGAGGCGCACGCCCGGCCGACCCGGCCCTATGCGGGACGCACGGATCTTCTCCAGCACCGGTTCGAACTGCGGCGAGTCCCCCCGCCCGGCGGTTCCTTCTGCAGGTCACCCTGCTCGCGGACCCCAGCCGCATGCTGATGGGCACGGCACACGCTCGCGCCCTACGCATCGGCCAGCCAGATCCCGAGTGCGCATGGCTACGCTGGATTCTCGCGGTGGAGGAGGTTGCGATCGGTATGGGTGAGGGTGACGGGCACGGGCCCCGACGGTCTGAGCAGGACGACCCGCTCGGAGCCGGATGGGCAAGGCACCGGCCCGCCGTTTTCGGTGTGGCCTACCGGCTTTTGGGGAGTGTGGCCGATGCCGAGGACGTCACCCAGGATGTGTGGCTGCGGGCGGCCGGAGCGGATCTGCGGGACATCGGTGATCTGCGGGCCTGGCTGGTGACGGTGGCCGCGCGGCGGTCGTACGACGTTCTCAAGAGTGCCCGTTTCCGCCGGGAGACCTATGTCGGGCCGTGGCTGCCGGAGCCGCTGCTGACCGGGCCGGACGCCGCGCAGCCGGTACTCGTCGACGAGTCCGTCGGTTCGGCGATGCTCCTGATCATGGAAGAGCTGAGCCCGCCGGAGCGGGTGGCCTTCGTCCTGCACGATGTCTTCGGTCTTGAGTTCGGCCGGATCGCCGAAGTGCTGGACGTCTCCGTGCCGGGGGCCCGGCAGCTCGCCTCGCGGGCGCGACGGCGGGTGGCCGAAGCGAAAAAGTCCACGCCGCAGGCGTCGAAGGCGGAGCGCGAACGTGTCCTCACGATCTTCCGCGCCGCCTACGAGGCCGGGGATCTGGCCGGCCTGGTCAGGCTCCTGCACCCGGACGCGGTCTACGTCACCGACGGCGGCGGCAAGGTCTTGGCGGCACGCAAGCTCATCCACGGCGGCGAGCGCGTCGCCGAGGTCATGGTGCGCACGGGGCGTCAGTGGCGCCCGGACCGCATCGATTTCGCGGAGGTGGGCGGCGAGCCGGCCCTCGTGTTCCACCGGGAAGGCCGGGTCTACTCCGTCGACACGGTGCAGATCACAGATGGTCTGATCACCGCGTACCGCCGGGTCATGAACCCCGACAAACTCGTGCGCGTCTGAGCCGTCACATCCGCAGGGGCTGCCTCGTCTCCCTGCTGAGAACGCGAAAACGGGCGACGAAGGAATCCGCGCGAGCAGGTGAGATCGATCATGCAGAACGGCATACATCCACCTGCAGCCGCTTTGAGCCCTGCGCGCGAGTGCGCTGGGCGCTCGGGTCGCCCCTCCCAGTAAGGACCTGTATGCAAGCCATCACTGTGCGAGACCGTCATGCTGGTCTTGCCGGGATGTCCCTGACGGACATGCCCTACCCTCATGCGGCCGAGAACGACGTCATCGTGCGGGTGCACGCCGCGGGCTTCACCCCCGGAGAGCTGGACTGGCCCGCCACGTGGACCGATCGCGCCGGCCGCGACCGGACGCCGAGCGTGCCCGGGCACGAGCTGTCCGGTGTCGTCGTGGAGCTGGGGTACGGCACCACCGGGCTGAGCGTCGGACAGCGGGTGTTCGGCCTGGCCGACTGGGCCCGCGACGGCGCCCTCGCCGAGTACACCGCGGTGGAGGCCCGCAACCTCGCCCCGCTGCCGGCGGACATCGACCACACCGTGGCCGCCGCACTGCCGATCTCGGGGCTGACCGCCTGGCAGGGCCTGTTCGACCACGGCCGCCTCACCACAGGCCAGACCGTCCTGATCCATGGTGCCGCGGGCGGCGTCGGCTCGATCGCCGTACAGCTCGCCCGCGAGGCCGGCGCCCGCGTCATCGGCACCGGCCGGGCCCGCGACCGGGACAGGGCACTCGCCCTCGGCGTCGACACCTTCATCGACCTGCAGGCCGACAAGCTGGAGGACGCAGGCGAGGCCGACGTCGTGTTCGACGTGATCGGCGGCGACATCCTCGACCGCTCGGCCGCCCTCGTCCGGGCCGGTGGCACGCTCGTCACCATCGTCATGCCGCCCACGGTCCAGCCCAAGGACGGGCGGGCGGTCTTCTTCGTCGTCGAACCCGACCGCGCCCGCCTCGCCGACCTGGCCACCCGGCTGAGGGACGGCCGGCTCAAGCCGGTCGTCGGTGCTGTGCGGCCGCTCGCCGAGGCACCGGCCGCGTTCGCCCCCGGCAAGCGCACCCCGGGCAAGACGATCATCCGCGTCACGCAAGACTGAACCAGGAGACCCCTCGTGATCAGAATGCGAATCGCCACCGGCTTCCTGGCCGTCGCCACGCTGACGGCGGCCACGGCCTGCTCGACCTCCGACCGGCCCACCCACGCCAAGGGCACGACCGCGGCCATGGCATCGCCTGCGGCCGCGGCATCGACACGCCCCACCGAAACCCTCAAGCCGCTGCTCCAGCAGGCCCTTCCGAATGTGAAGGGCAAGACGTTCACCTCGGCGATCGTCGACTTCCCGCCCAACGCAAGCGCGCTGCCGCACCGGCACGGCCAGGCGTTCGTCTACGCCTACGTCCTCCAAGGCACCGTGCGCAGCAAGCTCGACGGCAAGCCCGCGACCACCTACCACCAGGGCCAGAACTGGGTCGAGCAGCCGGGCGCCCACCACGTCCTCACCGAGAACACCAGCCGGACCAAACCCGCCAAGCTCCTGGTCGTCTTCGTCTCCAACACCGGGGACAAGCTCAAGATCGACGACCCCAAGTCATAGCCCGGGGCACGCAGTGGGCGGCAACAGTCCGCACGAACTCTGCCCCTGCCAAAACCACACAGCGCCCGCCATCAGGACGCGTGCCCGCAATGCACGGCGCACGCCACATGAAGGAACCGAACGAAACCATGACCGACTCCCAGCGCGTCAACATCGGCGAGCAGCACCCGGCCGCCTACAAGACCCTCATCGCCCTGTCCTCGGAGGTGGGAGAAAGCGCCGCCGCAGCGGGCCTCGACCCGCTCCTGGTCGAGCTGCTGAGGATCCGCACCTCCCAGATCAACGGCTGCGCGTTCTGCCTGCGCATGCACACCGGCGACGCCCTCAAGAAGGGCGAGAACCGACCGGATCGCCGGGCAAGCGGCGGTCGGTCCGAGGGGCGCTGCTGCGGTCTCGGCATCCGCTCCGGCGGCCTGCCGCAGTACCTGCAGTGGTTCTGAAGTGATCAACCACTGCAGACGCCTTGGCAGAGACCTACGTCCTCGTACCCGGCAGCGGCCACAGACGCCAGTCGAACAGCAAGTGAAAGACTCCCTGATGGAATACCAGCACACTCGCCCCCTTCATAACCGCGTCGTCATCGTCACCGGAGCCGGTACCGGGATCGGCCGGGCAACGGCGGTCGCGATGGCCGAGGCGGGGGCGCACGTCCTCGGTGTCGGCCGACGCCAGGTGGCCCTGGACGAGACTGCCGCCATGCACCCAGGCATAGCGACTCTCGCTACTGACCTTCGCTTGGAGCATGCCCCTGAGTTGATCACCAGTACGGCGATCGACCGATGGAAGCAGCTTGACGTGGTGGTGAACAACGCTGGCGCCACTGCACGTGTCTCGTTCGACGAGGTGACACGCTCGCGCATCACCGACCTGTTCGACCTCAACGTCATTGCCCCTACCATGCTCGCCCAGGCAGCGTTGCCTCACCTGCGCCGCAGCAAGGGCTCGATCATCAACGTCTCCAGCACCTACGGCCATCGCCCCCACCCGGGCGGTGCCCACTACGGGGCGACCAAGGCCGCCCTGGAACAGCTGACGCGTACCTGGGCGGTCGAGCTGGCCAAGGACGGGATCAGATTGAAGGCTCCCCTCCCTGAGGGAGGGGATGCGTCACCCTCCAGGGCTGAGCGGGGATTTACGGCTCAGGCCGCCGCCGGAGCCGGCGGCTCGGGTGGTCTTACGCCCTCGGCACCGTCCGGG
>NZ_JBITGJ010000110.1:0-10251 GCF_044456925.1 Streptomyces sp. NPDC050743
ACGGGATCTTGCCGTCCAACGCCCACTGACGAAGCGTCATCGGGTGTATCCCGAGACGCTTCGCAGCCTTGGACATGCGCAGCAACTCCATGCACGGAACCATATATGCACAACACTAGGAATATCTAAGGAAGTTGATGAGCCTGCACGATCGGTGGCGAGCATCGAGATGTACGACGCTGTGGTGGTCGGGGGCGCGCTGTACGCCGGCCGCTGGCACAAGGACGCGCGCGGCTTCGTTCGCCGCCACCGCCGCGCCCTGGCCGAACGTCCGCTGTGGTTCTTCAGCAGCGGGCCGCTTGACTCTTCAGCCTCGGAGCGGAACATCCCGCCCGTGTCCGGCGTGAGGCGCGCCATGGACCGGCTCGGCGTGAGGGAGCACGTCACCTTCGGCGGCTGCCTGGAGCAGGGCGCGCGGGGCAGAGTCGCACGGATGATCCTCCGCAACGGCAAGGGCGGTGACTTCCGCGACTTCCCCGCGATCGAGGCCTGGGCGCAGCGGGAAGCAGAGGAACTGACGGCTGCTTAGGCCATCACTTCCCTGCCTTGGCCCGCCTACGCTTCCGGCATGATGGACACCGGACACCGGGCTTCGCGCAGCAAGGTTTGCACGAAGCCCGCGTCCCCGCCGGAGCCGCGTCCCACGACCAGGAGTGCGGCGCCCTCGGCATGGTGGATCAACGCATTGGCGGGGTCGAGCAGTACGACGTCCTCAAGCACCGGAGCCCGCGGGTGCTTCACCCGCCAAGGCGCGCAGCGTGTCGGCCAGCAGTTGCACTTCGTGGTCTTCCCAAGTGGCACGGTCCTCCTCGGGAACACCGAAAGGCGACCCGGCGGCGCAGGAGGGGAGTTCCCAGGCGTGTACGGCGTGCAGCCGTACACCCCGGACCTGGGGGGCGGCGTCGAAGGCGAAGTCGATGGCCCGCTCCGCTGGATGACGGGCGTCAATCCCGAGGGTGACCTGTGTGACCCGGCGTGCCGGAGCTGCGACGGGGCCGATGGCGTCCGGTATGAGCACCACGGGGTACACGGATGCGGCCGTAACGGCGAGTGCGGCCGGGCTCGTTGCCAGGCCGGTGGTGTCGTCCCCCGCCGCGGACAGGTCGAGCACGAGCATCGCCGTGGTACTCAGATCGTTCGGCGGTGAGCCGTACCGCACCTCGAGCGGCAGGTCGTGCGGAGACGCCTCGTGCGCCGCCCAGTCCACGGCCGTATGACTACGGCCTGTCCCGTTGGCGCAGGCAATGATGACGTGGCTCACGACGATCGCCTCTCCGGCACACGGGTGACACGCTCTCACGCCTCCCACCGTGCCGACCGCCCCAGGACCGGCGCAGGGGCCGGATGGACCTGCGAGAGCCCTTGCGGCCCATATCCGACCGGGTCCCCTCAGGAAGACGCTGGCAGTACCAAGCAGAACAAGCGCAGGAGGTGCGCACCATGCTGTCGCCCGTCATCGCCGGAGTAGACGGATCGACCGAGAGCCTCGCCGCCGCCGAGTGGGCCGCCCGCGAGGCCGTGCGTCGTGACCGACCGCTGCGACTGGTGCACGCCTGGAACTGGCATCCCCGCCAGACGGAAGGGGAGCCGGCGAACGCCGCGCAGCGGCATCTGGCGCGCCGCGTCCTGCGCCAGGCGGAGGAGCGCATCCGCATCGCCGTACCCGGCGTGCGCCTTACCGACGAGCAGGTCGAGGGCCCGGCGACCGCGGCCTTGCTGGAGGCCGCTGAACAGGCCGAACTGCTGGTCCTGGGCTCGCGCGGCCTGAGCGGCTTCACCGGACTTCTCGTCGGCTCCGTCGCCCAAGGGGTGGTCGCGGAGGCCACCCGTCCCGTGGTCCTCGTGCGGACATGGGAGGAGGCCGAGGACGAGCACGTCCCGGCGGACGACGGTAGCCCGTCCGTCCGGACCGGCTACCGCGATGTGGTGCTCGGTATCGACCTCGCTGATGCCTGCGACGAGGTGATCGAGTTCGCGTTCGAGGAAGCCAGGTTGCGGCAGGCTCGGCTGCGGGTCGTGTACGCCTGGCAGCCGCCTTCTGCCATCAGCCTCGGCCCCGGAGACATCGCTCTGGTCAACGATCCCGCGCGGCCCGAGGAGTGGCAGGCATTCCTGTCCGCTGTCCTGAAGGTGTGGCGTGACAAGTATCCCGAGACCGAGATCCTGGAGACCGTTGTGGAGGGTAAGGCCTCCACCGCGCTGGTCCGGGCCGCCTCCGCGGCGAGCCTTCTCGTCGTCGGCCGCCGCCTGTCCGAGCGGCCGACGGTTCCGCGCATCGGCCCCGTCACCCACGCCGCCGTCCACCACGTCGGCTGCCCGCTGGCCGTCGTGCCCCACGAGTGAGAGACCGGAGAGCGCGATGAGCACACCGACAGCCTACGTGTACGCCTTCGCCGAAGGCAGCCGGGAGATGGCCGGCCTGCTCGGCGGCAAGGGAGCCGGCCTGGCCGAGATGACCCGGCTCGGACTGCCCGTGCCGCCGGGCTTCACCGTCACCACCGAGGCCTGCAAGGTCTATCTCGCCACGGGAGAGGAGCCGCCCGAACTCGGCGTCGAGGAGGCCCGTGCCCTGGCCGCCCTGGAAGGGGCCATGGGACGCACCCTCGGGGCGGCCGACGACCCGCTGTTGGTGTCCGTACGCTCCGGCGCCCGCTTCTCGATGCCCGGCATGATGGAGACGATTCTTGACATCGGCCTCAACGACCAGTCCGTCACCGGCCTCGCCAAGGCGTCCGGACGGGAGCGGTTCGCCTGGGACTCCTACCGTCGGCTCGTGCAGATGTTCGGCCGCATCGTGATGGGCGTGGACGGTGACCTGTTCGAACAGGCCATCGCCGCACACAAGGCGCAGCGCGGGACACGCGACGACCACGACCTCGATGCCGGGGAACTCGCCCTGATCACCGAGGAGTTCAAGGCGATCATCCGGCGGGAGACGGGTGAGGACTTCCCGCAGAATCCCGTCGAGCAGCTCCAGCGCGCCATTCGGGCGGTCTTCGACTCCTGGAACGGCGAGCGCGCCCGCCTCTACCGCCGCCGCGAGCACATTCCCGACGATCTGGGTACCGCCGTCAACGTCCAGGCGATGGTGTTCGGCAACCTCGGCCCCGACTCCGGCACCGGCGTCGCCTTCACCCGCGATCCGGCCACCGGAGCCCGCGGCATGTACGGCGACTACCTGCCCGACGCTCAGGGCGAGGACGTCGTCTCGGGAGTCCGCGATGCCGTACCCCTGAGCGAGCTGAAGATCCTCGATCCCCGCTCGTACGTCGAGCTCGGAGACCACCTGCGCGCGCTGGAGAACCGCTACCGGGACCTGTGCGACGTCGAGTTCACTGTCGAGCGCGGTCGGCTGTGGATTCTCCAGACGCGGGTCGGCAAGCGCACCGCCGAGGCGTCATTCCGTATCGCCCACGACCTGTGCGAGGAGAAGACGATCACGGCCGACGAGGCACTGGCCCGCGTGGACGGAGCCGAGCTGACCCGGTTGATGTTCCCCCGCTTCGACACCACCCCCGCCGACGTGCCTCTCGCACACGGCGTACCGGCCTCACCGGGCGCAGCAGTCGGGGTCGTCGTCTTCGACTCCGCCGAGGCCCAGCGCCGAGCCGCTGCCGGAGAGAAGACGATCCTCGTGCGACGTGAGACGACCCCCGACGACCTGCCCGGAATGATCGCCGCTCAGGCCGTCCTCACCAGCCGGGGCGGCAAGACCAGCCACGCCGCCGTCGTCGCGCGCGGCATGGGCAAGGTGTGCGTGTGCGGGGCCGAGTCGCTGACCGTCGACCCGGTCGCCCGTCGGCTCACCACGGACTCAGGAGTCGTCGTACGCGAGGGCGACGTCCTCTCCGTCGACGGAACCGCCGGCACCGTGCACCTCGGCGCCCTGCCGCTCACCGCCTCTGACGTCGGGCGCGCGCTGGAGACCGGTGAGAGCACGGGCTCGCTGACTGAGGCGGTCCTGGCGGCACTCGCGCGCGGACTGCGTTCGCCGCCTTCAGGTACGGGCGAACGCCGACACGCCCGAGGACGCCGCACGTGCCCGCTGGCTCGGCGCCCAGGGCATCGGCCTGTGCCGCACCGAGCACATGTTCCTGGGCGACCGCAGGACGCTGGTCGAGGCGATGATCCTGGCCCGCGACGACACGGCCCGCGAGGAGGCTCTCGCGACGCTGCTGCCGCTGCAGCGCGAGGACTTCATCGGCATCCTCACAGCCATGGACGGGCTGCCGGTGACCATTCGCCTCATCGACCCGCCGCTGCACGAGTTCCTGCCCGACCGCACCGCGCTGGCTGTCCGCCTGGCGAGCGCCACCCACCCGGACGTCCACGACCGCCAACTGCTCGATGCCGTCGAGCGCTTGCATGAGCAGAACCCGATGCTGGGCCTGCGCGGCGTCCGGCTCGGACTGGCCGTCCCCGGCCTCATGGCCATGCAGGTCCGCGCGATCGCCGAGCCGTCGTCCACCGGCTGCGCGTGGGCGGCCGGCCGCACGCCGAGATCATGATCCCGCTCGTCGGTACAGTCGAGGAACTGCGACTGGCCCGGACGGAATCGGAGCGCGTGCTAGCCGAAGTCACGGCGGAGACAGGGGAGTCCCTGCATCTCCCGATCGGCACAATGATCGAACTGCCGCGTGCGGCCCTCACCGCCGGACGCATCGCCGACGCCGCCGACTTCTTCTCCTTCGGTACCAACGACCTTACTCAGACCACCTGGGGATTGTCCCGCGACGACGCCGAGGCCTCCTTCTTCCCGCTGTACCTGGGGAAGGGGATCTTCAGCGTGTCACCCTTCGAGACGATCGACCAGGAGGGCGTAGGCAAGCTCGTAGAGCTGGCTGTGGAGGCGGGCCGCGCCGTCAACCCCCGGGCTGGAGACCGGGGTGTGCGGCGAACACGGCGGCGACCCGGAGTCCATCCACTTCTTCCACCGGGCGGGCCTCGACTACGTCTCCTGCTCCCCCTTCCGCATCCCGGCCGCTCGGCTGGAGGCGGGACGAGCAGCCCTCACGGAAACCGAAACCAGCGACAGCCGGTGACGGTCACGTCCGGCTTGGCGATCGGGGTCCCCAGGTACCCCGGCGCAGCCTGGGTGTTGCGCGTGCTGGGCTCGCCCTGGCCTCCCCTCTGGTGGGAGGGAAGGCCAGGGCGTGTGACCGGAACCGCATCCACCGGGGACGTGGGCCCGCACCCCACACCGGTCGTGGGCCGACTCGGCGACCAGTACGGCAAGCGCCGGAAGTTGATCGCGGGCCTCGCGGCGATGGTGGTCGGCGCGCTGGTCAGCGGGTTCACGAGCACTCTGCTCCGATGCTCGCCGGCCGTACCCGCAGTGCTTCGCCATGGGCGCGATCCCCGAGCCCCGGGGTCGGTCGGCGTGTGAACAGGGACATCCGGCCCTGCCTGCACCGCCTCCTCAGGAGTTCACTGACGCTTACAGGCGTCGGCATCCCGTCGGCGCTGCGCCGTGCGTGCACCGCTGCCGCCGCAGGGGCGGGACCGTTGCACGGCTCTTGACCACATTCGGCCGCCCGTGACAGCGGGCGACGGAACGGAGGGACGTCATGACCGACGCTCCGCAGCAGTCCCGGGCCTACCTCGTCGGCGGCGGAATCGCCTCCCTGGCGGCCGCCGCATTCCTGATCCGCGACGGCGGCTTCCCCGGCGAGAACATCCACATCCTCGAGGAACTCCCGCTCGCGGGCGGCTCGATGGACGGCCGCGGTGAGCCCACCGGATACGTCAGCCGGGGCGGCCGCATGCTGGAGGACGAGGCCTACACGTGCCTGTGGAACCTCCTGGAGACCATCCCCACCCTCACCGACGAAACCATGTCGGTGCGCGAGGAGATCCGTGAGTTCAGCGCCAAGTGGCCCACCGATGCCAAGGCCCGCCTGATCGGCAAGGGGCCAGAGATCCTTGACGCCTCCGACTACGGCCTCGACACCCGGGACCGTCTGGAGCTGACCCGGCTGCTCGTGCTCCCGGAGGCGATGATCGGGGCGCGCCGGATCGAGGACTTCTTCTCCCCGCACTTCTTCGAGACCAACTTCTGGGCGATGTGGCGCACTACGTTCGCCTTCCAGAACTGGCACAGCGCCATTGAGCTCAGGCGCTACTTCCTGCGTTTCATGCAGGAGTTCCCGCGCATGCACACCCTGGCGGGCGTGCGCCGCACCCGGCTCAACCAGTACGACTCGATCATCCGCCCGCTGCAGACCTGGCTGGAGGAGCGCGGCGTACGCTTCGAGCACGGCGTGCGGGTCACCGATGTCGACTTCGTCACCGAGGAGGACGGCACCCGGCGCGTGCGACGTCTCCACCTCGACCGCGCCGGACTGCCGGACGCGTACGACCTCGCGGACACCGATTACGCGTTCCTCACCCTTGGCTCGATGACCGCCGACGCCGCGTACGGCAGTGACGACACCGCTCCCGAGCTGATCCGCGACAAGCGCGACGGCGGATGGCGGCTGTGGGAGACGATAGCGGCCAAGGCGGACGACTTCGGGCGCCCGGCTGCCTTCTACGGCAACGTGGACGAGGCGAAGTGGGAGTCGTTCACCTTGACCATGCGCAGCCCTCTGCTCCTGCACCGCATCGAGGAGTTGTCCGGCAACCTTCCCGGCACCGGCGCGCTGATGACGTTCAAGGACTCCAACTGGCTGATGTCCATTGTCGTACCGCACGCCCCGCACTTCGAGGGACAGCCCGAGGACGTCTACACCCTGTGGGGCTACGGCCTCTTCGTCGACAACGAGGGCGACTTCGTCGGCAAGGCGATGGCCGAGGCCACCGGCCGGGAGATCCTCACCGAACTGCTCAACCACCTCGGCCTGTGGGACATCGAGGAGCAGGTCGCGGCGACGACGACCGTGATCCCGGTGATGCTGCCCTACATCACCAGCCAGTTCGCCCCGCGCACCACACATGACCGACCGCTGGTCATTCCGCGTGGCGCCGCGAACTTCGCCTTCCTCGGCCAGTTCACGGAGATCCCGGAGGACGTCGTGTTCACCGTCGAGTACTCCGTCCGTGGCGCCACGCACGCCGTCTACGGCCTGCTCGGCCTCGACGGCGAGATCCCTGGCATCTACCACGCCCTCGCCGACCCGAAGACGGCCATCGGCGTACTCAAGGCCGCCCTGGCCTGACCTGTATTCGGTCCGACCGCAGTTGAGGACACGTCGAGGGCCCAGGTTTGCTCCTGTTGCTGTTGGTGTCCCGTTCGGAAAGGCAGGCTCGGCCTCCGCCGAAGGGGCACACCGGGCTGCCGTCTTGGCGCCGACACCGGCCTGATGGATCTCGACGGCTTGGACCTGGCCTGCCGGACCGCCTTCTTCAGGCCCTGCTCCAGCTCGTACCGACTCTCCCCGGACGCAGCCGCGTGCTCGGTGGCGGCCGCCTGCGCCTCCTCGGACGCTTCGCATCAGCGGCGCCACTGCGCCTCGTACTCGTCGTCACGGGTGTGGGTCGCCCGCGCCGCCAGAGGGCCGCGCTGTTCCCGCGTGAGCAGGAACAGGTGGCCCTCACGCGTGAGGAACCCCTCCCCCCACGCGAGATGGCCGACGAGGCCGATTCGGTGCGCGATCGGGCAAGGCCCGCCGGTCGACGAGTGTCGGTGCGGCCGGAAGAGGACTGACCGTTGACGACGACATGCCCTGTGGCGAGTCGGGCTGCTACTGCCGCTGCCAAAGCGGATGCGGCCACGCGTGTGGCTGCGATTGTCCGCACGACGAGGACTGCGGCTGCGAGGACTGCATGCCTTACGACTGACCAGGCTGCCACACTGATCCCAGGCCCCGCCGCGTCCCCCCGGCGAGGCTGTCTGGAGCTGCCGCCAGTTGGCCCGCGGGTACTACGCCAGCGGCGGCTGGAGTGTGGGCGCGGTCGCCCTCGTGGCGAACTGGATCGCCCGTACACGGCCGGAGCACACCCGGATCGTGGCGATCTTCCCCGACGGTGTGCACCGCTACTGGAACACCGTCTACAGCGACGACTACTGCCGCGCCCATGACCTGCTGGGGAGCGTTCCGGCCGCCGACCCGGACGAGATCGCACATACCGGAGAGCGGGTGGTCGAGCGGTGGACCCGCTGTACGCACGTCACCGTGACGGAAGGGATCGCCCGATGAGGTCCCTCGTCACGCAGTTCCGTTCCTTCAACGGGTGCGCCCGGCTGCTGATGGTCCAGCAGTTCACCATCAACACCGCCTTCTACATGCTCATGCCCTACCTGGCCGTGCATCTGGCGGACGGACTGGGCCTGGCCGCCTGGGCGGTCGGCCTGGTGCTCGGGGTGCGCAACTTCACCCAGCAGGGCATGTTCCTCGTGGGCGGCACGCTCGCCGACCGGCTCGGCTACAAGCCCACGATCATGGCAGGGTGCCTGTTGCGCACGGCCGGCTTCGGCCTCCTCGGCTTCGTCGACGCCCTGCCCGCCCTCGTCGTGGCCTCTGCCGCGACCGGATTCGCGGGGGCGCTGTTCAACCCCGCAGTCCGGGCCTACCTCGCCCAGGAGGCGGCGGAGCGGCGCGTCGAGGCGTTCGCCGCCTTCAACGTCTTCTACCAGGCCGGCATGTTCGTCGGCCCTCTCGTCGGGCTGGCGCTGCTGGCCACCGACTTCCGGCTGGTCTGCCTCGCGGCGGCGGCCCTGTTCCTCGCCCTGACAGTCGTCCAGCTGCGCTTCCTGCCCGTCCACAAGGGCAGCGCGTCGGATGAACCAGGCGGAGTGCTCGCCGACTGGCGCACCGTCGTCCGCAACCGTCCCTTCCTCCTGTTCTCGCTGGCCATGATCGGCTCCTACGTACTGTCCTTCCAGGTCTATCTGGCGCTGCCGCTTCAGACCCGCCGGGTGGCGCCGGGCAGCGGCGACGCGGTGACCACGGCTCTGTTCGCGGCGTCCGCAGCCGTGGCCGTGGCCGGGCAGCTGAGGATCACCGCATGGGCCCGGGTCCACTGGCGCCCGCAGCGTGCGATCGTCTACGGCATCGCTCTGATGGGCGCGGCCTTCTTGCCGCTGGTCCTGACGGAGCGGGTGGCTGGCAGCAGGTCCGGTCTCCTGGACTGGACCCTGGCACTGCTGCCGCTGTTCACCGCGGTGGCCCTGCTCGGGCTGGGCACGGCCGTGGTGCACCCGTTCGAGATGGACACCGTCATCTCGCTCGCCGGCGGCCGGCTCGTCGCCACCCACTACGGGCTCTACAACACCGTCTCCGGGCTCGGCATCACCTTGGGAAATCTGACCACGGGCGCGGTCTGGGACACAGCCCATCGCCTCGGGCACCCGGAGCTGACCTGGTGGGCGCTGGCGTCGACGGGTGCACTCTGTGCCGGCTGCGTAGCGCTGCTCGCACGCTCCGGCCGCCTCAACGCCCGGCCGAGGCCAGAACCGGTGGCGGTGGCCTCGTGACGGCGAGCACAACCGAGGTCCATGCGGAAGGACTTGTGGCGAGCCCCCTGAGCACCACATGTGCCGAGATCCTGTCACAGGCCGACCATGCGTGCATCGGCGTCAGCCCCTTCAACAGCTACTTCTCGGTCGGCCGCATCCGGCAGCTCGCGGAGTGGGCCTATGAGCGCCTCGCGAGGGTCGACTTCTTCATCCCGGACGGCCCCAGCGCCTACACGTTGCAGGCGCTGGGGTACCCGCCGCAACGCGCCGAGTGGAAGGCGCGCAGACAGGGGCAGTACACCCGCAACCGCATCAGCAACGCCCTCCGGGATCTCGCCGCAGGCACCGACGACAGCCGGATCCTTGGCTGGGCGGAACTTCAGGTCGACGCTGCCTTCGTCCGACTGCACGCCGAGGTGCGCGCCCGCAGCGGGCGGCCGCGTCGGCCGCAGGCGTCACGTCGGCGTTCAGGAGGCCGGCGCGTACCTCGGTGGCCGCGCTCACGTCGCCCGGTTGCAGCGCGCCCGGCGGCAGCGAGGCCCCTGCGTGGAGCACATGCTCGTGGACGTGCCGTGCCGGATGAGGTCCTGCGGGCGGCGAGGGGCGTCCTGACAGGGAGCACAGGGCGTCCAGCAGGTCCGCGGCACAACTCTCAGGTTGATGCACGTCCTCGGCAGACGGCCGTCCATCGTGTCCTCCCCTTTCCGCTCTCTGGTATGGCTGGCTGGTCCGGGGCGGGGCCCGGGGCCCCCCCCGCCCCCCCCCCCGCGGGGGCGGGGGGGCTGCGACACCACCACCCCCGCCGGGCACTACAACACGACTAGCCGCGGGGGCCCCCAGGAGACAGTGGTGGG
>NZ_JBITGJ010000110.1:10261-20953 GCF_044456925.1 Streptomyces sp. NPDC050743
CTCCATCCATCGACAGCCGCCGTCTGGGGGCCGTTGCCCGCGTGCGGCTGCGGCCTGGCTTGGGTTGGGGGGGGGGGGGGGCGGCCGCGGCGCCCCCGCCCCCCCCCCCGGCACCAGCCTTGCGCTGTGGCGCTGTCAGTCGTCCAGCACTGCCAGGGCGTCGATCTCCACGAGGAGTCCCGGCGGGAGCCGCATGTAGACGGTGGTGCGGGCGGGGAAGGGCTCGCCGACGGCCGCCGCGTACGCCTCGTTCAGCTCGGGCAGGTGGGCGGGGTCGGTGAGGTAGACGCGGAGCATGACGACGTCCCCCAGGCCCGCGCCGGCCGCCTTGAGGACGGCGGTGACGTTGCGCAGGACCTGTGCGGTCTGCTCGGCGACGGTGGTTCCGACAACCTCGCCGGTGTCCGGGTCGAAGGGGAGCTGTCCGGAGACCTGCAGGACGGGGCCCTTGCGGATGCCCTGGGAGAGCGGGGCCGGCAGGGAGGGGGCGTTCTCCGTGGTGATGACGGTTCTGGTCATGGTGTTCCTCGTGGTGGCGGTGTCCGGTGGCAGGGGTGGGCAGGCGAAGCACATGGAGGGGTGTCAGCTCCAGACCTGTCGTTCCTGGCTGCGGGGGTCGTCGACCTGGGTCCACTGGGCGTCTATGTGCATCGTGGCCCGGCGCTCGGTGTCGTAGCGGTCCCAGCCGGGGTCGCCGGTGGTGGCGAACCGGATCCAGGTCTCGTGCATGCGGGCGGCGAGATCCACGGGGGGCTTGTCGGGGCCGAGCAGGGCGGCGGGGCCGACAAGCTGCGGCAGATGCGTGAGATCGAAGACGAAGGGCAGCTCGACCGCGTGCGTGGCGCCGAGTTCGCCGTCCAGGGCGTGCGAGCGCCAGGCGAACTCGTAGGCGAAAGTCGCGGACTCGGGGTGGGCGGCGTGGGCGCCGGCCAGGGCCCGGGTGCCCGCGCCGAACAGCGCGTCGCCCATGATGGCGGAGCGCAGCTCGCCGTAGGACGCCTCGGGACGTGTCCTGCGGTAGGTCTCGACGAGCTGCGCCGGGTTCGGGTGCGAGCGGGCCGCCGTGTCGTCCACGTCCTCGGCGGTCGAGGAAGCGTACTTGTCCACGGGGACCAGGTACAGGAGGCCCTCTTCGGTGTTGGTGCCGACGAGCAGGTCGACGTCGGAGCTGTGCCCGGCGGCCACGGAAACGGCGGGCTGGGTGTCCAGGACCAGGCTGAAGGGGCTGAGGCCGATCAGCGGGTCGTGGTGGGTGGCGGTCTGCAGGTCGATGCCCGCGAGCTTGGAGGCGGCCTCCACAAGACGCTCGTCGGAGATCTCCGCGAAGGCGTCCACGTGCGGCTCGACGCCCAGGACCTCGGCGGCTGCGGCTGTGACACGGGCTGCCTGCTCGGTGGTGAACGCGCCCAGGCCGCTGCCGCTCTGCACGATCGCCCTGCGGAACAGTCCCGCGGCCTCAGCGGTGGCGAGGACGCCGCCGACGACGGTGGCCCCGGCCGACTGGCCGAAGAGCGTGACGTTGTCCGGGTCACCGCCGAACGCGGCGATGTTCTCCCGCACCCAGCGCACCGCGGCGACGACGTCGAGCAGGCCGCGGTTGGCGGGGGCTCCGGGGAGGTCGAGGAAACCGGCGATGCCGAGCCGGTAGTTGAGCGTGACGAGGACGACGCCGTCCCGGGCGAAGGCGGAACCGTCGTACATCGCGGACCGCGTCGAACCGGCGACGAATCCGCCGCCGTGGACGAACACCATCACGGGCAGGTCGCTCTGCGCGGCGGCGGGCGTCCACACGTTGACGGTGAGGTAGTCCTCGCCACGGCTCCAGCCGGTGCCGAAGTAAGGGGCCATGTCGATGCTGCCGAGCTTGCGCTCGGACTGCGGCGCGTTGGGGCCGGGGACTGTGGCGTCCCGTACGCCGTCCCAGGGCTCGTGCGGCTGGGGCGGGGCGAACCGGTCGGCTCCGCGGGGCGGGGCGGCGTAGGGGATGTTCAGGAAGGCGGCGGTTCCGTCGTCCTGGCGCAGACCGCGGACGGCTCCCTGCCGGGTGGTCACGACGGGTTCGGGGTGGTGGCTCATCTCTGGTGCCTTTCCGCGGGCTTCAGCCCTGCTCGGTGTACGGGGTGAAGGGCGCCCAGCCCTTGATGGCGAAGGTGCTTCCCTCGCGTACGACTTCGGTGGCGCCGTGGCCGCCCAGGTGGGCGGGAATCACGAGGGCGTTGTTGTCGGCGGCCCAGCCCAGCACCTTGCGGCGGGTGGCGCGGGCTTCGGCGGGGTTCTCGCAGAAGCAGCTGTTGGCGTCCGGTTCGAGGATCTGCACCGGGCTGTGCAGCATGTCGCCGACGAACACCGCACGGTCCGTGCCGGAGGTGAGGGTCAGCACGGAGGAGCCGGGCGTGTGCCCGGGAGCGGTGTCCAGGCGCAGGTTCGCGTCGATCTGGTGGCTGTGCTCCCACAGCTGCGTCTGGCCGGCCTGGTGCACCGGGGCCACGCTGTCCTCGAAGACGTTCTGATTGCCGCGGCCGAGCAGCGGCTTGTGGCCGTTCTCCGGGTTCCAGAAGTCGAAGTCGGCCTTCGGCATCAGATAGGTGGCGTTCGGGAAGGTGGGCACCCACTGCCGCCCGTCCAGGTAGGTGTTCCAGCCGACGTGGTCGATGTGGAGATGCGTGTTGACCACGATGTCCACGTCCTCGGGCTGGACGCCGGCCCGGGCGAGGTTGGCCAGGAAGTCCGTTTCGAGGCGGCTCCAGACCGGGGCGTAGGGACGCTCCTTGTGGTTGCCCACGCCGGTGTCGACGAGGATCGTCCTGCCCTCGCTGCGCAGCAGCCAGGTCTGGATCGCGGAATTCACGATGTTGGTCTCGGAATCCAGGAAATGCGGGGTCAGCCAGTCGGTACCGGCTTCCCAGACTTCCTCCGAGCTTTCCGGGAAGAAGGTCTCGGGCGTCATTTCGACAGAACCGAAGTATTCCCATACCCGAGTGATGGAGACATTGCCGAGGGTGATCTGTTCCATGGGGTTTCCTTGGAATTCGGAGGATTTACTCAACCGTACGAGCGGCCCCGGCGGGCGCGGTATCCGTCACGTGACTGCACCTGTGCGTACAGCCCTGAGCGTGGCATTTCCGCTTGTAGGCCAGGTGAAAGGCGAGGCGGGTCCCGTTCCGAGTTGCATTCCTGGATACCTAGCGGGCGAGCGCATGGCGACCTCGCTGCGGTCACGAGGCCGGAGCCGATCCGTCGGGCCGCTTGCCGGTCGTGTGGTGTGCGGTGGCCGTCCCGGGTCTCGTGTCGGCGGCTTCGACGACCTGCCGATCAGCGAAAAGCAAGGGTGGCCGGCCGCCCGGTAATGCGTTCTGCGGGGTGCTAGCCGGCTTGGACGCGTTCGCACCGGTCGGCGGTATCGGCGCAGCTCCCTGCGGCAGCCGGGGCCGGGACGTGCGACGACGGGATGTCCACGCTCTCGGCAGGGACCATGGTGGTGCGGTCGGGGTCCGAGGCGAGTGGGTCCAAGGCTCGTACGAGCGTGGTCAGGGTCGCGTCGAGGCGATTGGTGTGCAGCAGCAGGCGATGCTCCGGCGACGGCCGGTTACGGCTCACGCGTTGCTCCTCCGAGAGCAGGGACAGCGCCCTGATGACCGTGGGGCGTGCCGCTTGTGAGGCGCTTTCCGGTCGGTGGCCGGTGACGCGGATCAGGTGGGTCACGGTCTCGTGCACGCGGTCGGCAGCAGCTGTGAGACGGGCGGCGCACTCCCGGACGTGGCCCGCGGGGAGACGTTCGGCCGTGGCGGCCAGGCTCCGTGCGTGGTACGCGCCGGCCTCAAGGAGTTCCAGCAGGTGGCGGGCGCGGTGACGGCGGCGGCGCTGCGGATTGAACGGATGAGTGAGAGGCAGACAGGCCTTGCGGAAGGATTCCAGTGCCTGGTCGAGGTCGTGTGCCGCGCGGACCCAGCTCGTCGGGATCTCTGTGTCCGTGCTTCCTGCCGCGACGGCCCGAAGGAGGCGGTCGAGGACCTGCAGGAAGCCGACCATTTCCTCGTCACTGGCCCGGCGGACCGTGGTGGGAAGGACGAGGACGGCGGCAAGGATCCCGCAGGACACTCCCAGTGCGGTCTCCTGGACGCGCACGAGCAGCACGTGTGCCGAGAAGGTGTCCATCAGCGCGAGCAGCATGCTGAGCGTGCCGGTGATGAAGAACGTCACGGCCCAGTAGGCCTGCGACGGGGTGTAGAACATCCCGAACATGCACAGCAGGAGCAGGATCAGGAGGACAGGGCGGTCTCCGCCGACCAGAGCGGCGAGGCCGTAGCCGAACACCACGCCGAGGACCGTGCCCGCCAGCCGCCGGACACTCTGCAGCAGCACCTCGCCGGTGCTCTCGTTCTTGATGAAGACGACCCATGCGGCCGCGACAGCCCAGTACCACAGGTGCGGCGACAGGAGATGACCGCCCGCGATGGCGAGGGCCGAGGCAGCCGTCACCTGAAACGCCTGACGGGTGGCTCCTCGCTTCAGGCTTGAGGTGTCGCCGCCCCTGTGCGGCAGCGCCCCGAAGGTGGGTGAGGCGGGCTTGCGTGGAGGCATCCCGAGTCCTGCCGGGCGGCCCCGTGGGCCGAGAACCCGCAGGGCTTCGGCGAGTTCGTCGACCGCGGGGAAGCAGTCCAGCACGAGTGCGGAGCCTGTCGGCCGGTTCGCAGGGCCGCCTTCGTACTCCTCCTCGCACCGCTTGGAGGCACAGGCCGTTCCCACGGTGAGCTGGTGCCGGAGAGCCCTGATCCGCTGCGTGAGCCGATGTCGGGCCGTCCGTCCCGCCAGATCGTTGCGGGCGGCCGGGGTGCGCATCGCACGGACCGTGAGTACGGCCAGGCGTTGCGAGGCCACCTCCACCCGGCTGAGGCGCGGCAGCAGGACCTCGGTGTCCTCGTCGACGGCGCGCTCGTCGAGAAAGTCCTCGATCAGCAGCACGGACGCGTGCAGCCTGTCGAGGCGGTCCTGCAAGGCGCGGCTCCGGGTGTCGGCGTCCTGCCCGGTGACGATCATCGAGGCCGTGTTCCGGAGGATGTCTTGCAGTCGCACGTCGAATGCGTGCCGCAGCCGCCGCAGAGTTCCGGACGCCGTGACAGGGCCGACGCAGTACCACATGGCTGTGGCGGCCCCGAACGCCACCAGTACCGATGCCCCGAGCTGCGGAAGCTGGTCTGCTCGGGCACGGGTGAACTGAGACAGCAGGAAGGCCATGAAACCGAAGATCCCAAGGCCCAGCCCTCGCGGGCCGAACCGACGGGCCTGGACGGCGAAGTAGATCACCACCAGGAAGACCAGCTTGGCTGCCGTCGGGTACGGCGTCAGCACGGCTCCGGCGGCCAGGGACGCGAGGGCGAGCGGAGCGCCGAGTCCGAGCGTAATGCGCTGGTTGCGCGGGTGCAGGTCGCTGATGGCCAGTGAAGTCGTCATCGCGGTGAAGCCGCCGACCACCAGCGCCGTCTCGGGCGCTCGCATCGCTGTCAGCACGGCAAGGGTCGCGGCGGTGCCGCACACGGCACGCATCGCGGAGGTCAGACGGATCAGTCCGGGGTCAAAGGCGGCGAAGCGGTCCCACAGCGATGTCGTTGTCCTTGCCACCATGGGGATCTCCGTAGGTCTTTTCGCGTGTGCACGGTCGTGGGAGAGCCTTGAGGTTCCGGCCGGCCACCGCCCGCGTCACCAGTCTCGGCACCCGGGGTTCCGGCCGGTATGCGTCAGGTGACTGCTCTCGGAGGTTCTGCAGCACACAGGTGGGAGCCCTGAAGTAGCTCACGGTGGCCTGGACGGAGAAACGAGACACAGCGTCCGTTGCCGGCGTCGGCGGCCGTGCAGCGCCTGACAGGCCTGCACCCGTTGACGATGGCTTACGGTTCCAAGGGGCTATGCAGTGCACGGACTTGGGACGGACAGCCGCCAGGCACCCAGAAGGTCACGCGACATTCGACGCATCTCGACACAGCCGTCGTCGAGCCGCAGGTTTCCGCGCACCGCGCGTTCGCTCGGGTCGTTCGCTCGCTCCAGAGCAGCCTCGTGGGCCTGCTCCAGATCGGTCATGCCGTCGACGACGTAAAAGTGGCGTACGAGCCGACCGCACGGTGTACGGAACCCGAGTCCGACCAGCCACGAGCATCCAGTGGCCATGACAGCGCCTTCCGGTCGAGATGTACGGCTTACGCGATCCCCGTCTGTGATGGCAGGACGCCACCGGCGACGCACGACCGTGCCTGCCCGCCGACCCGGAAAGGCGCGGCCGTGCCCGCTTCACGATTCTGTGGCTGGACGAACAGCCGGGGGTATGCGTCACGTGACTGCAGCGGTGCTGGTCGGCCGCGGGATGGGGTGTTTGCGCCTGCCGACCGGTTGTCCCGCCGTGGCGATCCCGATGCCGTGACGGTGCGGAGACGTACGGGTCGACGCATGCGGAGGCCGGCGGTCTCCTCGCCACGATGGCCGTGCGGCGCGCGACTCCGCGGGCGAAACCCGCCCTCCGGGAGAACTCCATAGATGCCAGGGCCGGAATATCACGGACGACGACTGCGCTCGGATGCGCTTTGAGCAGGTTCGAGGCCACTTCCGCGGGCGCTGCCTCGGTTCTCCCACGCTAGTATCGGGGGTATCTCAAATTCCCTGGAGCATCCGTGGAAAACGATGGAAGGGCTCGTGGGGACCAGCGCTCGACGCCAAATTCTGGTCTGACGCTGGTGGGCCGAGAAACCGAGACATCGGAAATCATCCGACGTGTCGGCGCTGATCGGTCCCGCAGTGACGTGCTGGTCGTCACGGGTGACCCCGGTGCCGGAAAGAGCACCCTGCTCGACATCGCGGCCGATCACGCGCAGAGGGCAGGCGGCCGAGTGCTGCGAGCGGTGGGGAGCGAATCTGAGGCGCACCTTGGATTCGCGGGTCTTCATCAGATGCTGCGCCCGGTGCTCGGTGAGGCGGAGGGCCTGCCGTCGCGGCAGCGCGCCGCGCTCCGTGCCGTCCTGGGGCTCGACGAGTGTGCCGAGGCCCCCGACGCGATGGTCGTCGGCCTGGCGGTTCTGACCTTGTTGTCGGACCTGGCGGAAACGACACCGCTGCTGGTGGTGGTCGACGATGCCCAGTGGATCGATCGTGGATCACTGGACGTTCTCTCCTTCGTGGCGCGACGCATGGACAGCGAGCCCGTGACGCTTCTGGTCGGAGTCCGCACCGCGGCCGCGCTTCCCGGCTTCGACAAGGAGTACGAGCGCCTGGAGCTCGGCCCGCTGGACGGTGAGGCGGCCAACCGGCTGCTCGACCGGCAGCCCATGCCGCCCACCGGCCGAACCCGCGTGCGGATCCTTGAGGAGGCGGCCGGCAACCCACTGGCTCTGGTGGAACTCGCCCACGCCACCGCGATCCGGCACCTCGAGGGCAGTAGCGTGGAGGGCCCGCTGCCGGTCACCGACCGGCTGGAGCGGATCTTCGCGGGCCATGCGGCGGACCTGCCGGAACCGACCCGCCGCATCCTGCTGCTCCTTGCGACCGCCGACGCGGCGGACGCGCAGGCAGCCGCCATGGGACTCCCCGAGGCGGACGACAAAGCATGGGAGCCCGCTGATCGGGCCGGCCTCGTACGCCAGGACGGAGCCAGGATCTCCCTCCGCCACCCGCTCGTCCGCTCCGCCGTCTACCATGCCGCGTCGTTCGAGGAACGCCGCAGGGCGCACCTCGCTCTCGCGGAGTTGCTGCGCGAGGAGCCCGACCGTCGCGCCTGGCACCTCGCCGCCGCGACGGTGCGCCCCGACCAGGAAGTTTCGACCGCCTTGCAGCAGACGGCCGACCGGGCCCGGCGCCGAGGTGGCTTCGCGGCCGCTGCCGCCGCCCAGGAGCGCGCCGCAGAGCTCAGCCCGCGTCGCGAGGACCGGGCGCGCCTGCTGACCGAAGCCGCTACCACCGCCGTCTTCACCGGCCAACTCGGCTGGGTGGAACACCTGGCCGCCGCAGTCCGCGAGAGCACCGACGACCCGGCACTGCTGGGCAAAGCCGCGCTGGCCACCGGCCAGCTCATGTCCCTGAGCCCCCACCACACAGCGGCCTTCGCCCTGCTCATGCGTGTCGCCGATGAGGCGGCGAACGCCCGGTCACCCCTCGTGCTCGACGCGCTGGCCGCAGCGGCGGTGGTCCGCTACTACTCGGGCGAGGAGTCCCAGCAGCGACAGATCCAGAGTCTGCTCTCCTGCACGCCCGACGATGCCGCCGCAGCCGCGCTGCACGCCTGGGTACTGGCTGTCTCCGACCCCAGCGGCGCAGGAGCGTCCCTCGCACCGGTGCTGCCCGGGCTCATCGCCGAGGCCAAGGGCGACGCCCGGCGCCTGACCGCGCTGGCCATCGTCGCCTGGCTGCTCGACCAGACCGCCCTCGCCGCCAGGACCTTCGACGAGGCGTTCGACCAGTGGCAGGCCCACGGCCCGCTCCCGGACGGACTGGGATGCGCGGCCGGCTGGACCCGCCTGGAGCAGGGCCGATGGCCCGAGGCCCGCTCGGTGGCGGCCGACATCGCGGCCATGGCATCGGCGGCCGGACTCGACCATGCCGAGGCCTGTGCCCAGGCACTCGACGCCACGGTGGTAGGCCTGCTCGGCGACCCGGCCACCGCACGCCGGCTCGCCGAGCGAGCCCTGTCTCTCGTCGATCCTCTGGAGAGCCGCTCCGTCGCGGTCTTCGCCCATCGTGCCCTGGGGATGGCGGCCGTGGCCGAGGGCGACTACGACACCGCGTACACACAGTTCCGCTCCGCGTTCACCGACGACGGCGATCCGGTCCACTACCACGTCTCCTACACCGTCCTGGCCGACCTCGCGGCCGCGGCCGTTCGCCGAGGACAGCAGGAGCACGCCGCCGAACTGCTGGAACAGGCGGCGCGACGCCTCGGTACGGGCATGTCGGCACGGGTGGCCGCCTTGATCGACCGAGGCCGCGCCCTCCTCGCGGATCCCGAGCACGCGGAGCCGTTCTTCCAGACGGCGCTCGCACAGCCCGCGGGTGAGCAGTGGCCGTTCGAACGGGCACAGACCCGGCTCGACTACGGGGAATGGCTCCGCCGCCAGCGCCGTATCGCCGAGGCACGTCCACTGCTGAGCGCCGCCCTGGAAACCTTCCAGCGCCTCGGCGCACGGCCGTGGATCGAGCGGGCACAGGCAGAACTGCGCGCCGCCGGAATCGAGGCGACCGACGTCGTGCCCAGCGCCTTCACCGAACTCAGCCCCCAGCAGCAGCAGATCGTCCAACTGGCGGCCCGCGGTCTGACGAACCGCGAGATCGGTGAGAAACTGTTCCTCTCACCGCGCACGGTCGGCTCCCACCTCTACCGGGTCTTCCCCAAGCTGGGCATCACCGCCCGTTCACAACTCCGCGACGTGCTTGAAGGCACCCTGTCAGGTGCCGGCGTGCAGAGCTGAAAGCCGAATCTGCCTTGGAGGCACGCTGACGAGCATGCCGCCTGTCGGCCGACGGCCGTCGCCGTGCAGTCGGCTGACAGATACCGCGACCGGATTCCGCATGACAGATTCATAGAGCGCGACGACGAGAGACCGCATGAGCTCGTCGAACCGCACAAGGGATTCACCGGGTTCCTCCGAGGATGCCCCGGCCTTCAGGCCGGGGAGGAATCGGACTCCTGCGGAGCAGGGCAGGGACAGCCGGATCGCCGTCAGGGCGATCCGGCGTCCACCCCGCACGGCGGTGATGCCGCCCACGATCATCGAGAGCTCTCAACTGTCAGTCCGCTCGGGTAGGTTCGGATGCATGACGACAGAAGCGACCACGAAGGACACCGGGCATGCCCGGTACACCTTCCGTGTGCGCCTGTCGAACACGGCCAGGCGCCGGCTCGAAGCCGAGTGGGATCGCTGCCGCTGGATCTGGAACGAGTGCGTGGCCAAGTCCCAGCAGGTCCACGTGCAGGGCAAAGCGGGTGGCGAGAAGCTGACGTGTGGTCCGGCTCAGCTCGACAAGATGCTGACCGAGGCACGCAGGGTGACGCCCTGGCTGGCTGAGGGCGCGAGCGTGCCTCAGCAGCAGGTGATTCGGGACTTCGCCAGGTCGAGGGCGAAAGCGCTGAAGGACATCAAGGACCGGTTGCCGATGCACCGCCGGGCCGGGATGCCCCGCTTCAAGAAGAAGCGGGAGGCGCGGCCCAGCCTGAACTACACCAAGCGCGGTTTCCGCCTCAAGGACGGCCGCCTGCACCTTGCGGGCCAGATCGTGCTGACGGTGGTGTGGTCGCGGCCCCTTCCGGCCGATGCGTCGAGTGTGCGGGTGTACCAGGACACGCTCGGACATTGGTACGTGTCCTTCGTCGTTCCCGCGCAGAGCGAACCGCTCGCTCCCACGGGGCGCGTGCTCGGGGTGGACTGGGGTGTGAAGGAGACCGCCACCACCACCGACGACGCCTACGATCTGCCGCATGCCGAGCACGGCAGGCGGGCCGCGCAGCGGCTGGCGAGGTACCAGCGGATGATGGCCCGGCGCCGGCCTTCGAAGGGACAGCCCGCATCCGCCGGCTACCGCAAGGCCCAGGCACAGGCGGCGAAGCTGCACAAGAAGGTCGCGAGGCAGCGGGAGGACACCGGCCGCAAGTGGGCCAAGTCCGTGATGCGCGGCCACGATGGGGTTGCGGTGGAGGACTTCAGGCCGAGGTTCCTGGCG
>NZ_JBITGJ010000111.1:0-20108 GCF_044456925.1 Streptomyces sp. NPDC050743
CTCCAAGCACTGCCCGCACTGTTTGACCCCGCTGCGGCACCGCAAGGCCCCCGACCGGCCCACCGTGTCCGGCTGGAAGTGGGCCATCTGCCCCAACCCTGAGTGCGGATGGCAGGGCGACCGTGACCAGGGCGCCTGGCGGCGTATCGCCGCACGCGGCCTCGCCCACCAGACCAAGACCGTCGTGGACCACTCCACCGGGCAGATGGTGATCCGTGCCGTGGTGGACACAATGGAGGCCAAGGCCGTCCTCACCGCCGTCTCGAAGACCAGCCGGACGGACCGGTCGAAGACCGGTCCCACCCGGCCGCGAACCAACCGCCTCACGCCCAGGCGACGTGAGGTTCCCTCCCCAGTGCGGCCCTCGGGCGGTGCTGGCCAGCGTCCGGAGGGACACGCACCACCGGGCCGGACCCGGCTGCCCCGCGCAGCCCACCGGCACCAGGGCGTGACCACGATCAGCACACCCACCACCAACCGACACCGGCCACGCGGAGCAACACTGGGCGCAGGCTTCCATCTCCACGCTCATGCGTCCCCGCCCAGGTGGGCAGAACCCGTGTCAGACCTCACGGTTCGCATGGGATCGCTTAGCTGATTAGAGACGCTAATCCAGGCGGGATACCTGATAGTGGCCGATGGACCAGTCGTCCCCTGTGCGGACAACGAGGACGGAGAGTTTCACGTCCAGCGGGGGCCGGTCCGCGAACGAGAACTCGACGGCGAGGTAGCCGAGGACGAGGTCGTCGGCGTGCCGCCTGGTCTCGAGGATCCGGTATGCCGCCTTCATGCCGAGGGGCTGGGAGTCGTAGTAGTCGGCGACGCCCTGGCGTCCGACGCTGTAGGGGTGCAGCCCCTGGAAGACGGCGTCCTCGGTGAAGAGGGCGGCGACGCGGTCGGGCTGGTGCGCGTCGACCGCGGCCTTCCACTGGTCGAGCACTCCGCTCAGGATCTCCGCGTCGTCGGTCGTGGCGGTCATGTCCACTCCTTGGTCCAAGACTCGGCGTACGGTCAGTGTCCGGCGCTCATGCCGCCGTCGACGTGCAGGATCTCGCCGGTGACGAAGGGCGCCGTCTCCAGGAAGAGCACTCCGTCGACGATGTCGCTCACTTCACCCATCCGGCCGACCGGGTGCAGGGCGGCGAGGAACTCGTGGGTCTCCTCGGGGTGCATGGGGGTCTTGATGGTGCCGGGCGACACGGCGTTGACGCGGATGCCTCGTGTGGCGTACTCGATCGCCAGGGACTTGGTCGCGGACTGCAGGCCACCCTTGGTCAGCGAGGCGAGGACGGAGGGGACCCGGGCGTCCGGACTGTCCACCAGGCTGGTGGTGACGCTCACGATGTGCCCGCCGCCCTGGGCGAGCAGGTGCGGGAGGGCCTGCTGGGTGAGGTGGAAGAAGCCGGCGACGTTGATGCCGGTCACGCTGGCGTAGTCCTCGGCCGTGTAGTCGGTGAAGGACTTCGCGACGAAGATGCCCGCGTTGTTGACCACGGTGTCGATACGGCCGAACCGCTCGAGTGCCGCGGTGACGACCCGCTCGGCGGTCGCCGGCTCGGCGATGTCGCCCTGAACGGTCAGGACGTCGGCGTCGTCGGCGGGGGCGATGGTGCGCGAGGTGGCGACGATGCCGTAGCCGAGCTTGCGGTAGCCCTGGACGAGGGCGGCGCCGATGCCCTGCGAGGCGCCGGTGATGATCGCGACCTTCTGGTGCTGTGTGCTCATGCTGACCTTCTCCAAAGAGGATGACCGATCACTAGCCGACCGGTCGACTATTTGACCGTAGGCCGGGCGGTT
Source organism: Streptomyces sp. NPDC050743 (assembly GCF_044456925.1). Taxonomy (NCBI): domain Bacteria; kingdom Bacillati; phylum Actinomycetota; class Actinomycetes; order Kitasatosporales; family Streptomycetaceae; genus Streptomyces; species Streptomyces sp. NPDC050743. Next base: position 1,798 of record NZ_JBITGJ010000111.1, read on the forward strand.
CGGCAGTGGAAGGACCGGCTTCCTACCACCTGGGAGGCACAGCCTCCCAGCGCACGTCAGGCCGGGATCGCGTACGGATCGTCGGCGGGCAGCCAGGCGTCCGGGGCATGGATCCCGAGGTCACCGACGCCGTCCCACAGGGCGTCGACGGCGGCGAGGACTCCGAGGCGGTCCTCGCTCTCGCGCCAGACCAGGGACCAGGTCCAGTAGACCTTCGGCGCGACGATCTCGCGGCGGACCAGGTCGGGCGGGAGCGGAGCGGTCTGCCCCTTGGGCGAGTTGAGGACTGGGCGGGTGCAGCGGCGGACGTGGTCGAAGAAGGCGGGGCCGGTGATGGCACCATCGGAGATGCGCACCGGGCGGGCCCCGGTGACCTGCGTCAGTTCCTCGGCGTACACGTCCCAGGACGCCCAGGAGGTGATGTCATCGTCACTCAGTACATCGGTGTCCCGGGCCGCCACATCCGGTGGGTCGCTGGTGTCTCCGCCCTTCGCGACGGCGTAGAGGCGGTCGGCGCCGATCAGTCGTGCCCGCAACCCGAGCCGCTCGAGGTCCTCGGCGCGCAGAGTCCCATGCCGACGACCGGGCCGGGCCGACGGCGTCCGATGACCGCCCAGATTCCCTGAGCCCATGCCGCAAGGGCGGCCGCCCCGCCCGGTCGCGGGCATGGGCGTCGGCCCTTTTCGCGCAGGCCCCGATCCAGCCTGCTGATGCACGTTTGGACCGGGCTGTCCGCGGGTGCCGGAGCTAACCCAGCCGCCGCCAACTACTCCGGCTGTCTCCTCGGCGCACTCGCGGGCGACCGGCCCGACACAAGCCGCGCCGCCCTCTCCCTCTGATGCGGCATCGCCGTCCCGGCCAGCCGCGTGATCAGAACGCCGTACGGTCCCCGGCCCTCGGCGCGCCCAGCAGGACCCGGCAGTTCTCCCAAAGGGGACTCAACCGCTGGGTGCTGTTGTAGAGCTTGGCGAACATCACCTGGCCTTCCATCTGGGCCACGACGGCGCGCGCCGCCTCACGGGTGTCGGCCACGCCGACCTCGCCGCGCTCACGGGCCTCGGCGATGACGGACTCCACCATGTCGACCTGTGCGTCGAAGATCTCCTGCAGCCGCTCGCGGACCGCCTCGGTCTGGTTGCTCAGCTCCAGAGTGAGGTTCCCGAACAGACAGCCCGCCACGGTGCCGCAGCCCAGCTGTACGGCACGCTGGCCGGCCTCCGTCTCCTCGAACAGCCGCCGCAACCGCCACAGCGGCTCCACGTCACCGGTCAGGGCTTGTGTCCAGTCGCGCTTCTGGACCGCCCAGTGTTCATCGACGACCGCGAGTGCGAGGGCCTCCTTGGACTCGAAGAAGTAGTAGAAACTCCCCGAAGTAGTAGAAACTCCCCTTCGGCACCCCGGCGGCCTTGCAGATCTCGGCCACGCCGAGCGCCGCGTACCCCGCGCTCCTCGATCAGCGAGCGGGCGGCGTCCAGGATCTTCCGCCTGGCGTCACTGGTACGTCCCATGACATCAGCGTACGCAATAACCGACCGGTCGGCTAGCAGTCCAGCGAGCGAACCTCGGGCGGCGGTAGGACGCCGATGCAGGGATAGGCTCTCGGCCCGGTCAGCGCGCGAACAGAAGCACAACGGTCTCAGTTCGTCCCCCCAATCACCCTGCTCCCGTCTGCCGACCTGGGCACTGGTCGGTTCCGCACGAGGAGCCGTTACACGGATACGCCGTCACGCGCGGAGGTCGATCGCATCCGCTGGCGGCCACGGTCCTGGGGCGAGTGCCGCACCGCAGACCTCTCAGCCGACGTGGCGCGGTCGACTCAGCGGCTTTCTGCCGGTTCGTCGCGCAGCAGCGCGGCCGCCTCGGCGGCCTCGGCCGTGACACGGGTGGCGGCGCGTGCGGCTCGCCCGGTCATGCGCCAGGCGATCATGCGGAGTGCCGTGGGCGGGGCCGGCGGAAAGACACCGAGCTGGCCGAGCATGGTGATGTCGTCGCGTACCGCCTCATGGCTCACCACCTTGCCGCCACGGAGGCCGAGTACATGGATCTGCTCGAAATCGATGTCATGCCCGGTGGGGGGTATGGCTTGATCGAGTGCGCCGTCGCGGTAGCGGACGAAAGGCCCCGTGTGGCGACCCCGCATGCGCAGCCGCACCCAGACCTGGTCGTCATTGCGTGCGATGCCGAGGACCGGGAAACGCAGATCACTGAAGGCGGAGCGCATCCACGCACCCGAGGCGAGGACCCCGGCCGGGCCGGGCAGAGCGCAGGCCGGGGGTGCCACGGCCGCCTCGCGGTTGCAGAAGTCCTCATGCACCACGTCGGCGGCCAGCGCCGGGGCACCTGTCTCGAGGACGCGGAAGAGTCCGTAGGCCAGTTCTGTGGGGTCCATTCCCATGATGCGGCTGCCTCTCGTGGGCTGTGCGGTCGCGATGATCACGTGGGTCGGCCCGCTGGACCGGCGGCGTGGCCGCGCATTCGGTCCGAGTTCGACCGGCGCATTTGAGGTTATAGCACGCCTAATGAATTCTCGGCGATAGAATTGCGATCATGCCGTCCAAGCGCTCCTACGTCTCCCCGCTGCGCGAACAGGCGGCCGCGCAGACTCGCGAGCTGATCCTGCGTCAGGCCACAGAGCTGTTCGCCGAACGCGGCTACGGGCGGGTGACCGTCGCCGACATCGCCGCGGCGGCGGGCGTGGCCTCGAAGACCGTCTTCGCGAGCGTCGGGAGCAAGAGCGACATCCTGAATCGGATCGTCGACGAAGGCGTGAACGCATCAGGTTACGAACGCGCGATGCAGACGCTGCTTGAGGAACGGACACCAGAGTCGGTGCTGCGAGCGTTGGCTCATGGCACGCGGATGGGCAACGAGAGTCAGTTCACCGTGCACGAGGCGATCCGCAAGGCGCTGCCCGTCCACGAGGACGGCGAGGCCCTGTGGGAGCGCGCCACCGCGGACTACCGCGACGCGCTGCACACGACCGCCCGCCATATGCACACCCTGACTCCACCGCCCTCCTACCCGGTGGAGGAGACAGCCGACCTGCTCTGGCACTGGTTCGGCCCCACCGGCTGGCGCACCCTGGTGGTCGAGAGCGGCTGGTCCTGGGACCGTGCCGAGGACGTCCTCTATCGCACGGCGGTCGCCGCACTGCGCTGACACCGCTTGCGGGACGGCGGCAAGACGGGGGCGACACGTCGTCTGTCCGGCACCAGGTCGACATCGTCTGACGTTGGCCGGGTGTCGGCTCCGCGCCGCCCGCGCTTCAACGGCGGAACTCAGCAGAGAGGTGCGGTCGAGGCTCATGCAGTCCCGGCCCTGCGCGGTTTCGGTGCTCGGCGGGCCGACGGCCGCCATGGGTATCGAGGGTCTGCGTCCGGCGTGCGATCCACCACGGCTACGTGGCTGGTCAGCCGGCTCCTCACCCGCTTTGTCGGCCGATCACAGATCGAGGACGACCTCGGTGGTCGGCTTGCTGCAGCAGACCAGGACGGTCCCGGGCTCGGGGAGTTCGAGGGGTGGGGTGGTGTAGGTGATGTCGCCTGCGACGAGGTGGGTGATGCAGCTGTGGCACACACCGGTGCGGCAGGACCAGCGGGTGGGGATGTCGCAGGCTTCGGCAAGATCGAGGAGGGTCGCGTGAGCGGGTGACCACGGGGTGGAGATGCCGCTACGGGCGAAGGTGATGAGGGGCCCGGTTGCGGTGGGACCGGGTGGCTGGTGCGGCCGGATCACGGTCGAAGGCGCACGATGAGCCCAGGCAAATCCGACGCTTCGCGGCCCGACCCCTGCTACGACCGGCTCGCCGACCGCTTCGGAGCATTCACCGACCAGCGCTCAACGGAGTACTGGCGTCTGCGCCGCGCACGGCCCGGAGCCACCCGATGAACCACAAACGCCCCGGACGGGGCCCGACCACCGTGACGGTATTCGTCCTCCCCCGGGGTGCGGCTCTTCGATGTGACCGGTCCCGGTCCCGTCGAGGTGTTCGCTGTGGCCAACGAGTTCGGCGGTCAGTATCAGGTGCGGATCGCGTCCGCGGGGCACGGACGTGATCACCTCCGCCGGGACCCGCCTCGGCGCCGATGTGCGGGTCGATGATGTACGGGAGCCATGCGACGTCCTGCTGATCCCGGGGGTCCGGAATGGGAAACGCTGATCAAGGACGTCGCAGTCGATCTCGCCCGCTGTAGGCCACGGGCTGGATTCGCCGCAGAAGCCGCGCCCAGGTGCCGTCCGCCGACCACAGCCGTTGGCGTGGAAAACGAGCGCAGATCAAGTGACGTCACACGATCGGCCGGATGGCTCCTGGGTGTCCGGTCCCGGACCGAGGTGCTGGCGCATCAGCGCCTGCGCGGTCGTCTCGGCGGCGGCGAACCTGGAGCGTCCTGCGTCGGTCAGGGTGGCCTCGACCGTCCTGCGGTCTCCGGCACGACGATGGCGATCAATCAGTCCGGCAGCCTGCAGACCCCTGAGGAGGTAGGACATCCGGTCCCCCGATTCCTGGAGGAACGCCGCCAGCTTGGCAACGGGCACAGATCCGCTCGCGGCCTCGGCGAGCGCGCCGAGAATGAGGTAGTCATGGAGCGACAGTCCGTGCAGCACCCGCAACTCACCGTGCACGAGACCCAAGGTCCGCAGGATCCCTGGAAACTGCCACCGCGTGGTGTCCGACAGGTCGTAGTCGATCATATTCCTTCCCAGGGGTCGGTTCTGCGGCCGCAAGCCCGCGGCCGGAGCATCACAACCAGATTCCATACGACGTCGATCCCGGGACGGACGGACACGAAGCCCTCGGATCAGGACGGCGTCACCTGCCCGCGCTCCGAATATGCGACGACGGCAGGCAGCAGGCCGTCACCCGTCCGATGTCCTGATGTGAGGCCGTCGTGGCGCGCCCGGCCATCCGTCTCCGCACTCCCGGCGTCCTAGCGTCGTCAGTGCGACGCGGTCGAACGGGTCGGTCTCCGCAACGGTTGCGAAGTCCTCGAACACCTGACACGCAGGCGGACGACCGCCGTAGCCGCGTCCGCCATCCCAAGGCTTCACAGAGGAAAGAAGGCGTTCGCGCCATGGCGTCGCAATCAGACACCGCTCGAGCAGCGTCTCACGGGCTGGACTTCGGGCTCAACGAATGGGTCGTGGACGAGCAGCGACGGCGTTACCTCCAGGACCCCGGCTCGGTCGACCAGACGTGGAGGGACTTCTTCGCCACTCTGGTGTCCCCGGCCGACGCGGCCTCCCTGACCGCCTCAGCCCCACACCACAAGGGCACCGACGAGGCGGCGCTCAAGGCGGTCCGGGTCGCGGCGCTCATCCACGCGTATCGCGTGCGCGGGCATCTGATGGCCGGAACGGACCCGCTCATGGCCCGGCCCGCCGCAGCACATCCGGAGCTCGACATCGCCGCGTTCGGACTTGACGACGCGGACCGGGCGGAGGACTTCGCCGTGGACGGGTTCGCCGGGCGCGCCACGATGACACTCGACGAAGTGCTCGGGGCGTTGCGGGAGTTCTACTGCCGCACCGCCGGGTTCGAGTACATGCACATCCAGGACGCCGGGGAACGCCGCTGGATCCAGCAGCGCGTCGAGGGCCCGCAGCGCCGCCCGGACCGTGCCGGACAGCTGCGGATCCTCTACCGGTTGGGGGCCGCGGAGGCCTTCGAGACGTTCCTGCAGACCAAGTACGTGGGCCAGAAGCGGTACTCGCTCGAAGGCGGCGAGTCGGCCATCGTGCTGCTCGACGCCCTGTTGCTCCGCGCCATCGAAGACGGTGTCCAAGAAGCCGTCATCGGGATGGCGCACCGCGGCCGGCTCAACGTCCTGGCCAACATCATCGGCAAGTCCTACGGCCAGATCTTCGACGAGTTCGAGGACGCGGTGGACATCCGGTCGGTCCAGGGCTCGGGGGACGTGAAGTACCACCTCGGCGCGGAGGGCGCCTACCGTGCCCTGGACGGCGGCACCATCGCCGTCTCGGTCGTGGCGAACCCCTCGCACCTGGAGATCGTGGGGCCGGTGGCCCAGGGCGTGGTGCGCGCCAAGCAGGACCTGGCCGGGGACCAGGGCGAGCCCTTCCCCGTACTGCCGGTCGTCCTCCACGGCGACGCGGCCTTCGCCGGCCAGGGCGTGGTCGCCGAGACCCTGAACATGTCGCAACTGCCGGGCTACCGCACGGGCGGGACGGTCCACGTGGTCGTCAACAACCAGGTCGGCTTCACCACCCTGCCCGCCAACGGCCGTTCGAGCACGTACGCCACCCATGTGGCACGGATGGTGGAGGCCCCGATCTTCCACGTCAACGGCGACGACCCGGAAGCCGTCGACCGCGTCGCACGGATGGCCTTCGAGTACCGCCAGACGTTCCACAAGGACGTCGTGGTCGATCTGGTCTGCTACCGGCGCCACGGGCACAGCGAGGTCGACGACCCGTCCATCACGCAGCCGATGATGTACGAACGCATCGAAGCCAAGGATTCGGTGCGCACGCTGTACGCCGCGGCCCTCATACGCCGCGGGGACATCGGCGAGCGGCAGGTGGACAGTGCCCGCCGCAACTACCAGGATCACCTCGAACGGGCCTTCGCCGAGACCCGGGCGCTGCCCGCTCCCGCACTGGCCGAAGACCTTCCTTGCGCCGACGCCGGACAGGCGGCCACCCAGCGCACGGCGACCGCGATCGACGAGGCGACGGCCCGTCAGGTCATCGCATCGCAGACCGACCTGCCGCAGGGCTTCATCGTGCACCCGCGTGTCCTGCCGCAGCTCCACCGGCGTACGGCGACGCTCGACACCGGCACCGTCGACTGGGCCACCGCGGAGACACTGGCGATCGGTGCGCTGCTGCTGGAGGGCGTCCCGGTACGGCTGGCCGGACAGGACTCCCGGCGCGGCACCTTCGGCCAGCGCCACGCCGTACTGACCGACCGGCGCACCGGCGCGGAGCACACGCCGCTGAACTCCCTCAGCCCGCAGGCCGCGAGCTTCGCACCGTACGACTCGATGTTGTCCGAACTGGCGGCGCTGGCCTTCGAGTACGGCTATGCGCAGGCCCGTCCGGAAGCCCTGGTGCTGTGGGAGGCCCAGTTCGGCGACTTCGCCAACGGCGCGCAGACGGTCGTCGACGAGTACATCGCCTCGTCCGAGCAGAAGTGGGGCCAGCGCTCCGCAGTGACCATGCTGCTGCCCCACGGCCTGGAGGGCCAGGGTCCGGACCACTCCTCCGCCCGGATCGAACGCTTCCTGCAATTGTGCGCGCAGGACAACATGACCGTGGCCATGCCCTCCCTGCCGGGCAACTACTTCCATCTGCTCAGGCAGCAGGCGCTGGACGGTGGCAGGCCACTGGTGGTCTTCACCCCGAAGTCGATGCTGCGGTCGAAGGCCGCCGTCTCCGCCCTGGCCGAGTTCACCCAGGGCGGCTTCCGCCCGGTCCTGCCGGACGACACGACGGACCCGGCCCGTGTCTCGCGCGTGCTGCTGTGCTCGGGCAAGGTCTTCTACGACCTCGACGCCCACCGGCACGCCGCGGGCTCGACCGACACGGCGATCGTCCGCGTGGAGCGCCTCTACCCGTTCCCCGACGAGGAACTCGCGGCGGAACTCGCCCGCTTCCCCGCGGCCGCGGACGTGCGGTGGGTGCAGGAGGAGCCGGAGAACCAGGGTGCGTGGTCGTTCGTCGCGCCGCGTCTGCACCGGCTGACCCGGCGCGCTGTGGAGTGCGTGAGCCGGCCCGAGGCGCCCGCGCCCGCGGTCGGCTCGGCCCGCCGGCACGGCGTGGAGCAGAAGGCTCTCGTGACTTCGGCCTTCCAGTGATCAGCGGCTCGCGCGGTGCGCATCGGCTGCCCACCGCGCGTATCCGTCGACACCACGGCAGCATCGAGGAGGAGCAGCGGCATGAGCCTGCTGGCGCGCATCAACCAGCCCGCGGACCTGAGGGGTCTGAGCCATCCAGAGCTGGTCCGGCTGGCCGGGGAGATCCGCGACTTCCTGGTCCGCCACGTCGCGGCCACGGGAGGCCATCTGGGGCCCAACCTCGGCGTCGTGGAACTGACCCTGGCGCTGCACCGGGTCTTCGACTCCCCGCGCGACCGGCTGCTGTGGGACGTCGGGCACCAGGCGTACGTCCACAAGATCGTGACGGGGCGGGCCGGTGAGTTCTCCGGCCTGCGGCAGCGTGGCGGGCTTTCCGGATACCCGAGCCGGGAGGAGTCCACGCACGACCACATCGAGCACTCCCACGCATCGGTGGCCCTGTCGTACGCCGATGGCATGGCCAAGGCCGCACAGCTCGCAGGAGAGTCGGACCGGCACATCGTCGCCGTCGTCGGCGACGGAGCACTCACCGGAGGGCTGGCCTGGGAGGCCCTCAACAACATCGCGGCGGCACCGGACCGGCCGGTGGTGATCGTCGTCAACGACAACGGACGCTCGTACGCACCGACCGTGGGCGGACTCGCCCAGCACCTGGCGGCTCTGCGCGCCCACGCCGGCTACGAGCGTCTGGCCGGCTGGGGCAGACAGGCGCTCGACGGTGCCGGAGCGCCGGGCCGGGCGCTGCACCGCACCCTGCACGCGGCCAAGGAAGGCATCAAGGAGGGCCTGAAAGCGGGCCTCGCAGGGGGCAGCGCGGAGGCCGTGATGCCGCACTCGCTCTTCTGCGAGCTGGGACTGCACTACCTCGGGCCCGTGGACGGCCACGACATCACCGCCCTGGAAGCAGCCCTGGAACGGGCCAAGGCCCATGGCGCGCCGGTCGTCGTCCACTGCATCACGCGCAAGGGGCTCGGATACGCGCCGGCCGAGCAGAACGAGGAGGACCATCTGCACGGCATCGGCATCATCGACCCGCAGACCGGGCACCCTCTGCGGCCCGCTGGTCTGACCTGGACGGCAGTGTTCGGCCGGGAACTGGTCGAACTGGCCGACGCGCACCCGGACGTCGTCGCGATCACCGCGGCCATGCCCGGCTCCGTCGGTCTCAACGACTTCGCCGCACGCTACCCGGCACGGTTCTTCGACGTCGGGATCGCCGAGCAGCATGCGGTCGCCTCGGCCGCCGGGATGGCCATGGCGGGCCTGCATCCGGTGATCGCCCTGTACGGCACGTTCCTGAACCGCGCCCTCGACCAGGTGCTGATGGACCTCGCGCTGCACCGGCTCGGTGCGACCCTGGTCCTCGACCGGTCCGGAGTCACCGGTGACGACGGCCCCAGCCACAACGGGCTGTGGGATCTTGCGATGCTCCAAGCTGTCCCCGGCCTGCGTATCGGGGCTCCCCGCGATGCGCGCACGCTGCGGCGGCAGTTGCGGCAGGCGGTGTCGATCACCGACGCGCCGACGGTCCTGCGCTACCCGAGAGGCATGGTCGGCCCGGCGATCCCGGCGGTCGGCCGCGTCGGTGCGGTGGACGTCCTGCGCGAGGCCCCCGGCGGCGGCGTCCTGCTGGTCGCTGTCGGAACGACGGCCTCGGTCGCTCTCGAAGCGGCGGAGCTCTGCGCCGAGCAGGGGGTGGAGGTCACCGTAGTGGACCCACTGTGGGTCAAGCCGCTCCCCGGCGATCTGCCCGCGCTCGCCGCCGAGCACGCCCTGGTCGTCACGGTCGAGGACGGCCTGCGCGCCGGAGGAGTGGGCACAGCGGTGGCCCAGGGCCTGCAGGAGGCCGGCATCCGCACCCCGGTACGTGCCGTGGGCGTGGCGGACGGGTTTCCCCGGCAGGCCACCCGGGCCGAGATCCTCGCGGAAGCAGGCCTGACCGCTCAGGCGATCGCGCACACCGTCACCCAGACCCTGGCCCGCGCGGCCGTCACCGCGGTACCCACCGGTCCCCGCACCATCCCCGCACCCAAAAGGCAATGAATTCGCATACAAGTAAAATGCTTCTACTGCGAAAGCGGCCGGAGGATGCGTCATGTCCGAGATCATCTGCCGCAGAAGCGACGAGCAGACGCCAAGCGAGGACGGTGAGGTCGGCGAGCGCGTGCTGGTCGGGTCTGGCCGGAAGGTCTGCGCCGGCAAGGCGCACCGCTCGACGAGTGGCTGCGGGAGGTCGCACCATCCATCGAGCTGCAGCGCTGGTACGGCCACCACCCCCAGCGGTTCGGTGAGTTCCGCCGCCGTTATCTCACCGAACTGGGCGATCAACGGCACAAATACGCAGCTGCCCGGCTTCGGACCTGGCCCAACACCGCAGCCTCGCCCTGCTGACCTGAACCCAGGACATGGACCACAGCCATACCGCGGTCCTGGCCGAATGGCTCACCGAACCCGGCTCGCACGATGAGCGGCGCCCGGATGCCGCCCTTCCCGAGCACGGACGTACCGCTCCCGGTTCCCGGCCGCCCGGACACCGCGCGGCCGTCTCCGCCGCGAGAGGCCAATCTCAACACGGGCGCGCTTGCGTTCGTGATGGGCACCGGCATCGTCTCCACGGCCCTGTACGTCAACGGCGCCGACACCGCCTCCGCCGTACTGCTGTGGGTGGCCCTGGCCGGTTATGCCGTACTGGTGCCCGCCTACGGCTGGCGGCTGCTGCGCCGGCGCGAGCGGTTCGTCGCGGATCTCCTCGGGCGGCGTGCCTTCGCGTCCCTCACCCTCGCGATCTCCTCGAACGTGCTGGCTGCTCGCTTGGTGCCGGCCGGACACACCGCGGCCGCCGGGGCGTTCCTGGCGTTCGGGACACTGGGGTGGGTGGTGCTGGACTACGGCATCCGGCTCGCGCTCATCACCACGCTGAAGCGGGGCCCCTCGCTCGACCAGGTGAACGGCAACCTGGTTCCTGTGGTCGGTGGGATCGGAGTCGGTGGCGGTCGCGGCGGCATCGCCGGCCCGGGTGACCCCGGGACACGTACTGGCCGTCCTGGCAGTGGTGTGCTGGGCCGTCGGCCTGATGCAGTACCTGCTGACCGCCGCGCTGGTCCTGGCCCGGCTGCTGGCCCGGCCGGTGCAGCCGGAAGGCCTCATGACGTCCGTATGGATCTTCATGGGGGCGGCGGCGATCGCCGTGCTCGCCGGAGTCCGGCTGATCGCACTCCATCCAGGCACCACGATGTTGTCGCGCCCGCTCGTCATCGGGACGTCCGTCGTCCTGTGGGCGTTCTCAAGCTGGCTGATTCCGCTCCTGCTGGCTCTGGGCGTTTGGCGGCACGCGCTGCGCCGTATCCCGCTGCGCTACGAGCTCGGCTGGTGGAACCTCGTCTTCCCGGTCGGCATGTATGCGGTCACCACGCATGAGCTGGGACGCGCGACCGCAACCTCGTGGATGACGAGCGTGGGCCGCTGGGAGGTCTGGATCGCCGTGGTGTTCTGGGCTGTCGTGTTCGCCCCCATGGTGGCCGCCAGACTCCGGGCCCGCCTCACGACCGCGCACGGATCCGCCGGTGCGGGGCAGACGGCCCGCCCGCAGAGCACGGCCTCGACGGCACCCGGGGCGCTGCCGCTGCCATAGGCACGTGTTGCGGTGCGGCGCGAACCCGGCTGCCCGTCGGCAGACAGCCGGGTTCGCGCGACGCGTCCGTGTCATGCGGAGCGTTGCACGGGCCCTGTCAGCGGCGGGCGCGCTCACGCTGCCGGACAGCATGGCGCAGGGAGTGCCAGGCGACGACCGCCCAGGCGGCGATGAGCAGGGCGTACAGGACGACGGCGATCCAGACGAACAGCTGCGAGCCGGTACGGGCGGCGAGCGCGCTGGTGCCGGTGACGCACGCACCGAGGGGGAAGATGAAGGACCACCAGGTGGCTGCGAAGGGCAGCCCTCTGCGGATTTGCCGTACGGTCAGCGCCGTGGCCAGTACCAGCCACAGCAGGGCGAAGCCCCAGATCCCGAGCCCACCCAGGAGCGCTACGACCGCACTTCCGCGCGCGTACGGGGCGGGGAGCGCGCTCGGCGCCGCCGTGGCCAGCGTCCCCAGCGCCGTCACCGCCTGATCCAGCGCCCCCACGCCGATCCACATCGTGGGCACCACCGCACCGCCGGGCGCGTCATGATGCACCAGGCGGCTGTAGACCATGGCCAGCACCAGCAGGACCGCGACCAACCCGAGCCCGAGCATCGAGTAGCAGCACAGCAGCAGGGCCAGCCGCACCTGCCCGGCCGGCGCCCGCGGGATGAGCAGCGCGCCCGTCGCGGCGGAGACCAGCGGCGGCACCACCGGTAGCAGCCAGCCGCCGAACGCCGCGTCCGGCGTGAAACGGTGCCGCGTGACCATCACATACGGCACCGTGCAGGCGGTGGCAAGACCCAGCACCGTACCGGCCGACCACAGCACCCAGTCCGCATCCACCGCCGCACGCTCCCCGATCAGCCGCCGGCCGAGCAGCAGCGTCCCGGCCCCGACGGTGAGCAGAGCCATCGGCGGCGCCCCGAAGAACTGGGCCAGTACCGGATCACCGGCATGCACCCGCAGCGTCCGCTGCCCTGTATAGCTGACGGCGAGCACGATCAGCAGCAGCGCGGTCCCCGCCCAGACCACCGTGGCGGCCTCGCCGAGCCCGGGAAATCCACGCGGCAGCGTGGCCGCGGCGACAGACACGATCCCGCTGCCCATGACGGCCGCGAACCAGCCGGGACCGAGCCGGCCTCGCTCCCTGCCGTTCCCCTCGTCCGGCTGGTCACGTACATGCACGGATGATCTCGGGGCCGAGCGGACCGCGGACGCTCTCGGGGCCGGGCCGACCTGGGACGGGACCGCTCGGCTGATACTGGGGTGGGGTGTCACGGCGCGGAGTGCCTTCTCTTGGAGTGTCGGATTCGTCACCGTCCACGACCGGCCACGGTGACGGGCCGGCCGACTGGCCGGGCCACACCCAGCAGCTCAGGGACGCGGCCGAGACCGTCGGCCCGTTGGCGCCCTCGACGCTATGGCGAAGCGCGGCTCCCGCCACAGGACAGCACGCGCCATGACGCCCTCACACCAGGACATCGAGCACCGTGCAGGCCCGTTGCCGGGTGCCGGCCGGATGCCCCGATGTCCTTGTCCGAGCGTGTTGTGGCCACCCCTGTGGCCATGACGAGACGGCAAGCGACCGCTGAACACGGGCGAGGCGCCGAAGCCCGATGCCTCGTTCCACACCACGGAAGGCAGCAGCATGCCGCAGGGACGCGGACGACAATCTGCACGGGAGCGGCAGAGCATCGCCGGGCGGATGATGGTGTCCTCCGATGTGGGCCCCAGTCCGTCCGGGAGGCGCACGATGAAGGACAGGCCGTCAGGCAGGAAGCCGCTCCTGGTGACCGTGCTGGTCTTCCCCGGCGTACGGCTGCTCGACGTCACCGGCCCGATCGAGGTGTTCTCGACAGCCAACGAATTCGGCGGCCGCTACCGCGTACGCACGGTCTCCCCTGACGGCGCCGACGTGGTCACCGCAGCCGGCACCGGTCTGCGCGTCGACCTCGCTGCCGCGCAGGTACAGGCGGCCAGCGATGTGGTCGTCATCCCCGGCGGCCCGGAGTGGCCCTCCCTCATCAAGGACGACGCCCTGCTGGACGCCATCAGGGCGCTCGACGCACATGGTTGCCGCACCGCGTCCATCTGCACCGGAGCCTTCCTCATCGCCGCGGCCGGACTGCTCGACGGACGCAAGGCGACAACGCACTGGCGCTTCGCCGACCAGCTCGCCCTGCGCTACCCGAAGGTGAGCGTGGAAGCGGACGCCCTGTTCGTACGCGACGGCCACATCATGACCTCCGCAGGCGTCACCTCGGGCATCGATCTCTCGCTCGCCCTGGTCGAGGAGCACCTCGGCGCCGACGTCGCCCGCGCCGTGGCCAAGGACATGGTCGTGTTCATGCAGCGGCCGGGCGGCCAGTCCCAGTTCAGTGTCCGCACCCACACCCCGCGCGCGAGACAGGAGATGCTGCGCCGGGTCCTGGACGCGGTCGCCGAGGACCCGTCCGCCCCGCACACCCTTGCCGCCATGGCGCGCCGGGCGGGTGTGAGCACCCGCCACATGACACGCCTGTTCCACGACGAGATGCACACGACCCCGGCCCGCTACGTCGAGCAGGTCCGCATGGAGGCCGCCCAGGCGATGCTGGAAGACAGCGACGACCCCATGGCCACGGTGGCCCGGCGCACCGGCTTCGGGTCACCGGAGTCCCTGCGTCGGGCCTTCACGCGCAACCTTGGCATCACGCCGGGAGCCTACCGGGCACGCTTCCGCACCACGCACACCGCAGTCGACGGCAAGGGCTCCTGAGCCCTGGAGGTATCCGACGAGCACAGACAATCGCCGAAATCCGACAGGCAGGCCGGCCGTGCCGGACGAGGCCAGTCAGGCCTCCTCGACAGTCTGTCCCAAGCACCGGCTCTGCGAGCGCGACCCGCCACGCGGGCGCGCCGAAAGGACCGGCGAAGTACTGCGTCTCGTGCACGACCTGCTGGTCGGCGAATTCCATGACGCTCGCCGAGTACGAAGGCGCACCGTCGTAGATGGTGACGCATTCGCTCACCCATACATGCGCGTGGCCAGTGACGCGCAGGAGGGTGAAGCGCCGGTCGGCCGGATGCCCGCCGCGTTGTCTCGCGGCCCCGGAAACGTTCGCCCGACTGCGGATAGTCCAGCATCGCGTCCGCAGCCTGGATCGCGTGCTCGGCCTCGATGTCACCTCGTCCGGAAGCGTGTTCCTTCCTCCAACGGCCTGGTGGGCGTTCGGCTCGAAGGTCCGTATCCGAGTGCCTCACGGCAGTTTCTCGGGCCATGGGGCGACGCATGGAGAGCGCTGGGACGGTGGGGCGTCGGATCCGGCGTCCCGGAATCTCGACAGGAGGCAGCGGCTTGGCAGAGAACCGGACGGTCCCGGGCGTGGCCAGGACCGATCACGAGCAGTTGCAGGCGTTCGATGAGCCGGGGGCTGCGTCGGCAGGGCGGTCCGCCTTGCGCGAACACTTCTTCGACCGGCCCGCCCTCGAGGTGGCTCCCGAACTCCTGGGGGCTCTCGTGGTCTCGCGCTCGCAGCGCGGCGTGACGGCGGTGCGTATCACCGAGGTGGAGGCGTACGAGGGGCCCGATGACCCGGCCTCGCACGCGTTCCGGGGCCCGAACCGGACCAATCGAGCGGAGTTCGGGGCCCCGGGGACCTTCTATGTGTACCGGACGCACGCGGTGCATCGGTGCCTGAACGCCGTCTGCGGACCCGGGCGGCGTCCCGCTTCGGTGCTGCTCCGCGCCGGCACCGTCGTGGAGGGAGCAGACGTCGCGCAAGAACGCCGGGGGCCTGGGGTACAGGCGCGCGATCTGGCGCGCGGCCCGGCCAACCTCGCGCGAGCGTTGGGCATCGCCGATCTGCATCATGACGGACAGTCAGCATGCGACGCAGCGGCGGAGTTGTTCCTCGCGGAACCCGCCGGGGGCGTCTCGTCCGCGCGGGTCGGTCGAGGGCCGCGGACGGGGGTGGGCGGTCCTGCTGCTTCGTACGCCTGGCGCTTCTGGATGCTGGGCGAGTCGAGTGTCAGCCCCTATCGGGCGCACCCGGGGTACCGCCGAGGGATGAGGGCGCAGGGCTGACCCCTCCGTCCCTCGCGGGACACCGCAGGTGCCGACGCCGTTCCTCGGAGGCGGCGGCACCCGAAGGTGTTTCAGGCTCGCTCCGGTACCGATCCCGCAGCGACGACCGAATGTGCGCCTTCGCTGTCCTTATCCGCGGCCACGCACACCCGGCGCCTGCGAGTTGAACACCTCAGGAAATGTCCGTGGGCCGGGCCGGCTCGCGCCCTCGCCTCCTGAGACGGCGTCCGAGGGCACGGCGGCGGCCCGACCGAACAGAAGGCGATCAGTGATGACTGCGATCAGTCCCACTCCCGAACCGGATCCGCGCAGGTGGCGCGCGCTCGGGATCATCTGCCTCGTGCAGGTGATGCTGCTCCTCGATGTGACCGTGGTCAATGTCGCGCTTCCTCCCATCCAGCACGATCTCGGCTTCACGACCACGGGCCTGGCATGGGTCGTCAACGGCTACACCGTCACCTACGGTGGGCTGCTGATGCTTGGCGGACGCCTGGGTGATCTGCTCGGCCGCAGACGCCTCTTCCTGACCGGCTTGGCGATCTTCGCGCTGGCGTCGGCGAGCGCGGGAGCGGCCCAGCAAGCCGGTGTACTGATCGCCGGCCGCTTCGTACAGGGCGTCGGTGCGGCACTCGTCAGCCCGGCAGCCCTGTCCCTGGTGACGCTGCTCTTCACACAGCGGCAGGAAAGGGCACGGGCCATGGCCATCTGGAGCGGCCTGGCCGGAGTTGGGGTAGCCCTGGGAGTCGTGCTCTCGGGCATCCTGACCACCATCGCCTCCTGGCGTTGGATATTCTTCATCAATCTGCCCATCGCCGCGTTCGCGTTTTTCGCCACTCTCAAACTCGTCTCCGAAAGCCGGGCCACCAAGCGCGGTCGGCCTGACGTCCTCGGCGCCGTCACGGTCACCCTCGGTCTGCTCCTGGTCGTGTTCGGCCTCCTGGAGAAGGACAGTCACGTATGGTTCTCGTTCCCCGTACTGGGTTGCGTCGGGATCGGTGTGCTCTGCCTGATCGGCTTCGTGCTGGTGGAGGCTCACGTGGCCCAGCCCCTGGTGCCCCTCGCATTCCTGCGCTCACGTAACCGGAGCATCGCCAACATCGTGCGCATCTGCTACTACGTCGGGTTCGCCACCCTTTTCTTCTCACTGAGCCTGTATGTCCAGCGCATACTGCACTTTTCCGCACTGGCGACCGGATTCGCCTTTGTACCGTTCGGGTTGGTCATTCTCTTCAGCGCCACCGTGATGGCACCACGCCTCCTTCCCCGGTTCGGTCTGCGGGCCCTGAACGGAGGAGGGCTCGCGGTCACCACGGTCGGCTACGTCCTCCTTGCCGGCCTCAGCAGCCACGGCACCTACGTGGCCGACGTACTGCCCGGACTGATCCTCGTGCCGCTGGGAGGCGGCCTCGTCCTCGTCGGATCCACTGTCGCCGGAGTGGACGGCGCCACCGGTGAGGACGCGGGCATCGCCACCAGCATGAACAATGCGTCCATGCAGATCGGCAGCGCCATCGGCCTGGCTGCCCTGGTCTCACTGGGCACCGGCCACGCCGCCGCGCTGCGGCGTGCGGGCGCCGACCAGGTGACCGCCGCCGCGCACGGTTACGCCTTCAGCTTCACCATCGCCGCCAGCCTGACGGCCTTCGGCGCGCTCCTCGGCTTCGCCGGAATCCACCCGACACCGGCCGAGACTCCGACGGTGAGGACCAACGCCAAGGAGCGCGTGGTCTGACGTGCCGCCGGCGGCGAAAGCGAGAGTCCGCGGCCGCGGCGGGCCTGGCGGAACGGTGCTGCCGCTGCGCGTCAGGGGACATAGTGGGCCTGCTCGAAGAGGCCGAGTGTGCACCAACTGTTCGTGCGACGGCGGCATTGCCGGGTCTGAGCTTCCATCGGCCGCCTCCCCTGCCCCTCCCGTGGACGCCTCAGGCCGGCCATCCGGCATGACCCTGTGCTTCTCGAACTCCGCTCCGCCATAGCCATCCCCCGGCCCGACCGCCCGGCAGGCGGGTCTCCACCAGAACACGCCGGGCGCGCACACGACCAGTACTGCTCACATCACAGCACAGGCAGGACCACAGACATGACCACAAACGACCATCTCGACTACTTCAAGCCGCAACTCGTCGTCATCCCGTGCGGCAGCCGCAAACTGGGCTCGCCCGCGCGCTCCGCAGACATGTACGTAGGCTCCTACCACCGGGCATGCCGCAAGGCCGCCGACGCACTGCAACCTGACCTGCTGCTCATTCTCTCCGCACGCCACGGGCTCCTCGACCTCGACGACGTCATCGAGCCGTACGACACACCTCATGGCGCAGCCGACGCGGTAACGAGCCAGGTCCTTCTGGAACAGGCAACCGTGCGTGACATCGTGGGCCTTGACCCGGTGGTGGCCCTCGGCGGTGCACGACACATCAGCCTCGTGCGCTCCGTCTGGCCGCACGTCCACACGCCGTTGGCCGGAGCACGCGGTATGGGTGAGCAAATGGCCCGGCTTGCAGCATTGCGCGAGGGACGGGGAATGCCTCTGACATGACGCTTCGTGCGGCGACCGCGAGGCAGGCCTCGCCGCCATGTGCCGAGGCGCATGGCACTGCGGGAACTGGGGAGCGTTCCAGAAGTGACGGTCGTACATGGTGTGGTGGTACCACAGCGCCACGTCGTGAAGCTGATGGTGGAGGCGGTGCCGACCTCTTGCTCCTCAGGGCATCCTAAGAGTCATCACGTAATGAGGTGATGCCCACCCGATGTCCGTGCGGGGCCAGCAGGCCGGGGTGGCGTGCTTGCTCCGTTCGGCCGGCTGTT
>NZ_JBITGJ010000112.1:0-6667 GCF_044456925.1 Streptomyces sp. NPDC050743
GGTACGTCACCCCGCTCGAAACGAGATCCTTGCTCAGGCAGAACCTCGTCCCGGCAGCGTAAACACCCGCTGTCCAGTTCGCGGGGGGAACTTCAACAAGACGCCCCGCCCATTGTGGGCCGGGTGGACTCTGGGACTTCGGGGCGAATCCTTGCCTTCCTCAGTCTGCGGACGGTCACCGGGATCCGCCTCCGTGTGCCGTCATTGATGTCACGCGTGGATGGTCAGTCGGGCACGCGAGAGACAGAGGGTCCCGTGTCGGTGAGCCGGGCTACGATCATCGCACCCCGTACGGCCTGGTGAAAGGGATGACCACCTTGGTGAGCCGTCCCCTCCCGACGTGGAGGAGCCGTTGAACCTGTATGACGCGAAGCAGGGGTGTCGCCCCGAGGGCTGCACGACCCATCGAATGAAGCCAGGGAACTGGCTCACCCACCTTGGAGCACGACCCTGAACCCGAAAAGGCTCCATCGGACCCTACGCATCATGGTGCCGGTTGCGGTAGGGGCTGCTCTCGCCATTGCCGTCACGGTATCGATCATGAAGGACCCCAGGCATGGGGAGGGTGCCGTGGGTGAGGTACTGGTGAGCGGTGACGACCGCACCATCACCACCCTGAACAGCCGGGCCCCATGCCAGCAGGACCCGCCCCAACTCGTGGCGAGCGAATCCCGCGATTCCGTCACCCTGGAACTGAAGGAAGGGGACGTCGATCTCCGGCGTCAGTGCAACAGGATCGACGAGCAGATCACCACGACGCTGCAATCACCGCTAGGGACACGACGGCTGGTAGACGCCGGTCACGATTGGACCATTGCCCCCTTCGACCAGAAGCGGCTGGCCAACCCTCGCTATCTCCCGCCAGGCTATACGCTGGCCACTCGCGTGCAGTGGAGCGACTCCAGCCAGCATGACCTGCTGCCATCATTCATTCGGACCCGGAGCTCGGGCTGTGCTTGGACCCGTTTCTACCACCGCGCCTCGGAGAAGGCGTCTTTGAGCATCACCCAAATCGCCGGAAAACTCACAGTGAGTGCCGCAGGCACTCCGGAGTCCGTCCACGGGTGGACCGGTGAGCTCACCCCCGACTCCAATAGCACCGTGACATGGACGAACGGGACCTACACATTCATCGTGGACACCACGGATCAGGACCTCCACGAAGCCGAACTCCTGAGGATCGCCAAACAACTGACCCCGTGAAACCCGAGATCACCACCGCCAACTCTGCAGCTCGAAACTGAAGTTCCCCGCTGACAGAGCGATTTCAAAGTCAGGTTGATCTTTGCAGATGTGCTGGTCACGGCGCGTGACAATGGCTGTGGGTGCCTCACCAGGGCCGATGGTTCCCACTCGGCGAGAGGGCTGATCACCCGCATGCGTACTGAGGCGGTCCGAGGTCTCCGGGCTGGAGGCGACGAGCGCGACCCTCGATGATCAAGGTTGTCGAAGTCTCTCATCACGAAGAGGGGTCACGCTCGTGTGCGATCCTCCCTGATGAGCCTGGACCCAACCGGCAAGGTGTGGCGCTCGTAAAGTCATCGCAGCAGATCGGACGGTAGAGCGGCCCCGGCTGGGATCATGGCCGCCGTGCCCCTCTCGATGCTGTACAAGGTAGCCCGCAGGCTGCTGTCCGCCCCCGGTGTGCTGCTGCGCCGCGACACCGCGAAGGACGCCGAGTTACTCGTGCTCCGCCATGAGAATGCGGTGCTACGGCGTCAGATCGCCGGACCGGTCCGCTACCAGCCCGCAGATCGGTTCTGGCTGGCTGCACTCTCCAGCCTGATACCCCGCCGCCGCTGGCGCGAGGTCTTCCCGGTCACGTCCGGGACACTGCTGGCCTGGCATCGCAGGTTCATTGCGGCGAAGTGGGACTACAGCGCCCGGCGCGCCCTTACCGGGCGCCCACCGACCAAGGCGGCGCTCAAAGAAGCTGGTCCTGCGGCTCGCGCGCGAGAACGCACAGTGGGGCCACCGGCGGATCCAGGGCGAACTGGCCCGTCTCGGGCACACGATCGGTGCCTCCACGGTGTGGGAGACCCTGCACGCGGCGGGCATCGGCCCGGCCCCGCGCCGTGCTGGCCCGACGTGGAGGGAGTTCCTCACGAACCAGGCCGAGGGCATCATCGCCGTCGACTTCTTCCACCTCGACACCATGCTCGGCCACAGGCTCTACGCGCTGGTGTTCCTCGAACACGGTAACCGGCGCCTGCGCATCGCCGGCGTGACCGCCCACCCCACCCGGGAGTGGACGGCACAACAGGCCCGGAACCTCGCCGGCGACCTCGGCACGCGCATGGAGTCCCTGCGCTTCCTGCTACGTGACCGCGACGGCACATACGGCCAGCCCTTCGACGCCGTCTTCCAGGGCGAGGAGATCAAGATCCTCAAGAGTGCGCCGCGAGCGCCCCGGATGAACGCTCACTGCGAGCGGGTGATCGGCAGCATCCGACGCGAGGTCCTCGACCATGTCCTCATCATGAACGAGGCCCACGGGCGGCAGGTCCTCACCACCTACGAGCGGCACTACAACGAGCACCGGCCCCACCGGGTCCGCAACCAACTACCTCCGGGCACCGACCAGCAACCCATCGGCGTGCACGGGCTCGAAGGCCGACGAGTCCTCCGCACCCGCATCCTCGGCGGCGTCATCAACGAATACCGCTATGCGGCTTGACCTGCGACGACGACTTTCCGAGCCCCACAGGCCTCCGGAGAGATGCCCAAGATGATCTCGGTCCACATGGAATACCCCTAACAGCGGCTTACACAATGAGGTGGCTCGGTCCTGATTGCCGTGATCAGGGCCGTAGTTGAGCGTTCGGCCCGGTGTGGAGACGTCGCCGTGGATCGTGTCGGATGAGCTGTGGGACCGCCTGGAGCCGCTGCTGCCGCAGCGCGAGCGGCGCTTTCGGCACCCGGGCCGCAAACCGCTGCCAGACCGGCAGGTGCTGTGCGGGATCCTGTACGTGCTGCACACCGGGATCCAGTGAGAGTACCTGCCGCAAGGCCTCGGCTTCGGCTCGGGCATGACGTGCTGGCGACGTTTACGGGACTGGAACCAGGCCGGCGTCTCGCAGCGGCTGCACGAGGTCCTGCTGGCCGAACGGAACGCGGCCTCGCGGCTGGACTGGTCCCGCTGCGTGGTCGACTCCGGCTCGGCGATCTCCCACAAGCTGTTCGGAACAATCCAACTCCACGTACCCCGCCCCCTGGACAGCTCAACGAGCGATCACCACATAGGACACCGTCTTAGTCATTGCGATGAGACTCGCTCTGCAGACACTACGTGCAAACGCGGGCCTTGCAACATGACCGACCGGCCGCCGGTTCAGCTGTGCGCCCGACGTGCTCGGCCCTCCGCATCTGCATAAGTCGAGCATCTCGCACCATCTGACGATCACGCGTAAGCGGGCTCCCTCAACCGGGCCGCGGGCCGCAACCGCTACGTACAGCTGCGCCGCGACAACTGGACAGGACCCGAAACCCCTTATGCAACAACCCCCGTTGTTCCGGTAACCGTCCGATGCCCCGTCAGGCGGTGACACGTCGACCGTGTGCGAGTATGCGACGGGACCGCATCCATCAAATATTCACAACCGTAGGCACGGACGCCGGTCTGTGATTGGATGCGCGGGTTGTGGCCCGTGTGACGCGGTCTCCCGCGATCGTGGAGGCCGCCGCCGTGGCGCGCGGGGAAGGCGTGGGGGCCTTCGGGGATGGGGACTCAGGGGGGTTTCCTTGGCTATGTCACAAGGCGATGCGGTGGTGGGTGCCACCAGACATGCACACGGACGCAGACACACCCGGTGGCGCGGCCTGGCGCTCGCCCTGACTGCCGCGGTGACCGCAGGCCTGGTCGGGCTGGGCGTCTCTCAGGCGCAGGCGAGTGAGACGACCGGCTCGGTGGACACCCTCCGGACCGGCTGGGACAGGAGTGAATCGGATCTCGGCCCGTCCGACGTGCGCTCCTCTTCCTTCGGGCAACTCTGGAAGGCTCCCGCGCAGCTCGACGGGCAGATATACGCTCAGCCGATCGTCGTCGGCGGCACCGTGGTGGCGGTCACCGAGAACAACGAAGCCTACGGCCTCGACCGCGCCACGGGAGCCATGCTGTGGCAGCGCAGCTTCGGGCCTGCATGGCCCGCGTCCACCCTCAACTGCGGCGATCTGGTGCCGACCATCGGCAGCACCGCCACCCCGGTATACGACCCCGCCAGCGGCGCGGTCTATCTGACCACCAAGGTCGACGACGGTCCCACCCACCTGAGCCCGCACTGGTACATGCACGCGCTCGACCCGGTCACGGGGGTGGAGAAATCCGGCTTCCCCGTGACGATCCAGGGCGCCCCGTCCAACGACCCCACCCAGTCCTTCCTGCCCGCGTACCAGATGCAGCGTCCGGGCCTGCTGCTGCTCGACGGGGTGGTGTACGCGGCGTTCGGCGGACACTGCGATGCCAAGCCCTATCGCGGCTATGTGGTCGGTGTCAGCACCACCAGCCCGTCTGTGACCTCGATGTGGGCGACGGAGACCGGCGCCAGCAACAGCGGGGCCGGCATCTGGCAGTCCGGCGGGGGACTCGTCTCGGACGGTCCCGGCAGGATCTTCCTCGCCACCGGCAACGGCGTCAGCCCGGCGCCCGGCCCCGGCAGCGCCCCGCCCGGCACTCTCGCGGAGTCCGTGGTCCGGCTGCAAGTGCAGGCCGACCGGAGACTGAAGGCCGCCGACTTCTTCAGCCCGTCCAACGCGCCGACCCTGGACCAACAGGACAAGGACCTGGCCTCCGGGGGGCCGGTCGGCCTGCCGGACAGCTTCGGCACCGCCTCCCACCCGCATCTGCTGGTGCAGCAGGGCAAGGACGGCCGAGTCTTCCTGTTGGACCGCGACGACCTCGGCGGACGTTCGCAGGGCACCGGCGGGACCGACGACGTGGTGGGGATCACCGGGCCGCTCAAGGGCCAGTGGGGCCACCCCGGGGTCTGGGGCGGTGACGGTGGTTATGTCTACGTCGTCGGCAACGGTGGCTCACTGGTGGCGCTGCACCGCGGCGTGACGGGCTCGGGCGACCCCGCGCTGACCGTCGCCGGGTCCAGCCAGGACTCCTTCCCCTACACCAGCGGATCGCCCGTGGTGACCTCCGACGGAACGCGCTCGGGCAGCGCCCTGGTGTGGGTGGTCTGGTCGGGCGGGTCCAGCGGCGCCAACGCCCAGCTGCGCGCGTACGACCCGGTTCCCGACGCGAACGGCGTCCTGCCGCTGGTCTGGTCCGCGCCGATCGGCACCGCACCGAAGTTCGCCACCCCGGCCACCGACGGCGGGCAGGTCTTCGTCGGCACCCGGGACGGCAAGGTCTACGCCTTCGGCAACCCGGTGGGCAGCCCGCTCAAGGGCGGACCAGTCGAGTTCGGGCTCGTATCGGTGGGCGGCTCCGCGAGCTCCAACGTCGTCCTGACGGAGAACCAGAGTCCGTCCCGGACCCTCGGCATCAAGGGCGTCACCGTCGACGGTCCGTTCACCGCGGACACCTCGTCGCTGCCGTCGACAATCCCGGCGGGCGGGCAGCTGTCGATACCCGTCTCCTTCACACCGACCGCGGTCCTGGGCGCGAGCGGAACGCTCACCGTGGCCACCGACGCCGGCAGTTTCCAACTGAGCCTGCACGGCGTCGGCACCAAGCCCGGTCTGGCCGCGTTCCCGGGCAGGGTGTCCTTCGACAACCAGCCCACGGGGACCACGGCCACCGCGAACGTCCAGCTGACGAACACGGGCACCGACCCCGAAACCATCACCTCCGTCACCCCGCCCGCCGGACCGTTCACGGCCGCCGACCTGCCGAGCGCGGACCCCGCGAACCCGACGGTGATCCCGGCCCAGAGCTCGATCGTCCTGCAGGTGGGGTACGAGCCCACGGCCACCGGCCAGAACTCCTCGTCGATCACGCTGAGCAGCACCAGCGGTGCGCTCACCATCCCGGTCGAGGGCGACGCGATCAGCGGCCAGGGTCACCTGGTGTTCAATCCGACGGCTCTCTCGTTCGGGGCGGTGGTCCGCGGCACGTCGAGCACACGGACCTTCACGATCACGAACACGGGGAACATCCCGGTCACCGTCACCAAGGCGAAGGCCCCGGCAGGCGCGTTCAGCAGCACCGACCAGCTTGCCGAGGGCCTGGTCATCGGTCCCGAGCAGAGTGTCCGCCAGACGGTCACCTTCGCCCCGACCGTGAGCGGCAGCCAGTCGGCCACGTACGAGGTCACCGGTGACGCCGGGCAGGGAGCGCAACTGGAGCCGCTCACCGGCATCGGTGTGCCCCCGGCGTCGCATCTGGGCACCGTGCTCGCACGGGACAACTCCGGCACCCTGTGGCAGTACCGCGGCACCGGTGTGCCCTCCGGGGCACTGGCCGCCCGGGCCGCCATCGGAACCGGCTGGAACACCTACAACATCGTCACGAGTGTCAGCGGTGAGATGGCGGACGGCACCGGAACCGCCGTCGGCCGTGACAGCAAGGGCACGCTGTGGTTCTACCAGGGCACCGGCAACCCGAAGGCACCCTTCGCGCCCCGGAAGCAGGTCGGCCCCGGCTGGAACATCTACAACTCCATCGTGGGCGCCCGTGACGTGACCCGGGACGGCAAGGCAGACCTCATCGCCCGCGACAGCA
>NZ_JBITGJ010000112.1:6765-19817 GCF_044456925.1 Streptomyces sp. NPDC050743
CAAGGGCGGCCTGTGGCTGTACCGGGGCACCGGCAACACCTCAGCGCCCTTCCTCGCCCGCACCTCCATCGGTTACGGCTGGAACATCTACAACTCCATCGTCGGCACCGCCGACCTGACCGGGGACGGCAAGGCAGACCTCATCGCCCGCGACAGCAAGGGCGGCCTGTGGCTGTACCGGGGCACCGGCAACACCTCAGCGCCCTTCCTCGCCCGCACCTCCATCGGTTACGGCTGGAACATCTACAACTCGCTCATCTGACCGAGGACGGAGGCGCGGCCCCGCGTGAAGGACCGCGCCTCTGATGGTGGCGACAGCCAGTACCGTGACCGAATGTGTTCGCCGGTTGAGGCAGGAAGTTGCCCCTTAATCGCCCAGGCGACTGGTGCGCCTGGGAGTCACTGGTGGTCCGGTGAGCGTTGTCGTCGAGAGAGGGAGAATCTTCGCCGCTGTCGGTCGATTGCGGTGACGACGACCGTGACCTCGTCGCCAGCCTGGACGACGTCCGACGGTGCTACCCCGGGCGTCGATGTGAGCTCTCGTAGGTGGACCGGTCCTGTGCCGCTCGGAAACACGATTCCGGGTCTGGACTGCAGGTTCCTCAGCCACAGCTGGGGCTCGCGCGGCGTCTGGGATGATCCTTCGACGCCGCTGTCCATCGTCACCGTCTTGGTCCGGAATCTGATCACGGTGCCCGCGTCCGTGCTGCGCAGTCGCGTGGCCAAGGATGCGGAGTGCCTGGCGCTGCGGCACGAAAACGCGGTGCTGCGTCGCCAGATCGCTCGGGTTCGCTATGAGCCCGCTGCCCGGATCTGGTTCGCCATGATCTCCCGACGGACCGGTCGGACTGATGATCGGCAAGTTCGCGGCCGGGGAAGAGCGCAGGGACCGGCGCGGGCGGTGCATCCCCGCGCCGCCGGTGTCGTTCATGCCCATACGGGCAGCGGTACGGTCACGGGATCCGCGGTTCCTCGCAGGAACGCCTGAGCTGGCCGCCGCCGTCGGGACGGCGGCGGACGACGGCCGGGACGTCTTCGAGCACACGCCACACGAGTGGGGGGAGATCAAGCAGTGGGCGCAACACCTCCTGACGAGGCAGTGAGGGCACTCGAAGCCCGATACGGGCCGGTGACGTCGAAACTGCTGTCGGACCGGCGCGGTTCACGCGCGTGGAAGGTCACCACGGCGACCGGGCACCTCGCGCTGAAGGCCAACAACCCTGAGGCCGATGAGACCCGGGACAAGGCGGCCGAACTGGCGCAGGAGGACCGGCACCTTTTGCAGCTCGCCGAGGCTGGGGCGCTCAATGCCGGGTACCGGATCGACGCCGGGCCGTGGACGGGCGGCCGATGGCTGGCCGTGCAGTGGATCGACGGCGTACCCGTGCGGCGAGCGTTTGCCCTCGCCCGGGGACCGGAGGGTGACCGGCCGTCTGTGCGGCCGTGGCTGCTGACGATCGCCCGTACCTGGGCGGCGCGTCTGGCCCGCATGCACGCGGCCGAGTGGACGCACGCGGACGTCCAGCCCACCAACACCCTCATCACCGGCCAAGGCGCGGCCGAGGTCATCGACTTCACCCTATCCTGCGGCCCGGACACCGCCAACCGGATCCCCTACCGGGGCGCGATCACCCACATCACATCCCCCGAGGTCGCCGCCGCGATCCTGGCCACCCCTGACACCACCCATGTGCAGGTGCCCCCCGCGTCCGACGTGTGGGGGCTGGGCGCGTCGCTGTTCTGGTGCTGGACCGGATACCGTCCCGCCTCATATGCCGACGAGGCGCCCCGACCGGAGAAGCTCCGCGAGATCGCGACCGGCCGCACTCTCGACCTGGCCGCCGTCCGGCCGTGGGAGTTCCCCAAGTTCGAAACTCTGATCCGGGCATGCCTGGATGTCGACCCGGGCGGACGGCCGACGGCGGCCGAGGTCGCCGCATGGTGAGGATACGACCGCTCACCCTGGACGATGCGCCGGCGGTGCAGCGGATCTGTTCCGGCGCATCCGTCCGCTACACGCACGGCTACGACTTCACCCGGGAGCAGGCCCGAGCCGCTGCCGCTCGCATCCTCGCCCTGACCCCTGCCACCGGTTGGGGGTTCGGTATCGACGCCGCCGGGGACCTGGTGGGCATCATCAAGGCCCGACGCGGTGCTCCGGCCTGCGTGCCGGTCAGCTACATCCTGCGCGAGGACACGTGGGGAAACGGCTACGCGACCGCCGCCGTCCGCGCTTTCGCCTCGATCCTGTTCGCGGCCGGGGTCGACGTGATCGAGGCCAAGCACCACCCGGACAACCCCGCTTCCGGCCGGGTCCTGGTGAAGGCCGGGTTCGTCCGCACCGGCACGCTCGACTTCGCCGACGGAAGGGGCGGCACCGTCTCTTATCCGATGTATGAGCTGCGCCGACGGGGTCGGTGACGGTGCGATGCCGGTTCTGCGGGACGCTCGCCGAGCAACGCGAGACCGACCATTGGTGCTGCCCGAACCCGGAGTGCAACGCCGTCTGCGCTCCAGTCGGCTTCTGGGCCTTGCCGGCGTCCTGGTGCTCGCCTTCGGCTGCGACCGGCGCGGCGTGTACGGCTGCTTCGGTGTCCCACTCAGGCAGGATCAGGCCGAGTTCCGCGCATCGCTCGGCGCGCGCCTGAGCCGTTCGCCCGGACCGGCTCTCCGCCACCATCGAAGCGCTCACCCACGCCAGCGCCGCAGCCAGTACCGCAGAGCCCCAGCCCCCGAGCAGGCCCAAGCACGCCAGACGATCAAGGAATACGAGCGGTGGCTCGCCCGCTACCAGGCAGCCCTCGAAGTGGGTGCTGAGGAGTCGATACACACCACCAGGCAGCACGCCGACCCTCGCGGCGGGAGGAACGACCGCCGTGGCTCAGCGTGGGGCGGCCGGCGGTTGACCGAGCGAGGGCAGCTGCGGGCACTGCCGGTACCTTGTTCCCTGTGGACAGACAGCTGAGTGATGCGGAACTCGATGAGCTGGTCGAGCAGGCCACCGTGGACGCCTACGACGACGAGGAGCAGCTCACGGGCCTCTACACAATGCTCGCAGAGCAGCTGGCTGTTCCGTTCAAGACGGTCGTTCTCGGGGTCGAGGTCACCGTGAAGAAGGTGGACCTGCTGCCCGACAGCCAGATCGTGGCGGTCTGCACGCGCGGCAGGCACCGGCAGGCGATCGGCATTCTCGACCTTCCGTTGCCGGATCCGGCGCCCCAGGGGGCCGAGTGGATCGAGGCCTACCGGCACTGGGGCCCGTGAAGGCACCCGGGTCAGTGGCCGCCCGACAGCGTCGGCCGGTAGCCCTGATCGGCGAGCCAGGCCCGGGCCCGGCCCTGCTGCCGTTCCGCGGAGAACAACCAGTACCGCTGCAGCTGCGCCGGCGAGGTGGCCAGCATGTCCTTGAAGCGGCGGAACGCACCTGGACCCCGGATCGCGATGCCGAGGAACCGGGCGAGGTCCGGGTCGTCGAGGGTGGTGATGAAGTCCTCCATGTCGCGGTAGGCGTCCCGCGATCCCTCGCACGGGACGTCGAGCCACCGCTCAGTGCCTTCCGGTTCCTCCTCGTCCCATGACTCCTCGGTGTCCGCGAGGGCAGGCCAGCACTCACCGGTGCCCAGGTCGATACGGCCACCACCCCAGGCCGGGTCCCCTTCGAGCAGACTGGAGAGTTCCTCCAGGTCGACCGGCAGCGGCCGCAGCAGGCAGAGGGCACGGCCGCCCGCCGTGTCGAGCTGTTCGGCGAGGACCTCGTCTCCGGGCCAGCCCCGTTCGCGCAGTGCGGACGAGCACGCGGTCGCTGCCTCCCGGGCGCCGGGCAGGCCCCGGGAAACTGCTGCGGTGAGTGCGTCTCCACACTGCTGCAGCACTCCGACGGGGTCATGCGCACGCAGCAGGGCGAGCAGGGACGGGCAGTCCGCGTTGTGGCGGGCGGCGCGGAGCGCCTTCAGCGCGTGGTCGGTCCATGCCTCGGTCACGCCCGCGAGGCTACTCCCCCGAGTTCTCGGCTGCGCTCGAACAGGGGGACCTCCGCCGTGCGCTGCGAGCGCCGCCGTCTCCGGTGCGACAATGTGCTGGCGAGCACAGCGGACAGGGCCACAAGCAGGCGCAGGCGGCCGACGTTCGGCCCGGAACCGTGGCCTCATCCGGCACCGTCTGGCGAGTGGTCGTACTGGGACGTGTGGTTCGCCGTAGCGTGCGTGGTGGACTGCGGCGACTGGGAGGCCTTCGATGTTCGCCTGACGCGGGAGCGGTCGGGTGGGGTGATGCGCGGGGCGTATCTGGGACCGTTGTGGAGTCATCTGGTGGATCTACGGGAGCGCCTTGCGGCGGACGGGCTCGGCGCGGGCGAGCTGGCCGGAGGCGCGGTACGTGATCCGAAGGTCCTCGCCCGGGCTCGTTCCAAGGTGTGGAAGCAGGCGCTGGAGGGGCGGGCGGAGGCGGCGCCCATGCACTGGACTCCGAGTCGGCGGCTCCCGTCGACGACCTTCTCCCAGGCGTCACGTCCCCGGCTCGGCGGCGGATGCAGGACCGCGTAGCTCTTCCAACGCCGCCAACGCCGCAGGGTTCGACCCCGGCCCCTCCCCCCTTCCTACCTGCACGAAACGCCAGCTCACCTGCGCGAATAGGGTGCGGGGGGCTTCGTCGAGTCGGATTGGGTGAGGTGCCGGAGCCGTCGGCATGCGACGCTAAGACTATGACGTCTGCAGCGATCGCACGGGGTACGTCCGCCCAGCGGTGGCTAGCGCGTCTCAGCTTCGTGCTGGCAGGCCTGGCCATCGTGATCCTGGTGGTCTTCGCCGAGCTGAAGAGCCTGGCCATGTTCGCCGTTGGCCTGGCTGCCGCGGTCGTGAGCGTGGCGGCAGCCTACTTCTTCCTCTCCCGGCGCGGCGTCGTGCGGTGGCTGTCGCTTGGGGTCTACGTCCTGGTGCCGATCGCGGTGGCCGTCATTTTCGCGGTCAACGGCGTGCTGTGGGTGGCCGTCGTGTCGGCGGGAGTGTGGCTCCTCGCGGACGTGACCGGGCGCCAGGCACTGAAGGGGGACCAGCCGGACTGGCGCATGCCCGAGTATTCGGCGCGGCCACCGGCCCGGCATCCGTACCTGATCATGAACCCGAAGTCGGGCGGGGGGAAGGTCGAGAAGTTCGACCTCAAGCGCAAGGCCGAAGCCCTTGGCGCCGAGGTGTTCGTCTTGAACGGGTCGACTGACGTGGCCGCGGTAGCCAAGCAGGCGGTAGCCAACGGCGCTGACCTGCTGGGGGTGGCCGGCGGTGACGGCACTCAGGCACTCGTAGCGGGCATCGCAGCCGAGCACGGCCTACCGTTCGTGGTGATCAGCGCGGGCACCCGCAATCACTTCGCCCTGGACCTGGGGCTGAACCGGGAGGACCCGGCCTCCTGCCTTGGCGCGCTGGCCGACGGCGTGGAGTTGCGGGTCGACCTGGGGTTGATCAACGGACAGCCGTTCGTCAACAACGCCTCCTTCGGCGCCTACGCCCAGGTCGTGGAGAGCCCGGCCTACCGTGGCGACAAGATTGGCACGACGCTCAACCTGCTCCCGGACCTGCTGCAAGGACACCACGGAGCGCGGCTGACAGCCCAAGCGGACGGCACACGGATCGAGGCGCCGCAGGCGCTGCTGGTGTCCAACAATCCGTACCGAACAGATGACATCGCTGGCCTTGGCCGCCGCGCACGGCTGGATGGCGGCGTGCTCGGCGTGATCGGTGTCAGGGTGCGCACCGCCGGTCAGGCCATCGATCTGCTCCGCGGCAGCAGCGCCGAGGGGGTGACGGAGCTGACCACGCAACAGATCGAGATCACCGCCGATGCGGCGCAGATTCCGGTCGGCGTCGACGGCGAGGCGGTGACAATGTCGACGCCGGTGACCTCCACGACCTGGCCGGGCGCGCTGCGCGTTCGGGTGCCACGCAGCCGCCCGGGCATCCCCGAGCCGGAACCTCCGGCGAACTGGGCCAGGCTGCGGCGTTTGGCCAGCGGTCGCCGCGAGGCCGCTGAGGTCATGAGGTGAAAACCGTTTTCCAGCATGCGACCAGCCTTGCCGACACGGCCGGCGTAGCCCTAGAACTGTCGGCCCGGACCGTACTCTTCGACCTCGGCACCAAGGATCAGTTCAAGCCACAAGAACCCTCGAGCTGATGTGGCGGGCGCCATACGTGTCAGATACAGCTCAGCCTCCGCGCACCTCAGGGTGGCCCGCAGAACCTGGTGCGGTACAGCAGCGAAGTTGATGGCGCTCTTTGAATCTGACTCTGGCCGCAGTTCCGTGAAACGGCCAGGTGCCGGCAGGGTGGCCAGGATCGATTGTCATCGGGTCGTGGCAGAGTGCGTGGTCATGGAGATCGACACGTTCTGGGACGTCATCGAAGCCGCGCAAGCCGGGGCTGCCGCAACGGGCGAGCCATTTGACGAGGTTCTCGTCAAGCAGCTCGCGGAGAGACCGCGGCAGGAGATCCTGGAGTATGCGGAACGCTTCGATGAGCTGCACGACGCCCTGTATCGCTGGGATGTGTGGGCGGCTGCTTACCTCATCGGTGGCGGGTGTGCCGACGACAGTTTCATGGACTTCCGCGCCGGTGTGATCGCCTTGGGCCGTCAGTGGTACCAGCGCGTGGCCGCTGACCCCGACAGCCTCGCTGCGCACCCTGATGTCGTTCAAGCTGCGAACGTCCGGGACCGTTCCGAGGTGCTGTTCTACGAGGACGTGAACTATGCAGCAAGCGGGGCGTTCGAACGGATCACGGGTGATGCGGATGCTTTCTACGAAGCCTGGCGCAGTTTCCGCGGGGCTGGTACAGAGAGCGACAACCCGGCTGATATGGGCGAGGATTTCGACTTCGACGACGACCGGGAGATGAGCCGTCGGCTTCCCCGACTGGCTGCCTTGTTCCTTGGCACAAGCCCCTGAAAGAGTCTCCCGCAGTTCCGTGATGCTCATGGCTGGGTGAGGATGCGGGACCGGAGGAGTTCAAACGAGGCCCTGCCGTACATGGCTCGTTTGAGTGTTTTCACGCGGTTCACGTGTCCCTCGACCACACCGGAGCTCCACGGGAGGGTGAGTCCGGCAGTGACCGCGGCGAGGTCCTGGCGGAGGAAGCCGGCAAAGCCCTTCATGGGCTTCGGCGCGTCCTGTTCGGCCTGACGGATCCACTCCAGCAGCAGGTATCCGCGCCGGTGGCGGGCCAGGTCGGCGAACGCCCGAGCGAGATCGCAGGCCCGGGCGATGTCCGGGCAGGCGAGCCGGACTTGGAGCAGTCGCTCGTCCTGGCTTTCGGTGAGCGTTTCTCTGGGCCGCATGATCCACGAGGTGATCTTGCGGGGGCTCGGAATGTCGACTCGGACCGGTTCGGCGGTGCCCGCGCGGAGGGCGGTGAGGTGTTTGCGGACGACCTGTCGGCTGCCTCGGTAGCCGCGGGCCTGGATCTCCAGGAACAGGCGCGTGCCGCTGACCTGGCCCTGGGTTTCGGTGAAGCGGGCGTTGAGGTATGCCTTGAACGGCTCCAGGACGCCGTTGGGGCGGCGCTCGCGGGCAGAGGCCAGCTGGTCGAGGTCGGTGTCGCGGAAGCGGCGTGCGGTCTTGCGGTCGAGGTTCAGACGGCGGGCGATGGCGCTGATCGTCCAGCGTTTCTCCAGCAGACGGTGGATGTCCTCGTAGCGGTGGCGGGTGCGTTCGATGATCTGGGTGCGGGGCAGTTCCGCGGGCGGTAACAGCATCGGGGGCGGCTCCGGCACCTCGGTCACTTTCTCCTCCTCGGCTCGTTTGCGCAGGCAGTCACGGTGCTGGTGGCAGGTCTTCTCCACGGCGGCGGACAGGTTCTGTAACAGGTGCCAGCGATCAGCGACTTCCAGGGCGTCTGGAGCGGATTCCCTGACCGCCTTGGTGTAGGCGCTGGCCCGGTCCCGGCAGATGATCTCGGCTCCGGGGTGCTCGGTGAGCCAGGCCGCGAATGTCTCGGAGGTGCGGTCGGGCAGTACATCCACGACCCGGCCAGCCTCGACGTCGACCAGCACGGTGCCGTAGGTGCAGCCCTTGCGGAAGGCGAACTCATCCACCCCCAGCACCCGCGGGGCACGGTCCGGCACCGTCGGCGCCGTCAGCAGTCTGAGCAGCCGTGTCCGGCCCGCGCTCAGCCGCAGTCGGCGGCACAATCGTGCGGCGGGGCGGCCGCCGAGTTCGATCGCGATCAACCGCAGCCAGTCCGCCAGCCCGGTGCTGGAACGGCGGTAGCGCGTGGACAGACCCGGTACCTGCTCGACGAACATCGTGCGGGAACAGCTCTTCCGGTCGCAGAAGTACCGGCGCACTCGCAGCCGAATGATGACGCGGCGTGAGCCCAACGGCCGTTCGTCCAGGGCGCGTTGATACGTGCTGTGTACGCGGCGGCCCTGCTTGTGGCAGTTCGGGCACCGGCCTGGGCGGGCCGTCGACATCGCCTCCACCGCCAGGATGCCGGAGGAGTCGCTCACCCCCTCCACCTGCACATCGATCCCGGGAAACAGCACATCCTCGACCGTCGTGCTCGCCACGGCAGACAGTACGCTGCCGAAACGATCCCTCGCTCACTTCGCTGACCTGGGGATTCACGGAACTGCGGACAGAGCCTTGAATCTCCCCGCTGGGTGCTCAGGGGTGGGCCAGACCTACTCGGCCTGGTTCCCCAGGTGCCGGCCACTGCACCGGTGTCCCCCGGCGGCCGACGGCGTCCGGCGTAGGGCCGATCGACTGCCTCGGTCACCTGCCGGCGCACACGCCCCAGCTGACCTGCTAATTGCTGGAGCATGCGAGCCTTCTCGTGCGGACGGCATGGGTCGCTGACGGCTGCCGGGCGGGTTCACCCCGTAGACCTCCTCGGTGCATCGCATGGCCTCCATGCATACTCGGGCCGCCGGCCGCCGAGCGCGGCCGGCAGGTGCTGCAGGTCTGCCCTCCGTTCCGGTGGGGTCGCCCGCTCATCAGGTGAGTGGCTTTCCTCGCACCGCGGTTCTTTGACGGAGCGACGAGTGAGGCGTACAGATGGCAGCACCTCTCGCTCACCCGATCAGTCCAGTCGGCTCGCCGGTCTGGGCGCTCCCTGCCGGTCCAACAGGAAGTGCCTTCCGTGTCCGGCTGCCGGGCTGCGGCCCGGCAGCCGTAGCCTGAGTTTCTGATGCGTCTTCGCCGTCCGGTGTCCTCCAGGATCGTTCTGCCGTCAGTGGTGGTAGTGCTGGTCCTGGTGAACCTTGCTGAGAACGGGCGCCTGCCCTCTCTGGGCCTGGCCAACGCCGTCGTCGCGATCCTGCTGCTCAGCCTGATGGTGTGGTGGGCCGGCGGGACCCGGGACGACGTGGGCCTGGGGAGGGGGACGCTGTGGCGCGGCGCGCAGTGGGCGTCAGCTCTCGTCGGCATCGTGGCAGCGGTGTACCTGATTGGAGCCTTGCTGCCGTTCACGCGGGAACTCTTCTCCGACTCGCGTACCAGGCACCTGGCCGGAGGCGAGGTCGCTCTGCGGATGTTCGTGACGGTCCCGCTGGGTACCGTGCTGCTGGAGGAGTACGCCTTCCGGGGAGTGCTGTACGGGCTCATCCGGCGCTCCCGCGGCGTTCTGGCCCCGATGGCGGTCTCGTCCCTACTGTTCGGCCTGTGGCACGTCCTGCCCTCCCTGTCTCTGGCCACGGAGAAGCCCGCGCTTACCGCGGTCTTCGGCCACACTCCGAACGGGGCTGTCGTGGCCGACATCGGTGCGGTGCTCTTCACCGCTGCTGCCGGTGTGCTCTTCTGCGAGCTGCGCCGCCGCAGTGACAGCCTGCTGGCACCGATCGGACTCCACTGGGCCACCAACGCCCTGGGCTATCTGGCCGCGTTCGTGCTGGCACGGACGCGGTAGCCACCGAGCTGGGAACGGCTGGCACCGCGCCGACCCTCGGGCGACGATGGTAGAGCCCGGTTCCGCAGGGCCGGTGACGTCCCGTCCGGACGAACCGGACGGGTGCGTGGGCCGCACCCCCCGACTGATGGATCGCCGCTGTGAACACGATCGACGAGTCCCCGGACCCGGGCGACGGGCCCGACAAGACGGTGACGGCACAGTCGAGGTCCTCGAAGAGGTACCGGAAGCTCGGGTCCTTGACTCTTCCCGGCTGCTGGGGGGCGCTGGTGGCCTCCTGTCTGTCCTTCACGCCGTCGCTGCTGCCCCGGGGCGGTGTCATCCAGGGCGTGGTGTGGGGCATCAGTGCCGCTATCGGTTACGCGGTCGGGGTGCTGTTGGCGTCGATCTGGCGGGCCCTCGCCGACCGGGATCCGCGCCCGCCCCGGGCCTGGTCCTGGCGTGCGTTGCTGATCGGCGCGGCCGTGCTGTTGACCGTGTTCTTCGGGCTCGGGCAGTACTGGCAGTACCTGATCCGCCACATGATGGGCGTGACCGAGTACACCATTTGGCTGGTCGTCCTGTCGCCATTCGTCGCGGTGGCGGTGTTCTGGCTGATCCTGCTGATCGGGCGGGGTATCCGGGGTGGATTCCGCTGGACGGCGGACCGGCTCGGACGCTGGATCGGGCGCCGCGCGGCAAGGACGGTCGGCTGGCTCCTGGTAGCCGGCGTGACGTACCTGGTCATCACGGGCCTGCTGCTGCAGGGTTCCGTGGCTCTCGCCAATCAGGTGTTCTCGGCGCGTGACAGCGCCACCCCCGAGGGGGCGCACCAACCCACCAGCTCACTTCGATCGGGCGGGCCGGGGTCGCTCGTGCCGTGGGATTCGCTGGGGCGGCAGGGGCGCGGGTTCGTCGGGGCCGGACCGTCGCAGGGAGACATCGCACGGCTCACCCACCGTCCGGCCATGGAGCCGATCCGCGCCTACGCCGGGCTGGGGTCCGCGGGCGACACGGAGGCCCGCGCCGAGCTCGCGGTCGCGGACCTGGACCGAGCCGGCGCGTTCCGGCGGAAGAACCTGCTGGTGGTGACCACGACCGGGAGCGGCTGGGTGGACCCGGCGTCGGTCGACTCGTTCGAGTATCTGTCGGGCGGAGACGCCGCGGCGGTGGCGATCCAGTACTCCTACCTCCCCTCGTGGATCTCGTACCTGGTGGACCAGTCCAAGGCCAGGGAGGCCGGCCGGGACCTGTTCGACGCGGTCTACGGTGTCTGGTCGCGCCTGCCCCAGACGAGCCGGCCAAGGCTCTTCGTCGCAGGTGAGAGCCTGGGCTCCTTCGGCGGTGAGACGGCGTTCAGCGGAGAGAACGACCTTGCCAACCGTACGGCGGGCGCGCTGTTCGTCGGCCCAACCAACTTCAGCCCGCTGTTCCGCGAGTTCACCGACCACAGGGACCCTGGCAGCCCCGAGATCCAGCCGGTGTAAGCACGGGCGGACAGTCCGTTTCACGAGCGACCCGAGCGCGGCGATCCCACCCTCAGGCCAGCCCTGGGACGGCGCGCGGGTCCTGTACCTGCTGCATCCGTCCGACCCGATCGCCTGGTGGAGTCCGCACCTCGTCTTCCGCAGACCCGACTGGCTCGCCGAGTCCCCCGGGCAGGACGTGCTCAAAGGCATGGTCTGGATCCCGTTCGTGACCTTCTGGCAGGTGAGCGCTGATCTGCCGTTCTCCACCGGTGTGCCGGCCGGCCACGGTCACACGTACACGGCCGAGTACGTGGACGGTTGGAACACGGTCCTGCGGCCGTCCGGCGTCTCCGCCCAGGACCTGGACAATCTCAAGAAGATCATCGCCCGCGAGTGACGCCCCGAGGCAGGGGTGTGGGGGGTCGCTGATCGCCTTCGGTTTCGCCGATTCTGACCCTGGCGGGGGGCTCGACGGTGTCTGCGGGTGTGGTGGACAGGGGTTCGTGCCCAAGGTGAGATAACGGGTGAGCCCGTTGTCGGGTGATCCTCATTGCCCTCGCCGGAAGTGCTGGACCTCCCGGGGGCATCCCCTCAGGGGCGTCAGAACTCAGCGGCGTAACACGCAGAGAGGACTACGCCGCATGGGTAGCGCGATCGGTCAGCTGCTCAGCGCTGCCGTCGGCGTGGCCATCAGCCCACTGCCGATGATCGCGCTGGTCGTGATGCTCGCCACGCCGCACGGTCGGGCCAACGGGATCGCCTTCGTCACCAGCTGGATGGCTACGCTGGCCACTGTCGGCGTGATCATGCTGGTGATCGGTCGTGGCGCCCATGAGGGCGGGAAGGCCGCCACGTGGACCCTGTGGCTCACGCTCGCACTGGGGGTGTTGTTCGCGCTGCTTGCCGTCAAGCAGTGGCGAGACCGGCCACGGCCCGGCGAGGCGGCCGAGCTGCCGGCGTGGATGGCCAAGGTCGACAAGTTCTCGCCGGGCCGATGCGCGGGGCTCGCCGCCGCCCTGTCCGGGGCGAACCCCGCGAACCTCGCGTTGACCGTCGGAGCGATCGCCGCGGTCGACGGCGCGGTCTCCCGTGTCGGGGTGAAAGCGGTCGCACTGGCCGTGTTCGTCGTCGTGGCTTCCGTGAGCGTCCTGGTCCCGCTGGGGCTCTACATGTTCGGCGGATCCGAGGGGGACGTGACTCTGGACAGCTGGAAGACGTGGCTGTCCAGGCACAACTCCGCGATCGTGATCGGCCCGCTGGTGGTGATGTCCGCCAAATTCATCATCGCGGCGATCGTCAATCTGACCTGAGGCACGCAGGCGTTGCCGCACCTCTGGGGCGCCCGATTCTGTCGCGCCGGCCCACGGTCCGGGCTGGGCAAGGTGCGCTGGGCGTGTCACGCCCCTCACGGCAGACCAGATCCGGGAGATCACTGAAAGACTCGGAGACATCGCTCAACGTATCCAAGCCGCCGACGCCGAGAAGAAAGAGCCGCTCTACGAGGCCCTGGGCATCACGATCACGTACGACAACGCAACGAGGACCGCGACCGTTAGGTCGAGGCCCTCGATTCCGTATCGCTATAAGGAGTGTCCGAGGGCCGTTAAGCCGCATGCCATACCGGGTCTTCAAAGTTGAGCGGTGCGGAGGTATCCGCGGGCTCGGCGGGTGGTGACGCAGCGTGTGCGTAGCCGCTGGTTCGTAGCGTTGCGGAACC
>NZ_JBITGJ010000113.1:0-19643 GCF_044456925.1 Streptomyces sp. NPDC050743
GGGCCATCTGCCGTGAGTGTGGTTGGCAGGGCGACCGCGACCAGGGCGCCTGGCGCCGCATCGCAGCACGCGGCCTCGCCCACCAGAGCAAAACCCTCGTCGACAACACCAGCGGCACCATGATGATCCGCAAGGTCCTCGACAAGCTTGAAGCCAAGGCCGTCATCACCACGGCCGAGCCGAAGACCAGCCGGACGGATCGATCGAAGACCGGACCCACCCGGCCACGCACCAACCGTCTCGCGCCCAGGCGACGCGGGATTCCCTCCCCCACCGGCCCATCGGGCCCGGCGGACAAGCGTCCGGAGGGACACGCATCAACGGGCCGGACCCGGCTGCCCCGCGCAGCCCACCGGCACCAGGGCGTGACAACGATCAGCACACCCACCACCGGCCACAAGCCGCGAGGAGCAGCACTGGGCGCAGGCTTCCACCTGCACGCTCATGCTTCCCCACCAAAGTGGGCAGAACCCACACTGGACCTCACGGTTCACATGGGATCGCTTAGCTGATTAGAGACGCTACCGCCCGAGGGTGATCGAGGGAGCGGGAGTGCCCGTGGCCGCTTCGGTCAGGGAGGTGCCGTTCGCTCTTTCTATCTCCGATCTGCGTTGTTTCTAGAATGGTCGGGTGGACGATATCGATGCGATCGCGGTGTTGCAGGATCCGGTGCGGCGCCGCTTGTACGAGTACGTGGTGACGCGGGGTCGTGAGGTCGGCCGCAACGAGGCGGCCGAGGCGGCCGGGGTGGCGCGCACGCTCGCCGCGCATCATCTGGACAAGCTGGCCGAGGCCGGGCTGTTGGAGACCGGTAGCCGCCGTCTGACGGGCCGTTCGGGGCCGGGGGCGGGCCGTCCCGCGAAGGTGTACACGCGGGCCCGGACCGAGCGGGCGGTGTCGCTGCCCGCCCGTGACTACCGCACCGCCGCGGAGCTGCTCGCCGAGGCCGCCGAGGAGGCCGGGCTGGACGCCGGGCTCTGCGCGGCCGCGCGCCGCCGGGGCGAGGCCCTGCGCGGACCGGCGGCGGCCTGCGGCGGCCTCGAAGAGGTGATGGAGATGCTGGCCGCCCGCGGCTACGAACCGTACCTGGAAGGCGGCGAAGACGCCGAGGACGTCCGGGCCGAAGCCGACGGGGGAGTGGCCGGCGCGGCCGCGCGGGTCGTCCGCATGCGCAACTGTCCCTTCCACGCTGTCGCCGAACGCTTTCCGCCGCTCGTCTGCGGCATGAATCTCGCACTTCTGGAGGGGTTGCTCGGGCAGGACGGTCCCGTGCGTGCGCGCATGGACCCGCGGCCGGGGGAGTGCTGCGTGGTGGTCGAGAGTTCTAAAAACAACGATGATTGACATAGAACACGGGTAGTGCTGGGATGTGGCCATGACCGCATCCACGCACGCCGCCCACCTGGCCCAGCTCAACGTCGCCACGCTCCGCCACCCCCTCGACGATCCGCGTATGGCGCCGTTCGTCGAGATGCTCGACCCGGTCAACGCCGCCGCCGACAGCGCGCCCGGCTTCGTGTGGCGGCTCGTGGAGGAAGGGGCGGCCGACGCCACCGGCCTGCGGCCGGCGGGCGAGGACGTCATCGTCAACCTGACGGTGTGGCAGAGCCAGGAGGCGTTGTGGGACTTCACCTACCGCAGCGGACATCTGGAGGTCATGCGGCGGCGCCGCGAATGGTTCCACCGGCACGTCACGGCGCACCTGGTGCTGTGGTGGGTTCCCGCCGGTCATCTCCCGACAGTCGGGGAGGCCCTGGAACGGCTGGCGGACCTGGGGGAGCACGGGCCGTCCCTGCGTGCCTTCACCTTCGCCTCCTCCTACACCGCCACCGAGGCCGCCCAGCACCTTCGGGCCGTACCGCCGACGCAGCCTCAGCAGGCCGCCAGGACCGCGTGGCCGGCGCCGGCAGGGGAAGCGGCGTTGTAGCCGCCGGTGTCCGAAGCTGGACGCGAGGGGTGCTGGCCAGCGACGGCCCGGGTCAGCGGACGATGCGGTGTTTCCTTCCCCCTCGACGGAAGCGCATCGCGGCATAGACGAGGTCGACGACCAGGACGACGGCGCCGATGACCAGCAGAAAGAAGAGACCATGGACGGCGAAGCCGATGATGCCCAGGATCAGGGCCGCGAGGATCAGCAGCAGGAACACGATCATCGGATCTCCCGGCGGCTAGGGTGTCAGCGTCGGGCGAGGCGTCGCTCGCTGCCGGCGCCCGATGCGTATGGCAGGTCGTAGTGGGCGAAGACGCTCGGCTCGTCGCCGGCGGACAGTTCGCCGTCGGTGTCGATCGCCGGCGCCTTCTTGACCTGGTCCTTGCTGTGGGCGACCTTCAGATAACCGGGGCCGACTGTCGCACCGGTAAGCGGCACGAACGCCAGGCGCCGACGGGTGGGCAGGCCCACGGTGACCGTGGCGAAGAACGGCTGGTCGGTGGTGGTGTCGACGTAGATCGACTCGAGAACGCCGATCTTGTGGCCGCCGGCATCCACGACGTCGTGACCCCGCCACGCACGGATATCGTCTGCCTCGAACATCACAAGCCTCCCGTAGCACCTGTACGTGTACCCCCGATGCCATTGCT
This sequence comes from Streptomyces sp. NPDC050743, assembly GCF_044456925.1. Taxonomy (NCBI): domain Bacteria; kingdom Bacillati; phylum Actinomycetota; class Actinomycetes; order Kitasatosporales; family Streptomycetaceae; genus Streptomyces; species Streptomyces sp. NPDC050743. The sequence goes on from NZ_JBITGJ010000113.1 coordinate 2,581, forward strand.
GATGTAACCGGGGCTGTCGGCTCAGGGCGCGCCGCATACCGTCGGCGTCGCGCACGAGCACCCATGCCGCCTGCCGCAGGTGCAAGCAGCCGCCTCCCACCTTGATGGAGATCCGTGCGGTCCGCACCCGGCCGCCGACCGTCTTCCGTTCCCGCTGCACGACTTCGTGGCCGAGGCACGCAAGCCGGGACTCGACGAGCGACTCCCGCACTGCCGCCGAGGGCAGCACGCACAGCCGGCGGCGACCGGCGACCGGCCCACCGTCCGCTGAGATCACCGGACCTGGCGCAGGTGTGCCGGGATGCGGCGATCTCGCCGGGCCGTGCTGACCTCAGCGAGCGTCTGGCGGGCCGCCTCGCGGCCGTCAGGACGTGGTGCCGGCACCCTCACGCGCCCCGTCGGCGTTCGCCGAAAACCGGCGAGACGCCCGGCCACGACGACAACGCAGGGTCGACGGCCGCTCACAGCATGGCGTCCAGGGTGATCGGCAGCTCGCGGATGCGTTTGCCGGTGGCGTGGTAGACGGCGTTGGCGATCGCGGGCGCGATGCCGACCAGGCCTACCTCGCCGACGCCCTTGGTGCCGGTCGCGGTACCGCGATCCGGCTCACCGACGAAGACCACGTCCAGGTCCGGGACATCGGCGTTGACGGCGACCAGGTAGTCGGCGAACGTGCCGTTGGCGATGCGTCCGGTGCGCGGGTCGGTGACCGTGTCCTCGAACAGGGCCATGCCGATGCCGCCGATCGTCCCGCCGATGATCTGGCTCCTCGCCGTCTTCTCGTTGAGGATGCGGCCACCGTCGATCGCGGAGACCACGCGCGCCACCCGGATGAGGCCGAGGTCCGCGTCGACCCGGATCTCCACGAACTTCGCGCCGTATGCGCCGGCGAGGGACATGCCCAGCTCGGTGGGGACCGGCGGTGTGCTGTTCCCGTTCGCCGTGAGTTCGGACAGCCCGTGCCGGGCGAGGATGTCGGCGTACGACTCCCCGAGGTCCGGGCGGCCCGCGGGGTGGACCCTGCCGTCGGTGCACTCCACGTCGTCCGGGGAACAGCCCAGCAGGGGAGAGTCGGCGTCGCCGCAGGCGAGTTCGGCGAAGGAGCGGACCAGTCGCCGGCAGGCGTCGTGCACGGCGTTGCCCAGCGCGCCGGTGAGGCCGGAGCCGCCCGCCATCATCGAGTTGGGCATGTCGGAGTCGCCCAGGTCGAAGCGGACCCGGTCCAGGGGCAGGCCCAGTTCCTCGGCGGCCAGTTGGGCCATGACGGTGTAGGTGCCGGTGCCGATGTCGGTCGCCGCACTGCGGACCAGCGCGCTGCCGTCCCTGTTGACGGTGGCCTGCGCAGCACAGGGCTGGGCGAAATAGGGGAACCACGCGCTCGCCATGCCGTAGCCGACGAGCCAGTTGCCGTCACGCATGGAGCGCGGCTCGGGATCGCGGTCGAACCAGCCGAAGCGTCGCGCGCCGATCTCGTAGCATTCCAGGAGGGCCTTGCCGGACCAGGGCAGCCCGTTGCGCGGGTCGACGTCGGTGTGGTTGCGCAGCCGCAGCTCCAAGGGGTCCATGCGCAGTTGGTGGGCCAGCTCGTCGAGCGCGGACTCCAGCGCGAAGTTGCCCTGTGCCTCGGCCGGGGCGCGCATGGACGTCGGCACGGCGATGTTGAGCCGGGCCTGCCGGTCGTGTGTGATCACGTTGGGGCACCGGTAGGCGAAGGCGGTGCCCGACGCGAACGGCTCGTAGTCGGTGTCCTCCATGCTCAGGGAGCTGAGGCTGCGGTGGTCCAGGGCGACCAGCGCGCCGTCGCGCGTGGCACCGATACTTAGCCACTGCACCCCGCTGGGCCGGTGCCCGACGGAGGTGAACATCTGCGGCCGGGTCAGCACCAGCTTGACCGGTCGCTTGATCATCCGGGCGGCCATCGCGGTGAGGACCACGTGCGGCCACGCGCGCAGCCCGGCGCCGAAGCCCCCGCCGACGTAGGGCACCAGAACCCGTACCGAGCTCTCGGGGATGCCGAAGACCATGGCGAGGGTGGTGCGCACCATCGACGGCCACTGGCTGGTGTCGTGGACGGTGAGGGTGTCGCCCTCCCACACGGCCAGGGTGGCGAACAGGCCGAGCGGGTTGTTGGTGTTGTCCGCCGTGGTGTAGGTGGCGCGGAGGCTCACCTCGGCTGACTCCAGCGCCGCGGCGGGGTCGCCGCGCGAGGTGTCCGTCCCCCACGGGTCGACGAGTTGTTCGGCCCGCGGGTCCTGGAGGTCCAGCAGCGGCTCCGTGGCCTCGTAGTCGGCCCGCACCAGCCGCGCCGCGGCGCCGGCCTGCTCCGGGGTCTCGGCCACCACGAAGGCGATGTGCTGCCCGTGGTGGACGATCCGGTCGTTGCGCAGCGGTGCCGGAGGCGACGCTCCGAGGACCGTCACGGGACCCGCGCCGACCTTCGGGGCGTTCTCGTGGGTGAGGACGGTGATCACGCCGGGGGCGCCTTCGGCCGCTTCGGTGTGGATGCGGACGATCCGGCCCGCGGCGACGGTGCTCTGCACCAGGGCACCGTAGGCCTGGCCGGGCACACTGAAGTCCATCGGATACGGGGCGGTGCCGGTGACCTTGCGCGGGCCGTCGACCCGGTTGACGCCCGCGCCGACCCGAGGCCTGCTTTCCACGGTGCTCATGCGGTCACTCCTGAGACGGTCTGCAGCTCGCGCACCAGGGTGCGCCGGGCGAGCGGCACCTTGAACGCCGTTCCGGGGACGGTGAAGGCGTCGCGCATGGTCGCCTCGGCCGCGTCCTGGAACGTGGCCGTCGTGGCGGACGCGCCGGTCAGCACGTGTTCGGCCTCGTAGGCCCGCCAGGGTTTCGTGCCCACGCCGCCGAGGCCGACCCGGGCCTGACGGATCGTGCCGTCCGCCACGACGAGCAGCACCGCGGCCGAGGTGAGGGCGAACTCGTACGACGCCCGGTCGCGGACCTTCAGGTAGCCCGACCGGGCGGCCGGCGGCGGAAGCGGGATCTCGACCTCGGTGATCAGCTCGGCGTGCTCCAGGACGTTCTCGCGCTGGGGGTTCTCGTCGGCCGTCAGGTAGAACTCCGTCAGCGGCACGGTGCGGGCCTTGGAAAGACCCTGGATGTGCACGACCGCGTCGAGCGCCACCAGGGCTACGGCCAGGTCGGATGCGTGCAGCGCGATGCACCGCTCGCTCGCGCCGAGCACGGCGTGCATACGTGCCGCGCCCTGCACCGCGGCACAGCCGGAACCCGGCGCGCGCTTGTTGCATTCGCCGACCGCGGGGTCGCGGAAGTAGCGGCAGCGGGTGCGCTGCAGCAGGTTGCCGCCGATGGTGGCCATGTTGCGCAACTGCACCGACGCGCCCTGCAGGAGGGACTCGCGCACCATGGGCAGGCGCTCGGTCACCGTGGCGTCGGCGGCCAGTTCCTCCATGGTGGCCAGGGCCCCCACGTGGAGCGACTCACCGCGTCGTTCGATGCCGTGCAGCGGGAGCCGGGTGATGTCGATCAGCCGCGGCGGCTCCAGGATTCCGTCCTTCATCAGGTCGAGCTGTGTCGTACCGCCCGCGAGGCAGGACGCCGCCGGATCCTCCGCCAGCAACTGCACCGCCTCGCGCGTGTCGGTGGCCCGGACGTAGTCAAAGGCGCGCATCGTGACCTCCCCGGGAGGCCGCCTCGCGGATCGCCGCGACGATGTTGGGATAGGCACCGCACCGGCACAGGTTTCCGCTCATGAACTCACGGATCTCCTCGTCCGAGCCGGCCCGGCCTTCGGTCATGAGCGCCACCGCGGACATGATCTGCCCCGGCGTACAGAAGCCGCACTGGAACGCGTCGTGCTCCATGAACGCCTGTTGCACCGGGTGCGGACCGTCGGCGTCGGCGATGCCCTCGATCGTGGTGATCTCCCGGCCCTCGGCCTGCGCCGCCAGGGTCAGGCAGGCCAGCACCCTACGGCCGTCCACGTGGACGGTGCATGCTCCGCAGGCTCCCTGGTCACAGCCCTTCTTGGTGCCCACCAGGCCCAGCCGGTCCCGCAGGGCGTCCAGCAAGGTGACCCGCGTGTCCATCCGCAGGGCGTACGACCGCCCGTTCACCGTGAGCGTCATGACCCGCTCCGGGACCACAGGCCGCTCACCCACGTCCCGCCTGCTCGCCACGTCCGTCATCGCGTCCTCCTCGGGACGGGTCGCACACGGCTCCAGCCCCCACACGCGGGCAGACCCGATGAGCCGATTCGACAGCTTTGGGAAGATTGACCACTCGTTTCACGATATAAGGCAAAGAGGTGATCGGCATGCGGGTCCGATCGCGGAACCCCGGGGCGCGCGGGCGACCTCAGCCGCGCCGTCCGGGGATACCCGGCTGCCCGGCCCCGACGCCACCCGAACGCCCGGAGTGGGCGATCCTTGGTATGCCTCTGTGCTCCCGTCGAGCGCAGGCGTCGGCACTTCGCCTACCAACCCACAGGCAGGCAACGAACGGACAGGGTGAGGAAGCGTGCTTGAAGTTCTGGGCGTCAGCGGTGAGGAGGAGCGGGTCTACCGCGCGCTCGTGGCGGGGCACCAGTCCGGCCCGCGGGAGATCGCGGCTCGACTCGGCATGGCGGTCTCCGAGGTGGACCCGCTTCTGACGGCCTTGCTGGCCAAGCGACTGATCAGCAGGACGCGTGCAGACCAGTTCGTGCCGGCACCGCCGGATGTCGCACTCGGCCCCCTGCTGGTGGACGGCCAGGCGGAGCTGGAGCGGGCCCGGGGGACCGTGGACCAGTTGGCGGAGCAGTACCGCAGGAACGTCCGTCGGCGTGACTCCGCCCAGCTCGTCGAGATACTCACCGGCGCGGAGGCGATCCGGCAGCAGGCCCTCAGCCTCCAGCGCGACGCCCGCGAGGAAATGCTGTGGTTCTGCCGCCAGGAGCCGATAGCCCTGACCGCGGCGGACAACGACGAGGAGTTCCGGTCGCTGGCGCGGGGCGTGCGCTTCAAAGTGATCTACGAGGCGTCCTTGCTGGACGAGCCGGGCGCATGGGCCAGCCTGGAGGAAGGGGTGCGCATGGGGGAGCAGGCGCGGGTGCTTCCGTCGCTTCCGGTCCGCCTGGCCATCGCGGACCGGTCAGTGGCGCTGTGCCCACTGGGCGAGGAGGCGACGGGAGAGCCCACCGCCGCGCTCGTGCGCGGCACGAGCCTCCTGGTGGCCCTCATCTCCCTGTTCGAGAGCCACTGGGAGCGGGCCACCCCGCTACACATCGACGAGGCCGCCGACACGGGCCTCAGCGCGGAGGACAGACAACTGCTGTCCTTGCTCATCGGCGGCGTGAGCGACAAGGCGATCGCCAAGCAGATGAGGGTCAGCTCGCGGACGGTGCAGCGGCGGGTGCAGGACCTCATGACCCGGAGCGGCGCACGGGGCCGGATGCAGCTGGCCTGGCAGGCCTGCAGGCTCGGCTGGCTGGACCAGGCCGCCGGGCCCGTCCCGCCGGAGCAGGGCGGGAAGGACCCGGCGGCCGCGTCGGCTACGGCGTGAGGGTGCGGGAGCCGATGGCGAGCCGGTACACGCCACTGCGCCCGGTTCCCGCGAAGAGCCACTGCCCGTCCGCGGAGACCAGAACCGAGCGCACGTCCCGGTCGGACAGTCCGGCGGAGACGTCCACCCAGTGGGCGCCGCCGTCGGTGCTGCGGACCACCCCCTGACCCGGACCGTCCGCCGCGTCGCCGGACACGGCGAACACGGTCCCGTCCGGGGCGAACGTCACGTCTCTGTAGGCCGCGGGGGGATGGCCGACCGCGTCATCGAAGCACGGTCCCATGAGGACATTGTCGAGCCACCACGACGCTTCGTGGCCCTGATGCCGTAGAGCGCGTCGCGCCGGACCGTTTTCGGGTGTGCCCCGCACTACCCTTGTTCCATGGCCGCGCAGCCTGATACCGAGGTTGCCTCGCTGTCTCCCGGTCCCATCGCAGGGGAGCCGATGGCCCGGCTGCTCACCGAGGCGGTGACCCGGCTGCGGCGTGCGCTGCGCTCCTCGATCCGCACCGACTACCCGTGGGAGACCCTGCCCATGGCGCAGGTCGAGTTGCTGCAGGTGCTCAGCGAACACTCGCCGGCACGGGTCAGCGACATGGGCGCCCGTCTGTGCCTGGCGCAGAGTACGGTCAGCGGGCTGATCGGCCGGATGATCGCCGCCGGGTTGGTCACACGTGATGTTGACCCGGCCGACCACCGTGTCGCCGTCGTAGCCCTCACTCATGCGGGACGGGAGAGGCTCGCCGCCTGGACCGCGGCCCATGAGCGGCGCATCGACGCGGCCCTCGCCGCGCTCGACGACAGCGCCCAGACGGCAGTCGAGGAGGCATTGCCCGCCCTGTTCCAGCTGGCCGAGCGCCTCGGTGAACCGACGCCCCGGGGACTGACGGAATCAAACACGCACATCGGCGGGTGACTCGGGCGAGCCTGTGAGCGTCACTGAGCGGGCGGGGCGCCGTCGGTCGGTCCGTATCCGCCCCCGCCGGGCGTGCGGATCACCAGGAGGTCGCCCCTCGTGACGTCCGCCGTGTCGCAGCCGCGCAGCCGATGGGTGCTGCCGTCGGCGCGCTCGATCAGGTTCTCGCCGAGGGCGCCGGGTCCGCCGCCGGCCATGCCGTAGGGCGGGACGCGGCGGTGACCGGAGACGACGGCGACCGTCATCGGCTCGGCGAACCGGATCCGGCGCTCCACCCCGCACCCGCCATGCCGGCGGCCGTCGCCGCCGCTGCCCTCGCGGATACGGAACTCCTCCACCCGCACCGGGTAGCGCCACTCCAGGGTCTCGGGGTCGGTCAGGCGGGAGTTGGTCATGTGGGTCTGCACGGCATCCGCGCCGTCGAAGTCCTCGCCCGCGCCGGCGCCGGAGGCGACGGTCTCGTAGTACTGGAAGCGATCGTTGCCGAAGGAGACGTTGTTCATCGTGCCGGAGCCCTCGGCCTGGGCGCCCAGGACGGCGTACAGGGCGCCGGTGACGGCCTGCGAGGTCTCGACGTTTCCGGCGACGGTGGCGGCCGGGTAGGCGGGGGAGAGCATGGAGCCGGCGGGGATGCGCACGTCGAGAGGCTTCAGGCAGCCGCTGTTGAGCGGGATGTCGTCGGCGACGAGGGTACGGAAGACGTACAGCACGGCTGCCATGACGACGGAAGTGGGTGCGTTGAGGTTGCCGGGCTGCTGGGATGAGGTGCCGGTGAAGTCCAGCACGGCGCCGCGCTGTTCGCGGTCGATGCGCAGGGCGACCTGGATGACGGCGCCGTTGTCGGTCTCGTAGCGGTGCTCGCCGTCGTGCAGGGTGGCGATGATGCGGCGCACGCATTCCTCGGCGTTGTCCTGGACGTGGCCCATGTAGGCGTGGACGACATCGAGGCCGAACTGGTCGATGACGCGGCGCAGTTCGTGGATGCCCTTCTCGTTGGCGGCGATCTGCGCGCGCAGGTCGGCGAGGTTGGTGTCCGGGTCCCGTGAGGGATGGCGGGCGCTGGTGAGCAGGTGGCGGGTCTCGTCCTCGCGGAAGTGTCCGTCGCGCATCAGCAGCCAGTTGTCGAAGAGCACGCCCTCCTCGTCGATGACGGTGCTGAACGCGGGCATGGATCCGGGGCTGATGCCGCCGATCTCGGCGTGGTGGCCGCGCGAGGCGACCAGGAAGAGGAGCCGCTCGCCCGCCTCGTCGAAGACCGGGGTGACGACGGTGATGTCGGGCAGGTGGGTGCCGCCGTGGTACGGGTCGTTGATGGCGTAGACGTCGCCGGGGCGGATCGAGCCCTCGTTGCGGCGCAGGACCTCCTTGATGGACTCGCCCATGGAGCCCAGGTGTACGGGGATGTGGGGAGCGTTGGCGATGAGGCTGCCGTCGGGGGCGAAGAGCGCGCAGGAGAAGTCGAGGCGTTCCTTGATGTTGACCGAGTGGGCGGTGCTCTCCAGCCGTACACCCATCTGCTCGGCGATGGACATGAACAGGTTGTTGAAGACCTCCAGCATCACCGGGTCGACGGTGGTGCCGACCGCCGTGCGGGACGGACGGGGACGGGAGCGGGTGAGGACGAGGTCGCCGTGCTCGTCGGCCGCGGCCCGCCAGCCGGGGTCGACGACCGTCGTCGCATCGGCCTCGGCGATGATCGCCGGGCCCTCGACGCTGTCGTCGAGACGCAGGTCCCGGCGTTGGTACAGCCAGGTGGGCTGCCAGCGGCCTTCGGTGAACATCCGTACCGTGTCGGCCGGTTGCAGTGCGCCGGTCCGCGGCGGCGGGACGGTCGGCGTGGCGGTGCGCGGGCCGGAGGAACCGGTGGCCTCGACCTCGATGGCCTCGACGACCAGCGGCTTGCCCATGGTGAAGCCGTAGCGGTCGCGGTGGTCGTGTTCGAAGTGGGCTCGCATGTCGTCGGCCGGGCCCAGCGGCACGGGCAGCGAGAAGTCGGTGCCCTCGTAGCGCAGCAGGGCGCGGGCGGCCGTGCGGACGGTGGCGTCCGGCACGCCGTCCTCGCGCAGCTGGCCGCGTGCCCGCTCCTCCAGTTCGGCGCGCACGGCCTCGACGCGGGCTGCCGTCTCCGGCCGGTCGAGGGCGGCCTCGACGGAGCGTTCGCGCAGGGCGACCGCGTCCGCCACCCCGATGCCGTACGCGGACAGCACCCCGGCGAGCGGCGGGATCAGGACGGTGTCGATGCCGAGCCGGTCGGCGACCGCGCAGCAGTGCTGGCCACCCGCGCCACCGAAGGCGACCAGCGCGTAGCGGGTGATGTCGCGGCCGCGCTGGACGGAGATCCTCTTCACCGCGTTCGCGATGTTGAGCACGGCGATGTCGAGGAATCCCGCCGCGACCTCCTCCGGGCTGCGGCGCTTTCCGGTAGCGGTGGCGGTCTGCCCGGCCAGTTCGGTGAAGCGGGCACGGACCGCGGCCTCGTCCAGCGGCTGGTCGCCGCCCTTGCCGAACACCCGGGGGAAGAAGGCGGGTTGAATCCGGCCGACCATGACGTTGGCATCGGTGACGGTCAGCGGACCGCCGCGCCGGTAGCAGACGGGGCCGGGGTCGGCGCCGGCCGAGTCCGGGCCGACGCGGTAGCGCATCCCGTCGAAGTGCAGGATCGAACCACCGCCCGCGGCTACGGTGTGGATGTCGGTCATCGGCGCCCGCATCCGCACTCCGGCCACCTGGGTGCTCAGGACCCGTTCGATCTCGCCCGCGTAGTGGGACACGTCGGTCGAGGTGCCGCCCATGTCGAAGCCGATGGCCCTGGCATGGCCCGCCCCGGTGGCGGCGCGCGCCATTCCCACGACCCCACCCGCCGGGCCGGACAGCACGGCGTCCTTGCCCCTGAAGCGGCCCGCCTCGCGCAGGCCGCCCCCGGACTGCATGAACATCAGTCGCACACCGTTCAGCTCAGCGGCCACCCGGTCCACATAACGGCGCAGGATGGGGGAGAGGTAGGCGTCGACCACGGTCGTGTCGCCTCGCGGTACCAGCTTGATCAGCGGGCTGACCTCGTGCGAGCAGCTGACCTGCGAAAAGCCGACGGCGCGGGCCGCCTCGGCGACGGCCGCCTCGTGCGCGGAATGGCGGTAGCCGTGCAGGAAGACCACCGCGGCGCTGCGGAACCCGTCCGCGTACGCCGCGGCCAGCGCCTCGCGCGCGGCGTCCAGATCGAGCGGGCGGACGACTTCGCCGTGTGCGCCCACCCGTTCCTCCACCTCGATCACCCGGTCGTACAGTGCCTCCGGAAGGAGGATCCGCCGGTCGAAGATGCGGGGGCGGTTCTGGTAGGCGATGCGCAGGGCGTCCCTGAAGCCCCGGGTGACGACCAGGACGGTCTGCTCGCCGGTGTGTGTCAGCAGCGCGTTGGTGGCGACGGTGGTGCCCATCTTCACCACCTCGATACGGTCGCCCGGGATCGGCTCGTCCTCCTCCAGGCCCAGCATCTGACGGATACCGGCGACTGCCGCGTCCTGGTACGCCTCCGGCTGCTCCGACAGCAGCTTGCGGCTGACCACCTCGGCATCCGGCGTCACCGCCACGACATCGGTGAACGTGCCACCACGGTCGATCCAGAACTGCCAGCGACCAGCCATGCACCCATTGTGCGCCCTCGACCTGCCCCACCGCAGAGCCTCCCGTTGCCGATGGGCGAGGCCCCGGGCAGGGCTCGAACCTGTATCCGGCCGTTGCAGAGCCGGCCACGACACAGTCCGGCTGCCTCGTCATGCAAGCCGTGGCCCCGCGAAAACCGAATGCCGGCCCGCAGGCCCCGTTGCTAGCATCGGCCTCATGATCACGCCTTGGCCGCAGCATCGGATGATGCCCCGTCGACGGGGCTGCTGAGCACGGACGCGTGACGAATCCGAGGCCCCGGGGACGGGGCCTCGACGTGGTTGTGCGGACCGGGCCTCGTCTCCCTGACAGGAGGTTCCGATGACCGCACCTCGCCACTACATCACCACGACGATCCCGTACGTCAACGCGCGCCCGCACCTGGGCTTCGCCCTGGAGCTCGTCCAGGCGGACACCCTGGCCCGGCACCGCCGCCAACGGGGCGACGACGTACGCCTGTTGAGCGGGACCGACGACAACTCCCTGAAGAACGTACTGGCCGCCGAGGCCGAGGGCATCGACGTACAGTCGCTGGTCGACCGCAACGCCGAGGCGTTCGCCGCCCTGCGGGGCCCGCTCGCGCTGTCGCTCGACGACTTCATCCGTACCAGCCGCGACCCGCGCCACCGCGTCGGCGTCGAGCGGCTGTGGCGCCGATGCGCCGCGGCGGGGGACCTGTACCGCAAGCACTACGAAGGCCTGTACTGCGTCGGCTGCGAGCAGTTCTACGCCGAGGCCGAACTGGTCGACGGGCGCTGCGCCGAGCACGGCACCGAGCCGCAGCTCGTGGCGGAGGAGAACTGGTTCTTCCGGCTGTCCCGCCACGCCGGCCGGCTGCAGGAGCTGATCGGCGACGGCCGCCTGCGCATCGAACCCGCCGCCCGCCGCAACGAGGTCCTGTCCCTGATCGCGGGCGGCCTGCACGACTTCTCCGTCTCCCGCTCCCACACCCGTGCCCGCGGCTGGGGCATCCCCGTGCCCGGCGACCCCACCCAGGTCGTCTACGTGTGGTGGGACGCGCTGGGCAACTACGTCACCAGCCTCGGCTACGGCGCCGACGACCCCGCCTACGAGCAGTGGTGGGTGACGAGCGAGCGCCGTACCCATCTGATCGGCAAGGGTGTGGTGCGCTTTCACGCCGTGTACTGGCCGGCGATGCTGCTGTCGGCCGGTCTGCCGCTGCCCACCGACATCCTCGTCCACGACTACCTCACCGTCGACGGCCGCAAGATCAGCAAATCCGGCGGGACCACCGTCGACCCGGTCGCCCTCGCCGACGCGTACGGCACCGACGCGGTGCGCTGGTGGCTGCTGCGTGAAGTCCCCCGCGTCGGGGACGCCGACTTCACCCCCGACCGGCTGATCGCGCGTGCCGACGCGGACTTCGCGGGGGGCCTCGGCAACCTCGTCCACCGCATCGTGACCATGGTCCACCGCTACCGCGGCGGGACGGTGCCCTCGCTCGGCACCGACCGGTTCACCGTGGCGACGCTGCTGGACGTGTGCGCCAAGGCTCCCGCCCGGATCGACGCGGCGCTGGCCGACTTCGACTTCCGCCGTGCCACGGGCGCCACCTGGGACATCGTGGAGGAGGCCAACCGGTGCATCGATGTCACGCGGCCCTGGGAGCTGGCCCGAGCGGAACGCCACGGCAATGCCGCAGCGGGCGAACGCCTCGACGCGGTCCTCTCCGCCCTGGTCGCGGCGTGTCGTGTCCTCGCCGAGGAGCTGCGGCCCTTCATCCCTGACGCCGCGGCCCGGATCGCGGCGCAGGTGACGTCCCTGGACGGGAGCCTGCCGCCCGCGACCCCCCTGTTCCTCCGGCTCCAAGAAGCCACGCCGCCTGCGTGAGGCCCTGGGCCACGCGGCAGCGGTCTACCGCCGATCAACTGGTTTGTACCCGGGCGATGAGCAGGGCGACGTCGTCGTGGCTGGCGGGGTGCCGGAGCTGCTCCAGGAGCCGGCCGCAGGTCTCCTCCGCGGAGCGGCACGGCACGGACAGCTGGCGCAGCAGGTCGTTGAGGCGCTCGTCGATGGGATCGTTGCGGGTTTCGACCAGCCCGTCGGTGTACAGGACGAGCTGGTCACCGGGCTCCAGGTCGAGCGTGGTCGTCTCGAAGGGAACTCCGCCGACTCCGAGCGGAGTGCCGGTGGGCAGGTCGAGGAGTTCCGGTGGTCTGCCGGCCCGGATGAGGACCGGCGGCAGGTGACCGGCCGAGGCCATCTGCAACCGGCCGCGGTGGGGGTCGTAGACCGCGTAGACGCACGTGGCGATGTACGGGTCCAAACCCTGCGTGATCTTGTCGAGGTGGGTGAGGATCCGGGAGGGTTCGAGGCCGAGGTCGGCGAGGGTGGAGGTGGCGGTACGCAGGCGGCCCATGGCGGAGGCGGCCGGGATGCCGCTGCCCATGACGTCGCCCACGGCGAGCGCGGTGCGGTCGCCGTCCAGGGCGATGACGTCGTACCAGTCGCCGCCGACCTCGCTGAAAGCCTGCGCGGGCCGGTACCGTGCGGCGACCTCCAGGCCGGGGTGCTGAGGCGAGAGCTGCGGGAGCAGGCTGCGCTGGAGGGTTTCGGCGGCGCTGCGGATGTGCTGGTGCAGGACGGCGTTGTCGATGCTCAACGCGGCGGTCGAGGCGAGTTCGCAGGCGATGGCGAGGTCGTCCTCGTCGAAGGGCAGGGGATTGCGGGCACGGGCCAGTCCCATGACGCCGATGAGCTGTTCCCGGGCGATGAGCGGGACCGCCATGTCCGTGTGCACCCCGGCGTGGGCGAGCAGGCGGGCGGCCTGGGAGTCGGCGGCGATCCGGGCGTGGTCGCCGCTGCCCAGGTGGGTGATCAGATGGGGCTCGCGGGTGCGGACGCAGTGGGCCGCCGGGTGGTCGGCGTGGTAGGTGGTGAGCCGACCGGGCGGAACGATTGCCTGGGCCGCGTCCGTGGGATAGGCGGTCTTCACCGCCAGCGCGCGGAACAACGGAGGGCCCTCGCCGAGCTCTGCGCGGCCTGTCCGCAGGACCGAGTCCAGCAGGTCCACCGCGACCATGTCGGCCAGGCCGGGCACGACGACATCGGCCAGTTCCTGCGCCGTACGTTCCACCTCCAAGGTGGTGCCGATGCGGGCGGAGCCGTTGGCCACCAGCCGCAGGCGTTGCTGTGCCCGGTCGGCCTTCCTGGCAGCTCGGTACCGGTCGGTGACGTCCACCACCACGTTGGCGATGCCCAGCACGTCCGCGTGGTGGTCCTCCAGCCGGTAGATCGACACCGTCCAGGCGTGGTCGTCGTCCGGTACGGCGCACGTCCGGCCCGTCATCTGCTGCTCGATGACGGGAACGCCGCTCTGCAGGACCTGCCGCATCGTGCTTTCCGCGCTCCGGAACGACGTGCCGGGCAGGATGTCGTGGAAGCGGCGGCCGATGTGGTCGGCCACGGGGACGCCGTGCATCTTCGCCAGGGCCGGGTTGACGGCCAGGTAGCGCAGGTCGGTGTCGAGGACGGCCAGCCCGATCGGGGCCTGACTGACCAGCCGGGTGGACAGCGCCACCTTGCGTTCCACGTGCCGCAGGGTGGCCCGGTCGGTGGCGAGCCCGAGGGCGTAGTGGTCGCCGAGGTTGTCGGTCAGCCGCATGTTGCGGAATTCGACCATGCGGGTGGTGCCGTCCTTGTGCCGGATCGGGAACGCCCCCGCCCAGTTGCTGCCGGTCTCCATCACCTCGGCGAACAGTGTGATCGCCGCCTCGCGGTGTTCGGGGTGCAGCAGCAGCGCCGCCGCGTACTGCCCGGCCGCCTCGCCGCGGGTGTAGCCGAACAGCTCTTCGGCCTGCGGGCTCCACATGTCGATCCGGCCGTCCGCCTCCAGGAGCACCGCGGCGACGCCCAGCAGGTCCATCAGGCCGCTCGGAGGCGACGCGACGTCCTGCGTACGACCCTCTCGCTCCGGGTGCTGTTCTGCTCGGCGCATCACTCGCTCCTTCCACCCGCCGCTCTCACCGCGTACCCCGCCTGAGCACGCCGGGCAGGCGAAACGGCTCCTTGCCGGTCGGCGGAGGATTGGTCCGGCAGGCGACACGCGATCATCGGCAGCCGAGAGGCGGGCCCGGGAGGCGCTGCTCGAGGAGGTCCACGCGGAGCCCGACCCGGACGATGTGGTGCTTCTCGATGAACCCGATGTCGTCGGTGATCAGCGCGCCATCCGATCCGAGCTCCTGTGGAGGACTACGCGCGCCTGCTCCGTGGCGCGGGGGATGCCCTCGGAGGTGAAGTCGAGAAGCGGGCGATGTTCTCCAGGCGGGCGCCGGCCGTCATCGACTGGACCATCGCCCAGGGCGGCGTCCCGATCACGGGCGCCCATCGGGTGCGGTATCTCCAGGAGAACGTCGCAACCGCGGGCATCACCCTTCCAGGAACGCCCGCGCAGCCGGCACGAGCGGGGTACGTCCGCGGTGGGACCGGGTGCGCGCGGTCCTCGGCGTCGTCGAGCACCGGGCCTCGTCTTCGAAGATCAGCCAGGCCTTACCGCTTGGCCCCGGTCCATGGCGCGGCGGGCTGGCGCCCTGATACGAGCGCTGGGGGCCGAAGACCGCAGGCAACGGCCTTCGGCACCCCAGCGGGATGTGGTGGCCGGGTCGGCTATGGCGACGCGCCAAAGGGGGTGGTTGCCCTCCGCGTCAAAGCACAGCCTCGAAGTTGGTCAGCGGTGGCCGAAGTAGCGGTCGTGATCCCGGTGCCGGTCGCCGTACCAGCCGTGGTGCCGGCCGTGGTCCCGGTGCCAGCCCCAGTCCCGGACCCAGCAACCCCGGTCCGGGTCCCAGCGCCAACCCCCGTCCCGGTCCCAACGGTCCCGGTCCCGGTCACGGTCCCAACGGTCCCGGTCGCCGTAGCGACCGTCGTGGTCGTGGCCGTTCCAGTGGCTGTGCGAGTAACTCCTCCCGTAGTCGCGGTCATGGTCGCTTCCGGCGGCCAGGGCCGGCATGGCGGCCGCGCCGACGAGCGCGCCCGAAGCCACACAGGTGGCGAGCAGGCGGATCGTCGTACGAGAAACAGACATGAATCTGTCACCTCACGTTCGTGCATGCGCACCGACCTGGTCTGGGCCGGTGTGCAATCCGACATTCCCGGTTCGATGCCGAGGTCCCACACTGTGGCCCTTCGCGGCGAAACGAGACAAATGCACCGTTTCCTGTTATAAAGCGCTGATATATCCGTAACTCTCGCTTGTATGGACCAGCGATGCCGGGGGGAGCCGGGTATCGGCCCTGCCTCGGCTACGAATCACGTTGCGAGCAGGGAAAAGCAGGCGACCGGCCCGTGACACTCTTGGCGGTCTCGCCGCTCAACTCCTTCGAATGACCCAACCGCTTTCGTAACTTTCGGGGGCCTCTGTTCGAGTGAGCCGTTCCGGCCCGCGCCGGGCCGTGGCCGAGCCTGCGGCCGATGGCATGAGCTGCCGGTGAACGAGCCGGCCTGGACCACTCCGTGAGGTCAGTTCGGCTGCCGACGGGCCTGCTTCACCTCGCGGTCGATGGCCCAGGCGTCGACGAGGGGCCCGATATGGCCGAGCTTGTCGGGATTGATCACCGCGCGGATGATCTGAATCTGCCCTCCGTGCACATCGAGGGCCAAGGTGTGGAGCACGTTGCCGTGCCGGTCGCGGAAGATCGCACCGCGCTGGCCGTTAATCTCATGCGGCTCGAACGTCACGTCGATCCGGCTCATCAATGGGACGACCGTGCCCAGCAGCCGGGCCACGTTGTCCGCGCCCATGACGGCCTTGGCCAGCTGTGGGGCCCTGCCGCCGCCGTCCCCGACCAGCCGCACATCGGCGGCCAGCAGATCCTGCAGCCCACCCACATTGCCGTCCTTCAGCGCGTCGAAGAACCGCGTCGCCAGCTCCTGCCGCTCCTGACGATCCGCTGCGAACCGCGGCCGCCCGGCTTCCAAGTGCCGCCGCGCCCGCACCACCAACTGCCGGCACGCCGCCCCCGAACGCCCCACAGCCGCGGCGACCTCGTCGAACCCGAAGGCGAACACCTCCCGCAGCACAAACACCGCCCGCTCCAGCGGACTGAGCCGCTCCAGCAGCAACAACGCCGCTATCGACACCAAGTCGGCCAGTTCCACCGACCGCGCCGGATCCAGATACGGATCGCTCAGCAGCGGCTCGGGAAACCACGGACCTACGTACGCCTCCCGTCGCATCCGAGCGAAGCGCAGCACATCGATCGAGATCCGCGTCACCGCGGCCGACAGGAAAGCCTTGGTCGACGTGGGGCGCGTCGCCGAGCCGTCAAAGCGGAGCCATGTCTCCTGCACCGCATCCTCGGCCTCACCCACACTGCCCAGGATCCGGTAGGCGATCGAGAACAGCAGCGGCCGCAGCTCCTCGAACTCCTCGACCTTGCTCACGCCGGCTCACCCTTCTCTTGAAGCCACCCACCCTGCCGTGCTCATCGGCGCAGGCCTCTGCCGGTGATCATCCGGACCAGCGGCAGGCCAGGCCAAGTCACTGAGCCCGGGGGCTCGGGGGCCGTAGCCGGACCCCGAGCCAGTGGCCGGTGCCCTTCGGAAGTCGACACCGAGGGTCCTGACGAAGCCGACGCCGACGTCGTCGGTCCAGCCCCACCAGGCGACACCCTCCTCCACCTCTCAATGGAACTGCCCCACCTCGTAGTTGCCGGCCGGCTGCTGCGTGATGATGTTCAGCCGGTTCACCGGGTTCCTCCGAGGATGCCCCGGCCTTCAGGCCGGGGAGGAATCGGACTCCTGCGGAGCAGGGCAGGGATAGCCGGATCGCCGTCGGGGCGATCCGGCGTCCACCCCGCACGGCGGTGATGTCGCCCACGATGATCAAGAACTCTCAACTGTCAGTGCTCTCGGGTAGGTTCGGATGCATGACGACAGAGGCGACCACGAAGGACGCCGGGCATGCCCGGTACACCTTCCGTGTGCGCCTGTCGAACACGGC
>NZ_JBITGJ010000114.1:0-19562 GCF_044456925.1 Streptomyces sp. NPDC050743
GGACCTTGGACACTGGTCCGGAACTACACCTTCACCATCGAACCTCCTACCGGTGAGTTCACTCGCATCGTGCGCCCTCGCGTCGCACCGCTCATGGATCCCTTGAGCCCCAGCAGCAGCCGGTCGTTGATGTCCGCGAGGTCGTAGATGCCGTCGCCGTCCACCAGCAGGGCGTCTGTCAGCCGGGCCAGTTCCAGCAGCCGAGCGAAGTCCGCCGACGAGCGAGCCAGGCGGGACACCTCCAGCCCGAAGACCGCCCCGACCTCGCCCAGGCAGACCTTCGCCACCAGCTCGCGGAAGCCCTCGCGCTCGGCCCCGAACTTCCCCGACACGCCCAGGTCCGCGTCGATCACCATGACGTCCTCGCGGGCCCAGCCCAGCCGCACCGCCTCCTCGGCCAGCGCGTACTGCCTCGCGGTGGACTCGGTGTTGTCCCTCACCTGCACATACGTCGACTGCCGCAGGTAGATCACCGCCTGCCGGGACCGGTGCGACGATGTGATCTTCGACTGCCCGTTCACGGCCGCCTCCCAGCACGGACTCGACCATGTTGGCCAGCACCATCACCGTCTCGCCAAACACCCCGATCCGCAGCACGGCTCCTCGCTCCCGCCCACGTCAGGGCATCCACGCGACACATCTTTCGTGCCATCAGGATCCGCCCCCGCCCTGGCCGGCACCACGGCTCACCAGGGCATTCACCAGCGCACGGGCAGCACACAGGCCCTCCACCGCGAGCGGGTGCTCCTCGGGTGGCACCCCCCGATCGGTCCACGCCTGCGGCAGCGTCACGCTCCGGCCCGCACCGCTCGCGCAGACGAAGACCAGCGCACCGCCCCGGCGCTTGACGTACAGAATTTCCAGCTCACGACCGGTGAGCGGGTGGAACGGGTGGGTGACCACCAGCGAACCCAACGACTGCCTGAACGATGCGGCCCTATGCGAGGACCGTCGGCACCCCGAGGACCCTGATACCGCCCTGCGGCTTCGGGATCTCCACCATGCGCACCGGTGGCGGAAAGTAGCAGCCCGAGGACATCCGGTTCCAGATCTTGTACAGGTTTCCCCGCAGATCCCCCTCGAACTCCTCAATGGCCACCGCGTCCACGCCCGGCGCGCCCTTGTTCGCCCTGACCTTCTCCCAAGCCTCCATCACCAGCAGCTTCGGTATACCGAACGGCTTGACCGGTGCTTTCAGCTCATCCACGTCAATTCCTCCCGGAGCACTTCCGGTTGATCGAATGAACAAGCCACGAACGACCCGGCCCCTTCGCTCCGCCCCCATTACAGGGACTTCACCACTACTACGAGCCGGTCCGCCGGCGCCCGCCCAGCATGGACGTACGCCTTCTCCTGTTCCGCACAGATCCCGCAGATCGGGCTCGCGCCACCTTCACGCCGGACACCGCCTGGCCAGGAAACGGACACCCGCCAGACTTATCCCGGGGAGCCTTCAAGCCCCGGTTTCGATGTCGTCCAAGCATTTCGACGCATCAGCAGTGGTTCGCTCGCGCTCGCCTTCCCGATCCCCACCTGACGCCCTTTCAAGAACGCCTTTTCCTCCGACGCTCACCACGACGGTCTTCAGCCAACGCAGCAGGAGGCGGTTTGGAGCCTCCCTCCGCGGGGGCGACTCCGAGGGGCCAAACCCTCATCATCTGTGCAGCACCATCCAGTTGCTACCGACCTACATCGGCAGCCCCTTTCCGTTCAGGACACACGAAGGCCGCGGCTTTTTTCAAGATCTCGATGGTTTGCTGCTGTTCGCGGTTCTCCCGCCGCAGACGGCGAAGCTCTTCCTTCTCGTCACTGGTCAGCGCACCTGCCGGCCCCTGACCCCGGTCGGCCTTGTCCTGATTCACCCAGTTCCGCAGCCCTTCCGGGCTCACGCCGATCTCCCGCGCGACTTCGGTGACCGTCTTCCCCGACGAATGGACCAGCGCGACCGCGTCCCTCTTGAACTCGGCCATGTACCGCTTGCTCGTGTTGCTCTTCTTGCTCACTACCTGGAACTGCTTCCTCTGGGACCTTCCGTCCCAGTATCAGGCTGTCCAGCTCAGCGGGGGAACCTCACGTACCAAGTCGCTTGATCGGTACGACCACGGCTTCTTACGCGGCAGCTGCCCGGCCGACAGCGAACGTCGCGGCGATGTGCGCCACTCGGCGGCCAAGGTGTTCTGCAGTTGCGATGTCTGCCTTGTGCACTCCCTCGGCCCCCAGATCGACAGGGGACTGGGCGCCTGCACCAAGGGCGAAGCCGAGCCGGTTCAGGTCGTTCTCGGAGGCCTGCGAAGTATGCCCGCCCGGAGGCAGACCGAGGCTGACCCAGAGCATGCCGAGCTGGGCGGCGAGCACGCTGAAGAACTGGAGGGTATGCAGCTTGTCGCCGCTCTTCGACCCGGAGTTGGTGAACCCGGCGGCGATTTTGTCGCGCCACGCGCCGGACTGGAACCGCTTCGTGGTGGCCTCGCCAAAGACGTGGAATGCGCCGGATGCTGTCCCCATGTAGGTGGGCGAGCCGAAGATGATCGCGTCCGACGAATCCAGGACCGACCACTGTTCATCAGTGATCTCGTCGACCCTGATCAGATGCACGACAGCACCGGCCTGGTCGGCGCCGGCGCGGACGGCCTCGGCAAGCACGGCGGTGTGGCCGTAGCCCGAGTGGTAGGCGATGGAGACAACCGGACTGTTGGTAATTGATCGCATGAAATTCCTTCGCAATGCCTAATCGTGGTTGGGGCGAGTCGCTTCGACGGGGGTACGGCTCGGCGCGGCGGTGTCACCGCGCTCCGAAGGCACAGGCAGCCCAGCCATGTACAGCGATCGCTTTACCGCAACGCTAATACAGTCGGCCGTCAAAGTAAAGCGACTGCTATACTTACGCCGTGGAGACACAGAGCATGAGTGGTACACGGCGCCGTGGCGGTCGAGGGGCACGCGAGCGCATCCTGCAGGCGGCCGCGACGCTCTTCTACGAAGAAGGCATTCACGCCACGGGCATCGCGCGCCTGGTGGAGACAGCCGAGGTCTCCACGCGCACCTTCTACCAGCACTTCCCCACCAAGACGGCACTGGTGGAGGAATACCTGCGCACCTACGAGACCGGACTGGCCCGGCAGATCGAACAGAAACTGACCCGCGAGGGGCTCACCCCCCAAGACCAGTTGCTGGCCCTGTTCACCATGATCGCCGAGACGTTCCCGGGGCCCTCGGGGGTCGTTAGTACCCGCGGCTGCCCGCTCCACAACGCCGCTGTCGAAGCCGCAGGGCACATGCCCGATGTGCGGGAACTCGTCCACCAGCACAAGAACGGCATCACCGAGCAGCTCACCGCCATCGCCGCCCGCGCCGGTGCAGCAGCCCCGGAGCAGCTGGGCCGTCAGTTGACCGTCCTCCTCGAGGGCGCCACCGCTCTGTCGACCTCCCTCGACAGCCCCTGCCCACGGCACGACGCGCTGGAGGCCGCACGCGTCCTGATCGACCACGCCCTCCCCGAAGCCGGCGTCAACTGACCCTCTGATCCGCCCCGTCAGTGAGAAGCGATAGCTCCCCACAGGGACGGCGGCGCGGGCGACCAGGCGGTCCAGGGCATCTTGCATGATCGGCACGCGGCCCCGTGCTTGTAGATGCGGCACCCAAAACCTGTGATCTTCCGCTTGGTCGCACCGGGCGCCGGCGCCACGGTCACCGTGACGGTCGACGCGAGTGTCGAGGACATCACACAACCGGGCACGTGCACGGCGAAGTTCGCGATCGGCACGGACACCCCGTACTCGACGCCGGTCCTGCCCGTGTCGATGACGGTCGCCCGCCGAAGACCTGGGGCAAGATCACTGGCATCGTCACCGGGCCGGCGGGTCCGCTGCCTGGCGCGGTGGTCCGGATCACCACGTCGGGGGCGCACTACACGGTCATCACCGACGCGAGCGGCCACTACCGGCTGTGGGTCGATGCCCGGAACCCGTTGCAGGTGATCTGCGCCGACGACGGCGATCAGTCGCAGATGGCGACGGTAGGGATCAGGAGGGGAGCGACGACGACGCTGAACTTCACCTTGCAGAAGGTCTAGTTCCGGCCGACTGAGAGGGCCCGGGCGATGGCACCGCCCGGGCCCTCTTGCGCGACGCCCTGTCGGGGGGTGATCCACGACTCCCATGACCGAGACTGCTGGACGCTTGCCTGCCCAGCTGCGGCGACACGCCTCATGACCTGCGCTGTACCAAAGTGCCAACCATGTCTCTGATTCCGTACCTCCAGTCGCTGAAGCCACTTGGCATCGGTGCAGGTCACGAACGTCGCCTGATGCCAACCAGCAATCCTGGTCACAATGACGACATGGGGGCTGGTCGTGGAGACGACCGTGGGGATCGGTGAGCGCAAGCACGTGGAGGCCCACGTGGTGGCGCACGTCTCCGGGACTCGTGCGGAGGCGCTCGCGGAGTTGGAGCGGCGGGCTCGCGGTTACGCGCCCGAGCACCCCCGCAGCCCCGTGCGCCGTCGGCTGCTGAGGGAGGCCGACGGGTTTCTGCTCGTGGTCGACGGGGCGTGGCAGTCGTTCGCCACCCGGTTCACGGTGGCGGAGCTGCTGGAGGACTCCGCCGCGCCCGTCGCCGTCCCCGAACCCGTGGACGCGGATGACGACTCCGGTGACGCCGACGAGCCCCCGGAACAGGTCGAGCGGTACGCCGACGGCGTACCGGTCAGGCGGGCCTGGCTGGGACGTGACGGCCTGCCGTGAGCGCGTCCGCGCGCGGCGCCGGTGCCGGGTGCCGGGTCAACACGCCGTTCGCGTCGCACAGTTACGGTCGCCGGTCTGCGCCTTCACAACGAGTGACAGTGCCTCGCGGTACGGCTGATTCGGCCCATGGCTCACCAACTCCCCTTCCTCCTACGATGGAAGCCACCGCCGGGGGAGGGTGGACGTGACGAGCAGCGCACCGCAGGGAGCCGGACGTCGGCTGGAGGAGGCGATCGCCTGGGCGGTCCGGAACCTGGACGGGATCGTCGCCATCGCCGTCGCCCTCGTCGTCGGGCTGATGGACGTCCTCAACCAGAACATGGACGACAACGTCGTCTCCGGCGCCACCCTGCTGGTGCTCGCGGCGCTGGTGTACGGCTCGCTCACCGAGCGCCGCCGGCGGATGGCCGACATCCGCGCCGCGAGCGCCGGGACGAGCAGGGCCATCGAGGATCTGGCGATGGTGCGCACTCTCTCCGGCGCCGAGGTCGCCCTCGCGCACGAGCGGGCCCGGCGCACCACCACCCGCTGGGTGTTCAAGGGCGGCACCGGCACCTATCTGCGCGCGGTCACACTGCCCGAGTGCGTGCTGGAGGCACAGCGGCAGCGGCGCTCCCTCACCATGAAGATCGACATCATCAATCCCGCCGACGAGCAGGTGTGCGCCGCCTACGCACGGTTCCGCAGCACCTTCGGCCCCGGCCCCGATGACGCCCAGTGGACCGTCGAGCGCACCCGCAAGGAGGCGTACGCCACCGTCGTCGCCGCCAGCTGGCACCGGCAGCGGCTGGACACCCTGGAGGTCGACGTCCATCTGTCCTCCGTCGCCCCGGCGTTGCGGTTCGACCTCTCGGACAGCTGCCTGATCATCACCCAGGACGACCCCAGCCGGGTCAGCCTCTGCGTGGAGCGCGACCGGCCGCTGTACGACTACTACGTCACCGAGCTGCACCAGAGCCGGGAACAGGCCGTCAAGCTCGACCTGCGCGAGGCCGTCCGGCTCGCCGACGAACCGACCGTCGACGAGGTCAGACGTCTGCTCGACCGGCTCGGCCTGCCGCTTCCGCCGAGCTTCACCGACCGTGACGTCGGCGACATCATCGACAAGGCGCTGCGCGCGGAGAACCCGTACCGCGGATGAGCGAGCGCCGTGTTCCGGCCAAGGGGGACCGAGGGGGACCGAGGGGGGAAGGAACATGGACTACCCGGCCCTGGAACGGGCCGCCCGGCGGCACGCCACCGCCGAGCTGACACGACACGCCGTATCGGAACTCGACCGGATCGTCTCCGGCCGCCGCACCCTGCACGCGGTACGCCATCCACTGGGCTTCGTCTGCCTGCCCATCCTGCGCGACGGCGACGACGGCGTCTGCGTCCACGTCTTCGGCACACCGGAGGCGGAGCCCGACGACTCCGTGCCCCAAGTGCACTGCCACAGCTGGGACTTGACCAGCACCGTGCTGTACGGGCAACTCGACAACCGGCGGGTGCACATCGACGACGACACCGGCGACCCCACCCACCGGGTCTTCGAAGTGCTCAGCGACCCGTCCGGCGTGGACGAACTGCGGCCCACCGAGCGGCTGGTGCGCTGCCGGCCCGGCGCGCGGCAGACCAGTGCGCGGGGCCAGAGCTACGCCCTCCCGGCGGGTGAATTCCACACCAGCGTGGTGCCCGACGGCCACCCCACCGCCACCCTGGTACTGGGCCGGACCCTGCCCGGCCGGGTGGACCTCTCCCTGGGCCCGCCCTCCGCCCCGGGGCACCGCATGGTCCGCCGGACCTGCGACGCGACCCAGACCGCCCGGATCGCTCGGGCCGCCCTCAGGAGGATCCATGAGCCCGAACCCTGACCCCCGGTCCTCGCCGGTCGGTTACGACGCCGAGCGCCGTACGGCCGTGGGCGCCGCCGAGGAGGCCGGGGCACTGCTGCGGTCCCGCTTCCCCGACGGCTTCGCCGCCCGGCCCAAGGGGCGACTCGGGGACGTGGTCACGGACTTGGACGTCGCCGCCGAGCGGCTGGTGGTCGGGCGGATCCGGGACCGCTTCCCGCACGACCGGATCCTCGCCGAGGAGTCCGGTGAACTGGCGGGGGACGGCGGGGGCCGCACCTGGCTGGTGGACCCGCTCGACGGCAGCAACAACGTGGTCATCGGGCTGGCCGTGTACGTCGTCGGCATCGCGCTGTGCGTCGATGACACACCGGTGGTCGGGGTCGTCCACGATCCGATGACCGGCCGTACCTGGTCCGCGCTGCGGGGTGGCGGGGCGCACGGCCCGGGCGGGCGGCTCGCCACCCCCGCCGACGGCCGCCCGCTTCCCGCCGCCGGGCCCCTGCTGGCCTGGACCCAGGGCCACTCCGTCTCCCGCGACGACCCCCTGGCCTGCTCCCTCCGGCACACCCTCGAACTCCGCTCCCGGCGCCTGCTCCAGCTCTGGGCGCCCCTGGTGGCCTGGGCGATGCTGGCCCGGGGGGACATCGACGGCTTCGTCGGCTACCGCGCGGAGGCGATCGACCTCCCCGCCGGCGCGCTGCTCGCCCGCGAGGCCGGCATCGCCCTGCGGCACCTCGACGGCGCGGAGTTCGGCGGCGGATTCGGCGGCCCCGACACCGGGCGCTCCTTCGTCGCCGGGCGCCCGGAACTCCTGCCGCACCTGCTGGACCTCGTCAGCCCTTTCTCTCCCGGCACCGAGGACACTCACACGGCGGAAACCGCCCCGACAGGTCCAACGGCGCGGCGTTCTTCGGCGGCCGGTACGTCACCCTGGGTCCCCACGTCCGGCCACCGTCCCGGGAGACCCTCAGCGTGAGAAACACCCTGACGTAGCCGTCTTCTTCGTCGTGCATCGCAACGCCTTTCACTATCAGTGTCGATCCGTGCACAGATTGACGCGGGCGCGAGTACCTTCGGAAGATGACCGAGCGTGACGACGCAGTCAGCACGAGGGGGAGTTGAAAGGTGGCCATCGAGGACAACCCGATCTCGCGCGTGCGGTACGGGGAGGAACTCAGGCGGCGCAGGGAGGCGGCGGGGCTCACGCAGGAGGAGCTGGGCCAACGTGTCGCTATGTCCCGCACGCACATCGCCCATATCGAGGCCGGGCGCCGGCGGCCCGACGTGGAGGACGCGCGGCGGCTGGACCGCGAGCTGGGCACGGATGGGTTCTTCGAGCGGTTCCTGCCGACGCTGGACGGCAGGAAGGTGGCGGAGCACTTCGCGGAGGCGCTGGAGTTCGAGGGGCAGGCGATCGAGATCCGTGAGTACGCGCCAAAGTTGGTACCCGGCATCCTTCAGACCCCGGCGTATGCCCGGGAGGTGCTCAGTTCGGGTGCATCCCCCAAGACAGCCGAGGAACGTGATGAGCTCCTTGTCACACGGCTTGAGCGCGCTCGCATTCTGGACGACTTCCACTCACCCAAGGTGTGGATGCTGCTCGACGAGGCAGTGCTCCGGCGGAAGATCGGCGGCGCGCGGGTGATGTGCGAACAACTCCGTCACATCGCGGGTTTGGGGGAGAGCCACCGCATCCGTGTGCACGTGCTGCCCTTCTCGGTCGGCTACCACGCCCTGCTGGAGGGATTCGTGTCGCTCATGTGGTTCGAGGACCTTCCGCCCATCGCATATGCGGAGGGCCTGAAGTCGGGCCGGATACTGGAACTACCGTCCGTGGTCCGCGAATGCCAGGTGGCTTACGATCACGCGCTGGGCGACGCCCTGTCGCACCGTAAGTCCCTGGCGCTCATCAGGTCGGTCGCGGAGGATTACGAACATGAAGCGCAGCGAGCAGACCTTTCCTGACACCTGGCGCAAGTCGACGTACAGCGGCGGCAGCAGCGGTGACTGCCTAGAAGTAAACGACACCGCCGGCCCCACCCACGTCCCCGTCCGCGACAGCAAGAACCCCACCGGCCCCGCCGTCGTCTTCTCGGCATCCGCCTGGTCGGCGTTCCTCGGTGCCGTGAAGACGAGCGGCTAGGAGCGTGTCTCAGTAACCGGCAAGCGGCCGGGCCGCGTGATCGGCGGGATCGGTCGTCGGCCGCTCAGCGCGGGTCTGTCGGTGTCGGAGGTGTTGTCCTCGGGTCTGGGAATCGACGCCGAGGGTCGTCGGCCGGGCGGTCAGGCAAGCGCCGCGGCCAGTCTGGCGGCTCCGGTGTGGCGGAAGATCTTGCGGAAGTTGTGGCAGGCGGCGAGCAGCCGCCACTCGCCTCGGGCGCCGTCCTCGCCGCGCAGGAGGAGCTGGCGGCCGTTGTGGCAGGTCATGATCTGGCCGAAGACGGGTTCGACGATGGCCTTGCGGCGGCTGTAGGCGGCCCGGCCGGGTTTGGTCCGCAGCTTGCGGGCCATGCGCTCCTTCAAGGTCGTGTCCTTGGGGATGCGTCCGCGGGGTGCGGGCGGGACCTGTTCGTCGTGGCCGAGGCGGCCGGTGGCCATGAACGTGTCGGTGCCGCAGGACAGTTGGCGCTCTTTGGCGGCTTCGAGGTTGGTCTCGGAGCAGTACCCGGCATCGACCAGGGCCTGCTTGGGGTGGGTGGCGGTGTTGGCGGCGGACTGGTCGAGCATGCCGGTGTAGTTCAGCGCGTCCGATGGGTTGGTCGTCACGTCGGCGGCGGTGATGACCTGGTGTTTCTCATCGACGACGGCTTGGGCGTTGTAGGCCTGGATGTAGGCGCCGTCGCTGTTCTTCATGATCCGCGAGTCGGGGTCGGTGAAGTTGGCCTGGGCCTTCGGCTTCGGCCGGGCCTTGGCGGCGGCCCTGTTGCCCGCGTCGGTGACAGCTTCCTCGTTGCTGGTGCCGGCCCGTTTCTGACGGCGGCGTTCCTTTTCCTCCGCGTGGCGGCGGGCCTTCTCGGCGGCCTCGGCTTCGATCTGCGCGCGGGCGGCCTGCAGCTTGGCCAGTCGCTTCTCCCGGCGGTCCAGCTCTGCGGGCAGGTCGGTGTCCTTGTCGTCGGGGCCGAAGACCTGGTCCTCGGCGTCGTCGGTGGCCTCCGCGTCGGCCAGCAGGGCCTGGGCGCGGGCCTCCAAGGCGGCGATCTCTGCCTCGATCCGTTCTTCCTTGTCGACCAGGCGGCCGTAGCTCATGGTCTTGTGCTTGGAGGCGCTGGCCTCCAGCTTGGTGCCGTCCAGGGCGACGCGGCCCATCTTGACCATGCCGAGTTTCAAGGCGAGGTGCAGCGACTGCGTGAACAGACCGGCCAGCGCGTCCAGGTGGCGGCGGCGGAACCGGGCGATCGAGCGGAAGTCGGGAGCCTGGTCTGCGGCCAGGAACCGGAACGCGACATCATCGATGCAGCGACGCTCGATCGCCCGCGAAGAGCGGACCCCGGTGGTGTAGCCGTAGAGCAGCAGCCGCACCATCAGCCGCGGGTCGTAGGGCGGAAAGCCGCGCTTCTCGGTGTAGTCCGCGAGGATCGCCGACAGGTCGAGCACCCCGTCGACCAGCTCGGCGACAAACCGGGCCAGATGATCCTCCGGCAGCCAGTCGTCCAGCGACGGTGGCAGCAGCAACACCTGGTGCGGGTCGAACGCCCGGAACGTCTTGTCCACCGCCGCCGGACGACCCTGCGGCTGCCTCTTTGCGACCGGCTCGACCTCGAACAGCCCATCCCCACCATGCATACCGTGATCATCCCGCACGAATGATCACGATCCACAGGCGGGTTGCCGGTTACTGAGACACGCTCCTAGCGCGTCAGGGCCAGCGCGGCCACCGCCGCCCCCACCGCGCACGCGGCCAGTACCGCGCCCGTCCCCATCAATCGGCGGATCGGCACCCGTACGCCGTACGCATGGCACCGCTCGTACCACAGCAGCGTGGCCAGGGACGCCCACGGCGTGATCACCGGGCCGGCGTTCGTGCCGATCAGCAGGGCGAGCAGCTGGTCGTGGTTGCCCACGGGGACGGCCGCCTCCCCGGCCAGGTACACCGGGAGGTTGTTGAGGGCGTTGGACAGGCCGCCGCCGACCGCCGCCGCGCGGAACAGGCCGAGCGGGCCGCCGTCGGTGCCGACCGCCGAGGCCAGCAGGTCGTGCAGCCCGTGCGCGTTGACCGTCTCCACCACGAGGAACATGCCGGGGACCATCACCAGCAGCCGCCAGGGGACGAGCGAGAGGCGGATCGCCGACCGGTCGCGGACCGTGAACGCGGCCACGGCGACCAGCGCCGCCGTTCCGGACGCCATCCACAGCGGTACGTCGGCCACCAGGATGGCCAGCAGAAAGCCGGCGCAGGCGAGCGCGCAGGCGCGGAACAGCACCGGGTCGGCCGGGCGGTGCGCGGCGGGCGGCACATAGCGGTCGGCGGTGTCCGCCCGCACGTCCGCCGCGCGCGCCGCACCCGGCCCCGACAGCGCCATGTCCGGCATCAAACCGGACCCGTCGACCACCGGCCCCCCACGCCTGCCCCGGCGCCAGAAGAACAGCCACAAACAAGCCATCGTCACGGCCAGCGCGGCGAGTTGCGGCGCCCACATCCGCCCCGCCAGGCCGAGCGGGGACAACGCGACCCGGTTGCTGGCCAGCAGGTTGGTCAGGTTGGACACGGGCAGGAGGAGGCTCGCCGTGTTGGCGAGCCACACCGTCGTCATCGCCAGCGGCACCGGCGCGATGCCCACCCGCGAGGCGAGCGCCAGCATCACCGGGGTCAGCAGGACTGCCGTGGTGTCCAGATTCAGGGCGATCGTCGTGACGGAGGCGAACGCGACGCACAGCAGGAACAGCAGCGGATAGCTGCCCCGCGCGGCCCTCGCCACCCGCGCCGCCACCACGTCGAACACCTCGGCCCTGCTGGTCAGTTCGGCCAGCACGATGACCGTGCCCAGGAAGGCCAGCAGCGGTGCGATGCGCGTCATCGCGTGGGACGCGGAATCCGTCGGCAGCAAACCCGTGGCCACGCACAGCAGTCCGGTCGCCAGCAGACCGATCGCCACCCGGTCGAGCACATGCAGACGCAGCAATAAGGCACGCACGGTTGGAAGGGTCGCACGTTTGTGCGCCGCTGTGACCAGGGCGCCGTCGAAGGCCTGGAAACGACCGGTATCAACCTCTCTTTTCACGGCATCATCAATACATGGTGGCTCGTCAGAACACCCCGGGGGACAGCACCGGGCCATTGGACTTCTTCATCAGTTACTCGCCGGCGGACGAACGCTGGGCGTCCTGGATCGCCTGGACCCTGGAGGAGGCCGGGTACCGGACGGTCCTGCAGGCCTGGGACTTCGTGCCGGGCACGAACTTCGTCGACTTCATGGACCGGGGCGTGAGCGAGTCCGCCGCCGTCATCGCCGTACTGTCCCGGAACTACGAGCGCTCGCGCTACGGGCGGATGGAGTGGCAGGCCGCGCTGCGGGCCGACCCGGACGCGCCGGAGCGGCGGCTGATCACCGTGCGGGTCGAGGACATCCCGGTGGAGGGGCTGCTGGCCACCATCACCTATGTGGACCTGGTGCCGGTCGCCGACCCGGCGGCGGCCCGGGAGCTGCTGCTCGCGCGGGTCCGGCAGGCCCTGGACGGGCGGGCCCGGCCCAGCCTGCCGCCGGGTTACCCCGGTGGTGCGGGCGGCCATCCCGTGCCCGCCGTCCCGGCGGTACCGAGCCCCGGGCGGCCGCTGGGCGGGCCCGGGTGGGCGGGGCGGCGCAGACCGGCGGCGGCGCCGTCGTACCCGCGGGTGTCCGGAGCGGTCCGGGAGCGGGAGGCGGTCACCGTGCTCCAGCTGGCCGGGCCCGCCTTCGGGCGGGGTCAGGACCCCACCGAGTTGCAGGCCGCGATCTGGGGCGACCTGGTCGAGCTGGCCGACGCGGGGGCGCCCTCGCCCGATCTGCTGGTCGTCACCGGGGACCTGACCGCCTCCGGCAGCCGGCGCGAGTTCGAGCAGGCCCTCGCCTTTCTCACCGGGCTGCGCGCCCTGCTCGGGCTCGAACCGCACCGGGTCGCCCTCGTCCCCGGCGGCCAGGACGTCAACCAGGCCGCCTGCCAGGCGTACTTCAGCACCTGTGAGGCCGACGAGATGCCGCCCCGGCCTCCGTACTGGCCCAAGTGGCGGCACTTCGCCCGGCTGTTCCAGGAGCTGTACCAGGGGCTCGACGTCGTCTTCGACAGCGACCAGCCGTGGACCCTCTTCCCCGTGCCCGAGCTGCACACCGTGGTCGCGGGGCTCAACTCGTCCATGGCGTACAGCCATCGGCGCGACGACCAGTACGGGATGGTCGGGCGCGAGCAGGCCGCCTGGTTCGCGCAGGCGCTGCGCCCGCACGAGACCGAGGGGTGGCTGAGGATCGGGGTGGTGCGGCACTCGCCCGGTGCCCGCGGCGTCGCCGCCGGCGTGCGGCGCGCCGGCACGGCCGCCCTGGACGGCACCGGACCGCTGCGCGACACCGATGTGCTGACCCGGCTGACCGCGCCCCGGCTGCACCTGCTGCTGCACGGCCCGGCCGAGCCCGGCGCGCTGCCCGACCTCGCCACCGCTTCCGGAGAGGTGCCGGTGATCGGCGCCGGGCGGCCCGGCGGGCACCAGCTGGTGCGGGTCGGCCGGGAGGGGCTGGCCGTCTGGCAGGGGCCGGGGGAGCCGCGGCGGCGGGCGGTCCAGTGGCGGCGGGCCGACCGGGCCTTCGGGGCTCAGGCAGCGCCCGACGACGCCGGCGACGGCACTTCCGCGCCCGCCCCCGAGCCCGAGCCGCGCGCCGTGCAGAGTCCCGCCGAGACACTGCTCGCCAGGGTCGCCGAGGTCTGCCGCACCCGGCACCAGGGCGCCCAGATCCGCCCGGTGGAGGGGCCGGTGCCGCAACTGCTGGTCACCTGGAGCCAGTCGGGCTTCGTACGGCAGCAGCGGGTGGCGGTCCACATCGGCACCCCGACCGCGCAGGACGTCGACCGGTTCGTGGCCCTGGTGCACGCCGCCGACGCCGAGGCGGAGGCCGAACTCGTCCACGACGGGCCGCCGCCCGCACGCGAGCTGCGGGACGCGGCCCGGCGGCGCGGCGTGCGGGTGCGCAGCTTCACCGAGTTCCAGGGGCTGCTGGACCTGCGCGGCTATGTCGCCGGGCAGAGCGAGCGGCTGCGCACCGACCCGCGCTATCCCCCGGGCATGTACCTGCCGCAGCGGTACCGGGAGGTGGAGCGCCTCGACGCCGAGGACCGCGACGGGCTGGTGGACGAGATGCTGCGGCTGCTCGACTCCGACCAGGGGCGCTTCCTGCTGCTGCTCGGGGACTTCGGGCACGGCAAGACCTTCGCGCTGCGCGAGCTGGCCCGCCGGGTCCCGGCCGAACTGCCGCACCTGGTCCCGTTGTTGATCGAGCTGAACGCGCTGGACCGGGCCTATTCGTTCGAGGGCCTGGTCGCCGCGCACCTCGCCGCGCACGGCGTGGACAACATCGATCTGCGGGCCTTCAGGTACATGCTCCAGCAGGGCCGGATCGTGCTTCTCTTCGACGGCTTCGACGAACTTGTCGACCAGGTGACCTACGACCGCGCCGCCGAGCGGCTGCAGGTGCTGCTGGACTCCGCCGTGGACAGCGCCAAGATCGTGGTGTCCAGCCGTACCCAGCACTTCCGCTCCCAGGGCCAGGTGCTCACCGCGCTCGGCGAACGCGTCGGCCTGCTCCCGCACCGCCGGGTGCTGGCCGTGCAGGAGTTCAGCCCGCGGCAGATCCGCGCCTACCTGGTCAACCGCTACGACGGCGACGAACGCACCGCCGACCACCGGCTGCGGCTGCTGGACGCCATCCCCGACCTGCTCGCCCTGTGCCGCAACCCCCGGCTGCTCGGTTTCGTCGCCGACCTCGACGACGACCGGCTGCGCGCGGTCGCCGGCGCCGGGCGCGCCCTCAGCCCCGCCGGGCTGTACGAGGAGGTCCTCACCGCCTGGCTGAACTTCGAGGTCCAGCGCGGCAGCGGCAGCCCCGGCCGGGCGCCCGGACTCTCCCTGGACCAGCTGTGGGACGCGGTCACCGCGCTCGCCCTGCGGCTGTGGGAGAGCGGGCAGGACTCGCTGCGCCTCGACGAGCTGACCGATGTCGCCGAGACCCTGACCGGGCTCGCCGACGCCCGGCTGTCGGTGCCGCAGACCGCCCACGCCATCGGCTCCGGCAGCCTGCTGGTGCGCAGCGAGGACGGCGTGTTCCGGTTCATCCACGGCTCGGTGGTGGAGTGGCTGGTCGCCCGCGAGTGCGGCCGCCGGCTGACCGCCGGCGACGGCGGCCTGCTGAACCGGCGCCAGCTCAGCCAGCTGGCGGTCGAGTTCCTGTGCGACCTCGCCGACCACCGGATCTGTCAGGCGTGGGCCGAGCGGGAGCTGTCCGGCGCCTCTGCGGACGCCTCTCCGGACGCGGCCCGCGCCAACGCCGTGAAGATCCTCAGCCGGCTCCGCGTGCCCGCCCACACCGATCTGCGCGGCGCCGCCCTGGCCGGGGAGGACCTGTCCCACCGCGACTTCTCCGGGGTGGACCTCACCCGCGCCGACCTCACCGACGCCCGGCTGGTCGGCGCCAACCTCTCCGGTGCCGTCCTGCGCAGCGCCCGGCTGGCTGGCGCCCGGCTCGACGGCGCCGATCTGACGGGCGCGGACCTGCGCGGCGCCGACCTCGGGCGGGCCCGGCTGATCGGCACCGACCTGACCGGCGCCCGCGTGGACGGCGGCCGGTGGCGGCGGGCGGCGCTGATCGCGGCGACCACCGGCCCCCTGGACCGCAGCCCCGAGCTGGCCACCGCCGCGATCGCGCCCGGCATGGCCGTCGACTCCGGCTTCCGGCCCTCCGCGGTCGGTGTGCCGTACGGCTTCGACATGCGCACCAGCCGGCTGCCCGAACCCATCTCCTACAGCCCCGACGGCGAACTGCTCGCCGTCGGCAGCGAGGACGGCGGCGTCCTGGTCTGCGAGGCCGCCACCGGGATCCCGCTGCGGACCCTCCAGGGCCACACCGGCCGGGTGTACGCGGTCAAGTTCCGGGGCCGGGTCCTGGCCACCGGCAGCTCCGACGGCACCGTGCGCCTGTGGGACCCGGTCTCCGGCCGCTGTGCGCACCGGCTGGAGATCCATCCGGACGGCGTCTGGCCGGTCACCCTGGACACCGACGGCGCCCTGCTGGCCACCGGCGACGCCGACGGCGTGGTCACCGTGTGGGACACCGCCTCGGGCACCGCGCTGCACCGGCTGCCCGGTCACTCCGCGCCCGTCTACACCGTGGCGTTCGCACCGGGCGACACCGCCCTGGTCACCGGGGACGCGTCCGGCGCCGTACGCCTGTGGGACCTGGAGGCCGGGCGGCAAACCGGCGAACTGCCCGGCCATCGCGGCGCGGTGTACCGGGCGCGGTTCAGCCCGGACGGCGCCCTGCTGGCCACCACCGACCGCGGCGACGACCGGGACGGCGGTGCGGTACGGGTGTGGGACCTCGCGACCGGCACCCCGCGGCACGAGTTCACCGGGCACTCCGGCCGTGTCTACACCCTGGACTTCCATCCGGGCGGCGCCCTGCTGGTCAGCGGGGACACCGAGGGGGAGGTGCGGCTGTGGGACCTGGCCGGCGGGCGCTCCGCCGGGCTGCTCGGCGGCTGCCGCGGGGCCGTGTACCAGGTGCTGTTCGACCCCGACGGGACCCTGCTCGCCGCCGGGGACAGCGCCGGGGTGGTCCGGCTGTGGCGGATCGACCCGCGGGCCGACCCCGTCGCCGTACCACTGAACCGGCAGCCGGCCGAGCACCGCGGCTCGGTGTGGGTGTGCAAGTTCCGCCCGCACGGCGACACGCCGGTCCAGGGTCCCGGCGCGCTGCTGGTGACGGGCGGCAACGACGGTGTCGTGCGGCTGTGGGAGCCGGCCACCGGCCAGGGCCGGCGGATCCTGCGCGGGCACGGGCGGCGCGTCGGCACGCTGTCCTTCAGCTCCGACGGGTCGATGCTGGCGGCCGGCGGCAACGACGGTGTCGTGCGGGTGTGGCACTCCGCCTCCGGCCGGCGGCTGCGCGAACTGACCGGCCAGAGCGACCGCCTGGTGTCGGCGGCGTTCGGCCCCGCCGGGCCCCTGCTGGCCACGGCGAGCAGCGACGGCGACCTCTACCTGTGGAACGCGGCCACCGGCGAGTACCAGCGCGAACTCGACGTCGAGACCGACCACGTGTGGGCGGAGGCGTTCAGCGCCGACGGCGAACTCCTCGCCACCGCCAACGACGACGACACGGTCCGGCTGTGGTACCGCGCCACCGGGGCGCACGTCGCCACCATCACCGAGCACTACGGCCGGGTCCGCGCCATCGCCTTCCGGTCCGACGGCTCGGTCCTGGCCACCGGCTGCGACGACCGCAAGGTGCGGATCTGGGACATGGACGGCCGCCGCATCACCGCCGAACTCGCCGGCCACACCGACCGGGTGTACGCCGTGGCCTTCGCCCCCGACGGCTCCTGGCTCGCCAGCGCCTCCTGGGACGGTACGGCGGTGATCTGGAGGGACGGCGAGATCGACCACCGGCTCACCGGCCACACCGGCAAGCTGTGGACGGCGGAGGTGCATCCGTCGAGGCCCTTGCTGGCGACGGCGGGCGACGACCGTACGGTCCGCCTGTGGAACCCGGACACCGGCCGGGAGACGGCTGTTCTGACCGGCCACACCGGCCGGATCCTCGCCGTGGCGTTCAGCCCCGACGGCTCACTGCTGGCCAGCGGTGGCGAGGACGGCACGGTACGGCTGTGGAACGTGCCCGCCGACGGCCCGGCCACCCTGCGGGTCACCCTGGTCGGCATGCCCGGCGGCTGGGCGGCGCTGTCCCCGTCCGGTGGCTACAAGTACGAGGGAGACGTCACCGGCGAGTTCTGGCACGCGGTCGGCATGTGCCGCTTCGAACCGGGCGAGCTGGACGGGCATCTGCCGGGGGTGTGGCAGGTGCCGCTGGACGAACCTCTGGGGTGACGCGGGCAAGGGGGTGGTGGCGAGGGAGGCTGCGAAGGGGGTGGTTTTGAACGCGTTCAAAAGTGGGCGTACGCTCATGCCATGAGCGACAGAGCCGCCCTGCTCAAGGGCATTCGCGTCTGGCTGGTCTTCTTCGTGGTGTGCCTCGTCCTCAGCGGGGCCACCGCCTTCCCCTTGGTGCACGAGCTGCGCTGGGCCGAGAGCGCCTTGCGCGCGCTGTCCGTGCCGGAGCATCTGCCCGGGCTGACGGCCTGGATCTCCCGGCTGCGCGACGGACTCGACACCGCCGACACCGACTACCCGTTCCTGCTCTACGGCACCGACTGGCTGGCCTTCGCCCACCTCGTCATCGCGGTCGCCTTCTACGGGCCGTACCGCGACCCCGTCCGCAACATCTGGGTCGTCGAGTTCGCGATGATCGCCTGCGCCGGCATCATCCCGCTCGCCCTGGTGTGCGGGCCGATCCGGGGCATCCCCTTCTGGTGGAGCCTGATCGACATGTCCTTCGGGATGTTCGGGGTCGTCCCGCTGTACGTCGTACGGCGGAAGATCAAGCGGCTGGAGGCGCTCACGGCCGCTTGAGCAGGTGAGTTGTGCGCGATCGCCCCTACGGGGAGGCGAGCGGATCGCCGTCGGGCGAAAAACTGCACGCCGCGGGTCCGCGCCCGACCGGCTCCACGACGACGCCCGCCACGACAGCGCCGACTTCGCGGAACTGACCATGCTGCGGCTGCAGATGGAGGGGCAGCGGCGCGAGGTCGTGGAGGCGGTGCGCTGGCTGGACGACGAGGACCGCCGGCTGCTGTCGCTGTGGTGGCTGGAGGTCGCGGGCGAGCTGACCCGGCGCGAGCCGGCGGCGGCCGTCGGCATCACCCGGCAGCACGCCGCCGTGCGCGTCCAGCGGATGAAGGGGCGACTGGAGACGGCGCGCGCCATCGTGCGCGCGCTGGACGGGGCGTGCCCCGAACTGCGCGAGCTGACCGCCCGCTTCGACGGGCGGCCCGACTCGGTCTGGCGCAAGCGGCTGGCCCGGCATCTGCGCGGCTGCGGCTACTGCGGCGAGGCACCGGAGTCCCTCGTCCCGGCGGAGCGGCTGCTGGTCGGCATCGCCCTAGTGCCGGTTCCGGCCGGCTTCACGCTCTCGCTCGCCCTCGGCGGCAAGCAGGCGATGGCCGCCGCGACCTCGGTGACCTGGTCGGCCAAGGCGCTGGGCGCGCTGACCAAGCCCGCCGTGGTGCTGACGGCAGGCGCGACGATCGTGGCGGGCGGCGCCTACGTCGTCGTACGGCCCCCGGACCGTCCGCCGCAGCGGCACGCGGCCGTCACGCCCACGGTGACGGCCGTACGGCCACCGGCGCCCCGCCCGCCGTCCCCCTCCGCCCCGCCCACCCCTTTCCCGTCGCCTTCGGCCGGCCTGTACGGCACGGTCGTCGACGCCGTGGACCGGGCGCCGGACCCCGACACCCCGCCCGGGGCCCTGCCGCACCGGCCCGAGACCGGGATCACCAGCACCGGCGGCGCCCACGCCGTCATGAACCACCGCGGGGAGAGCGTGACCCTGCGCGGCACGGGCTATGTGCTGGTCCGCTGGCAGATCTCGACCCAGTACCGGTCCGGCAGCCTGGTCATGCCCGCCTGCACCGGACTGAAGGGCAGGCTCTTCCACGTGGCCTCGGGCGGCGGCCGCCGCATGGACGACCCCCTCGGCGCCGACCCCGCTGTCACCGGCATGGGCGATCCGGCCGTCGGCCACGACGTCCTGCCGCCCGGCACCCAGCAGATGTGGCAGAACGAGTACTTCTACCTTTGATCTTGGCCAGTGCTCCGGCCTTCAGGCCGGATGGTGAAGGCCATCTCAAAATAGGGGTGACCCGCACCAGGGGCACGGGTCCGCACTGGTGACCTCAGCTCACGGGGCGCTGCT
>NZ_JBITGJ010000115.1:0-19085 GCF_044456925.1 Streptomyces sp. NPDC050743
ATGATCCACAGGGGCCGTGTTCGCCTGCTTCCGGGGCTCCCCACCGACGTCAACCGACCCAAGGTCGGACGAGCCGGGCAAACGCCGGGGCCCTGGGACTTGCGGCCCCGCGGCGGTCTCCCACCCCGTGCCTATCGGCCCTCGAATCTCCGGATGCACGGCAGCGGCCGACGCAGGAGCCTGGAGATATCCGAATCGGAGCGACGGCCGCGGGGACTGGCGACGGGGTCCAAATCTCGCCGCGCTGCACCGGCCCGCACCGCTGCTTGCCGGCGAAAGCGAGGCACCCCATGCAGATGCAAGCAGCCCGGATGCACGGATACAAAGAACCGCTCCGAATTGAGGAGGTTCCCGTGCCCGACCCCGCGCCGGAGGAGATTCTGCTGAAGGTCGCGGCGACCGGTATGTGCCGGAGCGATTTCCAGCAGCTCGAAGGCTACTTTGAAGGGCCGTTCCCCGTGGATCTCCCCTTCATCCCCGGTCACGAGGTCACAGGCCGAGTAGCCGGCCTGGGCAGCGCCGTACCGAAATCGGTGGGCTACTCGGAGGGTGACATGGTTGTCGTCAACCCCAGCTGGGGAGACGGCACATGTCGCCAGTGCCGCGAGGGGAACGAACAACTGTGCAGCGGCAATGGCAGGTGGGTGGGCTTCGGCCCTCCAGGAGGCTTCGCCGAGTACATGGCCGTGGAGTCCCGCCACGCCATTCCGGTCTCAGAGAACGCCGCGAAGGCGCCCGAGCTGCTCGCCCCGATGACCGACGCGGGCATGACGCCCTACCGGGGGATGAAGAAGATCCGGGATACGGGCAAGCTCGGCCCCGGCCGCATCGTCGCCGTCACGGGCATCGGCGGCTTGGGCAGCTACGGGGTCCAGTACGCGAAGCTACTCGGAGGCGGAGCGACCGTGGTGGCCTTCGCCCGCAAGGACACCAAGCTGGATGTGGCAAAGGAGAACGGCGCGGACTACGGGATCAACGTCCGCGACAAGTCCACCGAGGCCATCCAGGACGAACTGGAAAGTCTCACCGGCCGCAGGACGCTCGATGCCATCCTGGACTGCGTCGGCAGCAACGCGTCCATCTCGATGGGGTTCGACCTGCTGGGCCCGGAGGGGGTACTGGCGGCCGTCGGCCTCATGAGCCACCACGTCGAGCACAAACAGTTCCCCTTTGTGGGGATGGAACAGTCCTACCTCGGTTCCTTCTGGGGCAACCACCTGGATCTCGTCGAGGTCCTTTCCCTCGCCGAAGCCGGCCTCGTCAAGCACAACGTCACCAAAGTCAGGCTCGAAGACATCAACGAGAACATGGAAGCCCTCGGCCGCGGCGACGTCGTCGGACGACGGGTCATCGTCTTCGAATGAAGATCGCGTAGTGGGCAATAGCGGGGCGAGTCATCCATCGGCGAGGGAATGACTTGCCCCTCCCGCAGGTGTGACGTCTTCGTCGAGAGATCAAAGCGTCACGACATGCCAGATCCCGCCCATGATCGCGGGCAGGTCGCCCCGCTGTTCTCGTATGGCCGACAGCGCCTCGGTCGGGGGCAGCCGCGAGGCGCGGAGTGCCGGGTAGACGCCGGCGACGGCGCTGACGACGGTCGCGCATGCCAGGCCGGCGCCGAGGGCGAGCGGCGGCAGGACGAGCAGCCACGACTGGGAGACCGCGCAGCAGGTTGGGCCGGGGCGGCCAGCACATTGCGTCCGATCGAGTCGTTGGGGTCGGCAAGGTCGGAACGGCGAACGATGGCATGGGTGTTGGCCGCCGCCGTCGCGCTGGTGACCGGCCCGATTCTCGCCGTCATGCCGTCTGCCGCCTCTGGGAGCGGCGCCTTGTCCTCGGAGTCCGGCTGGGGCTGCGCGCGCAGCATGTTGGTGCCGAGCGCGGACAGTTCGTCCGAGAGGGCCCGCTGGCTGGAGGCGGGTATGCGTGCGGCACGCTGAGCAGTGCAGTAAGCGTGTATCAGACGCGAGATGCCTCCGAATCACGGGCTTAGCAGTCGGTGCTCGCCCCGCTGGATCCGGTATGTCAGGTGCGGGTGGGCCAGGTAGGGGTCGGTTGCGTCGTCGTCCGGGTGGGCCAGGCCGCGCTGGCCGCGGCCGGTGAACGAGTACGTGCCGGCGACGCCGTAATGGGGTGTCGTGCGGAGGTACTTGTGCACGCCGCGGTGGTTCCACGGCCGGTCTACGGAAGCCCAGGCGGCTGCGAGCACTTGCACCAGGTCGTAATGGACGGCTGCGGCGCCGAGCCCGGGCGGGACGCCGTAGGCGGCCTGGTAACTGCGGGCGAAGGCGGCGGCGATCGGGGACTCCCGGACCCCGACGACTGTCGACCAGACCAGTCCTTCGGCGAGCGGACCGAGGCGGTCGGTGAAGCCCGGGGTTGCCGGGGCCCACGCGGTGTGGACCAGGGTTCGGTGCCGCAGGTCGGCGGTCGCCTCCAGGAAGCGGCGCAGGGTCGGTTCCGGCACGACGGATAGGAAGACCGCGTCCGGCTCTGCCCGTTCGAGGCGTTCGGCGACCGAGTGCCAGGGAGCGGACTGCTGCTCGTCGACGCTCTCGGCCAGGACGAGTTTCCATCCTGCCGCTTCCACTGCGGAGTACAACTCCGTTGCGAGGACCTCTACTGAGGTGCTGCGCCGCACGAGCAGGGCGATCCTTCGTCTGGAGGGTCGCCAGGCCCCTGACTGACGCAGTTGGCCGAGCGTGCGCAGGAAGCCGCGCAGGTAGGCGGTTTCGTCTGCGGTGGCCTGGAAGACGTGGCCCAGGGTGTGGGGGTTGTGGTGCACGGCTTCGGTGAGGGCGGGGGCGATCATCGAGTGCAGTACGGGGGTGCCGGCCTCCGCGGCGGGCTCCATCGCTGCCCGGGCGGCGGAGGCCGGCTGGTTGCCCAGAAGGATGGCGTTGACCCCAGAGGAGATCATCTCCGCCACTGCGTCGGGGAGAGCTCCGGGTTCGGCTTCCGTCACGGTGAACCGTACGCGCCGGCCCGCCACTCCGCCGCGCCGGTCCCACTCTTCAAGGGCGAGGAGGGCCCCTTGCCGCATGTGGCGGTGGTCCGCCCCCGACGCGGCCGGCCCGGTCGGGTAGATCAGACCGACGGTGATCGGATGGGGCCGCGGTGGCGAGGACACGGAGGGCCCCGGCGAGGACCGCAGAATTTCGGCAAGGGCAGGGGGCAGGACGAGGTCACCGACAGGTACGGGAAGGGTGTGCGCGCCCAGCGCGGTGATCAGGGTGGCCACGGCCGCCCGGGACCGAAGCCCGCATTTGGCCAGGACGTGTTCTACGTGGGTGGCAGCGGTGCGCCTGGTGCAGCCCAGCGCCAGGGCGATCTCAGGCGTGGTCAGGCCGCCCGCCATGCACGTCGCCACCTGGAGCTCCCGGTTCGTGAGGTCGTACGGCGCTCGACAGGCACGGGCTTCGAGGCGCACCGTGCGGGGCTCCCGGGTGGTCGTGTCCACCGTCACCCTGGTGAGGGCCCCGCCGTGGCTGTCGAGGAACGCGATGGGGCCTTCGACGGATCCTCTGACGGCGCGCCTGGCGATTGTTTCCAGGTGCGGTCGCTCCGCGAAGAACCGGCCGTCGGAGACGTAACGGCGCCCCGCCTGGGTCAGTTCGAGGAAGGTGAACGTGGGCTGGCGTGCGAGCGGGATCGGCGGTCTGGGCGTGTCCGGTACGGCCATGTGTGCTCCGGTGCTCGGGACCGATCGGATGCCAATGGGGCGGCGCGGACGATGCTAGGGCGAACCGCCCGCTTCACTCAAGGAAACGTGTGGCGGCCTCCCGGTGGACCGTGCACGGGCTGGCCCGCAGCCGCTAGCCCCACCGCGGGAGATCGGCATCGGGTAGATGACCGATGCCGTGCCCCGCCACCGTTCTTAGGGTGCTCCGCAACCGGTAGCGCGTTGGTGCTGCCGGTCTCGACGGAAGGACCGGCTGTGAGCATGAAGGACAAGGTGGTGCTCGTCACGGGCGCGGCCCGCGGGCTGGGTGCGGCCGTGGCGGAGCATCTGGAGGCTGCGGGGGCACGGTTGGTCCGGGCCGACCAGTCGTTCAGCGACGGTGAAGGGCCGGAGAAGGTCGCGCTCGACGTCTCCAGCGCGGACTCGTGGAAGCGGTGCGCGGCCAGTGTCCGCGAGGAGTTCGGGCGCTTGGACGTGCTTGTCAACAACGCCGGCATTAGTTGCCGTGCGGACCTGCTGACGACAGACGACGAGGACTTCGACCGCGTTCTGCGGGTCAACGTCTGGGGCGTGTGGCGAGGGATCAAGACGTTCGCCGAGGACCTGGCCGCGGTGCGGGGATGCGTGGTGAACGTTGGGTCGGTCTACGGCGCGTCGACGGCGCCTGCCTCCCGGACCAGTCCCTCCTCGGTGGCCTATCAGGCGAGCAAGGCCGCCGTTCACCAGATCACCAGGGTCGCCGCCGTGGAACTGGCCCCTCGCGGAGTCCGGGTCAACGCCGTGTTGCCGGGCGTCTTCAGGACCGCGCTGCTGGCCGACCTGCCGGACGCGGAACTGAACCGGCGCGTTCAGCGTGCGCCGATGGGGCGTCCCGGTGAGCCCTCCGAACTGGGGCCTGTGGTCGAACTCCTCGCAGACGAGGCGGCCTCGTTCGTCACCGGGGCACTGATCCCCGTCGACGGCGGTCATCTGGCGGCATGACGACCTGCCGGTAGCGGATAGCGGCAGATCGCCGCCAACAGCAAATGTCTCGCGAGCTGGCGACCTGCCGGGATGCGACCAAGCATTCACGCTCTCATTTCTTCGATATCTCTGGAGGCACCGTGTCCTCAGCTTCCCCTGCACTGGTCTCGCGGTCACACCCCGTTCTGCGGCACCGCCGCGCGCTGGTGGCCACAAGCGTCGGCAATCTCCTGGAGCAATACGACAACCTGATCTACGCGTACTCGGCTACGGCGCTCGCAACGCTGTTCTTCCCCGGCGAAAGCAGCGCGACCGGAGTGCTGTCCACGTTCGCAGTGTTCGCCGTGGGCTTCTTCGCTCGCCCTCTCGGCACCGTGGTCTTCGGTCACATCGGTGACCGCTTCGGGCGTCGGCCCGCGCTGTTCATCAGCGTCGTCGTCATGGGAGCAGCGACCGCACTGATCGGCTGCCTTCCCACCCACCAGTCCGCGGGGAACCTGGCGCCGGTGCTGCTCGTGGTGCTCCGTCTCGTTCAGGGGTTCGCGGTGGCCGGGGAGTGGGCCGGATCGGCGGCCATGCTCGTCGAGTACGCTCCGGATGGCAGACGGGGCGTGTTCGGCAGCTTCAATCAGGTGAGCACGGCAGCGGGTTTCCTCTTGGCGGCAGCCGTGGTCGCCGTCAACGAGGCGGCTTTCCCCGGGGACGCCATGTTGTCCTTCGGCTGGCGCGTCCCCTTCCTGCTTGGTGCGGTGACCGCGGCCGCAGCTGCTTTCCTGCGCCTCGGACTGGAAGAGACGCCTGCTTTCGTCGAACAGGAATCGGTTACCGCGCACCGTGTTAATCCGCTGCGCGCGGCGTTCGCGCAGCAGAAGGCCGCCATGCTGCGCGGCTTCGGATTCACCGTCGGGTGGACGGTCGCGTACTTCTTCTTCCTCACCTACCTGCCCACTTACCTGCGTTCGGAGGCCGGTGTGCCGGCGGGCGTCGTGAACGCGTCCACCCTCGTGGGTATCGGCGTCCTCACGGTGTCGATCGTCCTGTTCGGGCTCTGGTCGGACCGCATCGGACGCAAGAAGTTGCTGCTGGCGGGCTCCGGCAGCTTCGTCCTGCTCTCGTTCCCGGTCATGGCGTTGTTCTCTACCGGGTCGACGGCCGCCGTATACGGCGGGCAGGTCCTGATCGCCCTGGTGCTCGGCTGCTTCTCCGGACCGGGTCCGGCCGCCCTCGCGGAACTGTTCCCGACCACCGTGCGCTACTCGGCCCTGGGCATCGGTTACAACTTCGCCGTCATGGCCTTCGGAGGCACCGCCGCCTTCATCGCCTCGGGCATCGCCGCCGCCACGGGTTCGGGGCCGGCCGTGGCGATTCTCCCGACGGTCGCGGCCCTGGTCACCTTCTTGACCGTGTGCGCCATGCCCGAGTCCTACCGTTCCCCCCTGCGCTGATCAGGAGCACCCCACGATGAACACCGTTCCCCCTCTGATCGCGGTCGAGGGCAACCACCATGACGTGGGAGAACAGATCGGCGTGCGGACCGCCGACCTCATCGCTCGCAGCGTCGAGACGTACACCGCACGAT
The DNA here is from genome assembly GCF_044456925.1 of Streptomyces sp. NPDC050743. Classification (NCBI taxonomy): domain Bacteria; kingdom Bacillati; phylum Actinomycetota; class Actinomycetes; order Kitasatosporales; family Streptomycetaceae; genus Streptomyces; species Streptomyces sp. NPDC050743. The sequence continues at coordinate 6,225 of NZ_JBITGJ010000115.1, forward strand.
TCCGTGACCAGGCAGGACTCGATGACACCACCATCGACAGCTGGGGCCGCAGATACCACGCCCTGGCCGAGGAGTACGACCCTGGCATCGCCGCCATGCTGGAGGGAATGGCCGCGGGATCCGGGCAGTCCCTCGCCCGGATCGCCGCCCTCAACGCGCGCACGGAATTGCTGTATGGGACGGGATACCGCGACGAGGGCTGCACCTCGCTCGCCGTCCTGCCCAGCCACACCCGAGACGGCCACATGCTGCTTGCCCAGAACTGGGACTGGCATCCCGAACAGGCGGACGTCACCTTCCTCCTCGCCACTCGCGACCCGTCGGGTTTCACGGTGCTGTCCCTGACCGAGGCCGGCATGCTCGCCAAGAGCGGCCTCAACTCCGCAGGGCTCGGCGTCTGCGCCAACCTGCTGGTCTCCGACCGGGACACCGGGGGCGAAGGAATCCCCTACCACTTCCTGCTGCGCGGTGCCCTGCACGCCAGGACCATGTCCAAAGCGCACCAGCGGCTCCTTCCAGTGCGCCGCATCTCGTCGGGCAACGTCCTGCTCGCCGACGCAGGGGGCGAGGCGGTGGACTTCGAGCTGGCCCCACAGGTCTTCGGCACCCTGCTGCCGGAGGACGGGCTGCTGGCCCACGCCAACCACTTCATGGCCGACCTTCCGTTGCGCGACCTCAAGGCCGCGACGAGCGCGCTGACCCAGCTGCGTCCGACGCGCGTGCGCCACCTCCTCGCCCCCGCGGCAGATCGCCGGGCGATCACCACGGCGGACGTGGTGCGCGTCCTGCGGGACGACTGGTCGTATCCGGACGGGATCTGCCGATGGCCCGACCCAGAGGTCGCGGCCGGGGACCAGGTCTGCACCGTCTACTCGATCGTCATGGATTTGACCTCACGAACCCTGTGGATCGCTCCCGGCCCCCCGCGCGACCACGCCTACACCCGCTGGGAACTCGACGCGCTCTTCGAGCCGGCCGCCCCCGCTCCCGCCCGTGATTTCACTCCGGAGGCACCCGCCCATGACTGAGCGCGGAACCGTCTGCCTGACCTTCGACTTCGACGCCATCTCGCTGTGGGCCGCCCGGGGCATGACCAGCCCGGGGCCGGTCTCGCGCGGGGAATTCGGCGCCTTCGCCATCCCCCGGATCCTGCAGCTGCTCGACACGTACGGCATCGCCTCCACGTTCTTCATCCCCGGGCACACCCTGGAGACGTATTCCGCGCAGTGCCGGGCCATCCACGAGGCCGGGCATGAGATAGCGCTCCACGGCTACCTGCACGAACCGGTCTCCACCCTGGAGCGGGAGACCGAGCGCGCCGTGCTGCAACGTGCCTCCGCGCTGATCGAGGACCTCACGGGCACGCCGCCCGCTGGCCACCGCACCCCGAGCTTCGACTTCACCGCACACACGGTGGAGCTGCTGCAGGAAGCCGGCATCGAGTACGACTCCTCGCTGATGGGGACCGACTGTGTCCCGTACCTCGCGCGCACCGGAGACCGTCACGACCCGGACGGCCCATACGTCTTCGGCCCCGCCAGCCAGATCGTCGAACTCCCCGTGTCCTGGACCCTGGACGACTACCCCCATCTGGAGTTCGTCCGCACCGGGACGACGGTGATGCCCGGCCTACAGGATCCGCACCAGATGTTCGCCCGCTTCCTCGGCGACGTCCGCTACATGATCCGCCACACTGAGGGCGGTGTTCTGACGGTCACACTCCACCCCCAGGTCATAGGGCGCGGTGACCGCATGCTCGCCCTGGAGGAATTCATCATCGGTTGTCTCGACCTCGGCGTGGTCTTGGAGCGGTGCCTCGAAGTCGGCCGTCGCTGCCGGACGCAACTGGAAACAGCGCGCCAGCAGCCCGGGAAGCCGGCCTGAATGAGGCGTGACGAGCATGAACGAAAGAAAAATGCAGTACCCCATGAAGATATCCTGCGCCCTTACCGGAGTCTCCGACGTGGCTGCTGACCTGCAGGTGTCCCTTGTGTGGAAACCAGGCGGGCAGCGGGTGGAAGGAACACCCTCCGCGCATCGCAGGATTCCTCCGTTGACCGGTATCTGCACCCGGCCTAGTGTTCCGGCATGCCTGGTCGCCCCCACTCCGCAATGGTCGATGACCTGGACCGCCGCATCATCGCGGCGCTCCAGCTCAACGGCCGTGCCCCGTGGAGCGCGATCGCCCATTGGGCGGGCGCGAGCGAGACCACTGTGCAGCGCCGGTACCAGAGCCTGCGCGAGCGGCAACTCGTCCGCGTCGTGGCGACCCTGGAACTCGACCGCACCATGTCGGGCTCGTCCATGCTGGTGCGTGTCCAGGCCCGTCCCGGCAAGGGCCTGGAACTGGCGCGGCTACTGGCCGACTGCCCGGAAGTACGTTTCCTGGCCGTGGTCACCGGCGCGGCGGACCTCATCGTGGACTTCGTCGCCCAGGACAACGAAGAACTGATGCGCCTGCTGTACACCGACCTGCCGGGCGCTGACCTGATCACGGGCACGGAGTGTGTTGCCGCCATCCGCAACTTCACCTCGCCGGCCCACTGGGACACAGGGCTGCTGCCTCCGCAGGCCCGCGACGCCCTGCGTCCCGCAGCGCTCGCCGCGCCTTTCGAACGCGCGGGGTGGGACGAGGCGCCACAAGCGCTGTCCGACCTCGAGCGGGAGGTCGCCAGGACGCTCTCGTCGGACGGGCGGATGCAGATGAGCGCGCTCGCCCGGCAGCTGGGACGCACCGAGTCCAGTGTGTCCCGGGCCCTGGAACGGCTGGTCAACCGCGGTGTGCTGCATTTCCGCACTCTGGTCGACCCGGCGCTGCTGGGCTTCGAGGCGGAGTTCATGGTGTGGCTGTCGGTCGAGCCGGACCGGCTCGACGCGGCCGGACGGCAACTCGCACGCCACACCGGGACGAAGCTCCTGTCCGCCGCCACCGGCAGGTTCAACCTGGTGGGACACGTCGTCCTGCCACACCGCACTGACGTGTTCCGCTACACCGCCGAAGTCGTCGGCGCTCTGCCCGGCCTGATCGCCTCCGAGATCACCCTGCATCTGGCCACCCTCAAACACGCCTGGACCAAGATGACGATCCCGAGCTGAACTGCTCGGGTCCGGGCTCCTCGGCGGTCCGACCGCCGCATTCTCCCGCCAGGGCACGCCACTTCGGCGTCGCTCCTCGCGGATCTCTTCCTCCTGTCGTTACCGACGAAGTGGAGACCCTCCATGTCCGAATCGGACAGCACCCTGCCCACACCGAGCTGGCAGTGGCCCGAAAGTGAATGGCGCCGGCATATCGACGCGGTGCGCGCCGGACAGCGCCTCACCCCCACCCAGTGGCCCGGCGGGGCACGTGTCGCGGTTGCCGTGTCCTTCGATCCCGACCATGAGACGATCCCGCTGCGTGACGGCGAGACGAGCCCGGGCCGGCTCGCCCAGGGCGAGTACGGCGCTCGCGTGGGAGCGCCCCGCATCCTGGCGCTGCTGGAGAAGTACAGCGTGCCGGCGACGTTTTTCATGCCTGCCGTCTCCGCCCTGCTCCACCCCGACGAGGCCCGTGCCTACACCGTGCACGGCCATGAACTGGCCGTGCACGGCTGGATCCACGAACGCAACATGCTGCTGTCGGCGGCCGATGAGCGCGACCTGGTGGAGAGGTCCGTGGACACGCTGACCCAGCTGACAGGGCAGCGGCCCGTCGGTGTCCGCACCCCCTCGTGGGACTTCTCGCCCACCACACTGGAGACGTTTCTCGGCTTGGGGTTCACCTACGACTCCTCGCTGATGGCCGACGACGAGCCGTACGAGATCCTCGCAGCCGGCGAGCCCACAGGGCTGGTGGAGATCCCGGTCGACTGGATCCGCGATGACGCCCCCTACTTCACGATGGACCGCTACGGCTCCGTGCGGCCCTACACCCGCCCGCGCGACGTCCTGGAGATCTGGGTGGACGAGTTCGACGCCGCTTACCGGGAGGGCGGGGTCTTCCAGCTCACCTTGCACCCGCACGTCATCGGCCACCGCTCGCGCCTGGTTGTCCTGCGTGAACTGCTCGACCACATCGCAGCCCACCCCGGCGTCTGGTACGCCACCCACGCACAGCTGGCGGAAGCGGTGCGCCACGACATTCCGTCTCGCAGAACGGAGAGCAGAGCATGACTGCACAGCAGGGCCAGAGCGCGCCCGCGGCCACCGAGCCTGCCGCCCGCCTGAACGCGCGGCAGGTGAAGGCCATCGCCGCCGGCGCCATCGGCAACACCATCGAGTGGGTCGACTGGGCCCTCTACGCGATCTTCGCGAAGATCATCTCCACCGAGTTCTTCCCCTCCGGTACCGGCGACGTCGCCCTGCTGTCCACCCTCGCGATCTTCGCCGTCGGCTTCGTCATGCGCCCGGTCGGTGCCGCGGCACTCGGCGTCTACGCGGACCGCAACGGCCGCAAGAAGGGTCTGACGCTGACCGTGGGACTGATGGCGGGCGCCTCGTTCGTCATCGCTCTGACCCCGGCGTACGACAGCATCGGGCTCGCCGCGCCCGTCGTGCTCCTGATAGCCCGACTGGTGCAAGGGTTCTCCGCCGGGGGCGAGTTCGGATCCTCCTCGGCCTTCCTGGTCGAATCCGGAGTCCGGGGCGGACGCGCGTTCGCCGGCTCCTGGCAGCAGGTGTCGGTCGGTGGCGGCGCGCTGATCGCCTCGTTGCTCGGCACCCTGGCCACGTCCACGCTCGACGACGCGGCCCTGCACTCCTGGGGCTGGCGGGTTGCCTTCGCCATCGGCGGCCTGCTCGGACTGGTCGGCCTGTGGCTGAGGATCTCGGTCGAGGACACCGACTCCTTCCACCGGGCGCGCAGCGCGGGCCTCACCCGTTCGAACCCCCTCCGCACCATGCTCACCGAGCATCCCGCCGCGGCCCTGCGCGTCGTCGGCATCACCATCGCCGGCACCCTGACCTACTACATCTGGGTCAACTACCTGCCCACATACGCCAACCTCACCACCGGCATACCCCTGAGCCAGGCACTGCTGTCGCAGACCCTGTGCCTGGCCATCTTCATCACCCTGCTGCCCCTGGTCGGCCGGCTGTCCGACCGCATCGGACGCAAGCCCACGCTGGCCGGATTCGCCGTCGGGTTCATCGTGCTGAGCTGGCCCCTGCTCCACTTCCTCGACGCCAGCTTCACCCGCCTGTTCCTGGTGCAACTGACCGGCATGCTGCTGATCCTGGGCTACTCCGCCAACTGCGCCGTCATCATGGCCGAGCAGTTCCCCCCCGAGATCCGCGCCACCGGCATCGCCCTCCCGTACGCCCTGGCGGTGGCCGCCTTCGGCGGCACCGCGCCCTATGTGACGACCTGGATGCACGACCACAACTACGGCGGCTGGCTGTGGCTCTACGTCTCCGCGGCCTCGCTCGTCTCCCTCGTCGTCTACCTGACCATGCCCGAGACCAAGAACAAGGAGTTCGCCTGATGCCCCACGCCGTCATCACCGGCGCCTCTGGCGGGATAGGCCGGGCGGTCGCCCAGCGGTTCGCGCAGGGGGGCTTCCGCCTGACGCTCGCCGACCTCCCGTGCGAAGCCCTGGAGGACACCGCCGCCTCACTGGAGGCCGGCCACGTCGCCGGGGACCTCACGCACCCCGACATGCCGGACGCGCTGATCGAGCAGGCCCGGACGGCCGGAGGACCGGTGGACGTCCTGGTCAACGCGGCCGGCATCTACCCCTCCCTGGACATGGCCGACGTGACCGCGGAGACCTGGGACCGTCTGTTCGCCCTGAACCTGCGAGCGCCAGTGCTGGCCACCGCCGCGTACGCCCGGCAAGCACGACAGGACCGGGCAGGGGGCTGCGTCGTCAACATCTCGTCCGGATCAGCGCTGCGTTCCCGCCTCGGTGGCGGTCCCTACGCGACGTCGAAGGCCGCGCTGGAGATGGCCACCCGCGCCGCCGCCCTCGAACTCGGTGCCGACGGCATCCGCGTCAACGCCGTCAGCCCCGGATTCGTCCCGGTCGACAGCCGCATCAATCCCGTCTCTCCGGAGTACGCCGCCGCCATCTCGGTCAACCCGCTCGGTCGTGCGGGAACACCATCCGACATCGCCGAAGCCGTCTTCTGGCTCAGCACACCGGAGGCCTCCTGGATCACGGGAGAAGTCCTGCGGGTGGACGGCGGGTCCAGCGCGGGAACCCTGCACCTGCCCCGCATCCAGGAGGGACAGACCGCATGACCGACACCACCTACACCGTCGTCGGGGGCGGCGCCATCGGCGGCATCCTCACCCACCGACTGGTCCGGGCCGGACAGCACGTCCGGCTCGTCGACACCGATCGCGCTCACGTCGAGGCAATCCGCGCCCACGGACTCGTGCTGACCCGTGACGGGCACGAATCCGAAGTCGCCCACGTCGACGCGCTGCTGCCGGAGGAGTACGAGGGCCCGCTGCACAGGGTGCTGCTGGCCGTGAAGGCGCAGGCCACCGGGACGGCACTCGACTGGATCACCCCCCGCCTGAGCCCCGACGGCTGGGTCGCCTCCCTCCAGAACGGGTTCAACGAGGAACGCATCGCCGCCCGGGTGGGACGGGATCGCGCGGTCGCCGCCTTCATCAACGTCTTCGCCGACGTCACCGAACCCGGCGTGGTGCGCGACGGCGGCGCCGGAGCCCTCGTCGTGGGCGAGATGCGCGGCGAGCCGGTCTCCGAGCGAGTCCGCCAGCTGGTCGCGCACCTCTCGGTGGACGCCGACGCGGTGGCCAGCGACAACGTGGACGGCTACCTCTGGGCCAAAGCCGGCTTCGGCGCCATGCTGGCCGCCACCGCACTGGCCGACGCACCGATGGCAGACCTGATCGACCGGCACACCACGGTCATGGCCGCGGTCGCCGCCGAGGTGTTCGCCGTCGCCGACAGCCTCGGCATCACCCTGGAACCCTTCGACGCCTTCGACCCCGACGCCTTCCGCACAGGCGCGGCACCGCAGCGGCAACGCGCCGCGGCAGACCAGCTGACGCGGTGGCTGCGCACCCAGCCAAAGAACCGCAGCGGCATCTGGCGCGACCTGGCCGTCCGAGGCCGGCCCGTCGAGGTGACCACGCACTACGCCGACGTCTTCGCCCAGGCCGACCGGCACGGCATCGCGACACCGGTTCTGCGGGCCGTGGTCGACGGCCTCAAGGAGCTCGAGAAGGACCCCACCACCATGTCCGAGAAGCGGCTCGAAGCCCTGCGGCCCCTGGCGGGCAGCAGTTCGGACGTGACGCAGCCCCCCGCACCGGACCTGTCGCACCGGCCCGCGACCGGCCCCGAGGACGCCGAAGACATCCGGTCGTGGCTCGCAGACCGCCACACGCAGATCGTGGCGGACCTGGCCGCCTACACCGGTCGGGAAAGCCCCAGCGACGACAAGGCCCTGCTCAGCACCTGCCTCGACTGGCTGCAGCAGTGGCTCGACCAGCGCCTGGGAACCGACTGCGAACAGGAGGTCCTCCACCGTCCCGACGCCGGCGACATCCTGATCCGCCGCTACGCCGGTACCGGGGACACCCCTGTGCTGCTCCTCGCGCACTACGACACGGTCTGGCCCGCAGGCACTCTGGCGGCACGCCCCTTCCGAAACGACGGCGACCGCATCACCGGACCCGGCGTCTTCGACATGAAAGCCGGCCTCGTCCAGGCCGTCTGGGCGCTGAAGGCTCTGGACGCCCTCGCTCTGCCTCGGCCGGCCGTCACCCTGGTACTCAACGGCGACGAGGAGACCGGAAGCCAGGCATCGCGGGACGTCATCATCGACGAGGCCCGCAACAGCCGCGCCACACTGGTCTTCGAGGCGTCCGCCCCTGGTGGAGCCCTCAAAACCGCACGCAAGGGCGTCGGCCTGTTCCGCCTCACCGTCACCGGAGAGGAAGCGCATGCCGGCCTGGACCCGGAGCGCGGAGCCAGCGCAGTGGAAGAGCTGGCCCACCAGATCCTGGACCTCGCCGAGCTGCGGAACCACGACGCCGGCACAAGCCTCAACATCGGTGTCGTCACCGGCGGCACCCGGCCCAACGTCACCGCCGGCCAAGCGGTCGCAGAGATCGACATCCGCGTCTCCACGCAGGCCGAGGCACACCGCGTCACCGCAGCCCTGGACGACCTGCGGCCCCACAATCCACGCACCACCGTCACCGTCAGCGGCGGCTGGAACCGGCCGGTCTTCACCCGCACCCCCCAGGTGGCCGCCCTGGCCGGACTGGCACAGCGCTGCGCCGCCCTGCTCAGCGACCGGCTTGACGAAGCAAGCGTCGGCGGGGCAAGCGACGGCAACTTCGCCGCCGCTGCGGGCAGTCCCGTCCTGGACGGACTGGGCGCGATCGGCGACGGCGCCCACGCCGCAGCCGAATACGTCGACGCCAGTCGGCTCTTGCCTCGCGCAGCGCTTTCCGCGCTAGTCCTCACATCCCTCGCCTGAGGGACGCGACGGCACCTCCGCGCGGCGGGAATGCAAGCGCCGCTATCCAGCGTTCGCAAACATACTCAAATGCGGAGGAACCGAATGATTCCCTCCACCGCACACTCCGTACATAACTGTTCACGCATCTAGGAGACACCTTCGTGAGCACGCTCTTCGAGCCCCTCACCCTGCGCTCGCTGACCATCCCGAACCGGATCTGGATGGCCGCCATGTGTCAGTACAGCGCCGCACCGGACGGCGACCAGGCGGGCGTGCCGAACGACTGGCACTTCGCGCATCTCGCGGCGCGGGCCACCGGCGGCACCGGACTGATCATCACCGAGGCCACCGCCGTCAGCCCCGAGGGCCGCATCAGCCCGTACGACCTCGGCATCTGGAACGACACCCACGTCGAGGCGTTCCGGCGGATCACCACCTTCCTGAAGTCCCAGGACACCGTGCCCGGCATCCAGCTCGCCCACGCCGGACGCAAGGCCTCCACCGAACGAACCTGGGTCGACCGCGGCGCCCCCATCGCCCCCGGCGAGCAGCACGGCTGGACCCCCGTCGCACCGAGCGCGACCGCCTTCCAGGCAGGGGCGACGACTCCCGAGGAGCTCTCAGTCGAGGAGATCAGTGCTGTCGTCCAGGCGTTCGCTGCCGCCGCCCGGCGAGCCCTGGACGCCGGTTTCGAGGTCGCCGAGGTCCACGGCGCACACGGCTACCTGATCCACCAGTTCCTCTCCCCGCACAGCAACCACCGCACCGACGCCTACGGCGGCGACTTCGCCGGCCGCACCCGCTTCGCCCTGGAGGTCGTCGACGCCGTCCGCGCCGTCTGGCCGGCCGACCTGCCAGTCTTCTTCCGCGTCTCCGCCACCGACTGGCTGCAGGAGAACGACGACGCCCGCGACGGGTGGACCGCGGACGAGACCGTGCGGCTGGCGAAGGAACTCCGCGCCCGCGGCATCGACCTCCTCGACGTTTCCACCGGCGGCAACGTGCCCGACGCGACAATCCCGGTCGGACCCGACTACCAGGTGCCCTACGCCCAGCGGGTACGCGAGGAGGCCGACATGCCTGTGGCCACCGTCGGCATGATCACCGAGCCTGACCAGGCCCAGGCCATCCTCGCGTCCGACAAGGCCGACGCCGTCCTCCTCGGCCGCGAACTGCTGCGCGACCCGTACTGGGCCCGTCACGCAGCCACGGCACTGGGCGGGCAGGTGCCCACCCCCGTCCAGTACCACCGCGCATAGCGTCGGCGCCGGGAGGCGGGCGGGCGACAAGACCGTCCACCGAGCCTGCTCCCTGACTTGGGAGGAGGGACGCCGCACCCGGCAGGCCCCCGTCAGTAGCGACGGGGGCCTCTCTCATACGCGCAGGCATGTGAGGAAGAGAAGCACCCAATGGGCCGGCCACTTCGTCCAAGGCACGACAGACAGTTGTGCAATCCCAGGGGGACTCGCCTCGGCCCAAGTCCTTCGATGACGGCATATCGGACTGCCAACCACGGCGCCTAACAACTACATCTGGACGCTCCTCCGGAGGTTTTCGGAGCGCGTAGCCTCCGTGCGAAGCGGCCCGGACGCCCGTCAGAGCTAAGAGGTCGTTTTCTCCCGATGTTTCATCCCGGAATTATTGTTTGATCCCGGGATGTCGAGTCGCGCCAGGAGACGGTGGCTTCGCCGGTGAGGCGGCGAGCCATCAGGTCGGTCATGGCCAGGTGGATCATGGCTTCAGAGCGAGCGGGAAGGGTCTCGTAGTCGCGCGCCAGGCGGCGGTGGAACATCAGCCACCCGTAGGTCCGCTCGACAGTCCAGCGCTTGGGCACCGGTGTGAACCCTCTGGTTCCGGGGGTGCGTTGGACGATTTCCATGTCGATGCCGAGTTGGGCGGCGTGCTCGACGAGGTGCTGGCGGTAGCCGCCGTCGCCCCAGACCTTGCGGATGGTGGGGTGAGCGGCCGCGACCTGGTCGATCAGGTGGGTGCCCGCTGCGGAGTCCTGCACGCTCGCGGCCGTGACCAGCACCGCGAGCAGCAGTCCCAGGGTGTCGGTGACGATGCTCCGCTTGCGGCCCACGATCTTTTTCGCCGCATCGGTGCCCTGTCCGGCGGCCGGGACGCTGGTGGAGGTCTTCACGCTCTGGGCGTCGATGACGCACGCGTACGGCTCCGGCTGCCTACCCTCCTGCTGCCGTAACAGCCTGCGCAGTACGCCGGTGAGCTGGGTGAACACGCCGGCCTTCTGCCACTTGGCGAAGTAGCCGTAGCAAGTCTCCCAGGGCGGGAAGTCGTGCGGCAGGTAGCGCCACTGCACCCCGGTGCGGTCCACGTACAGGATCGCGTTCATGATCTCGCGCAGATCGTGCTCGGGCGGGCGGCCGATGTTCAGCGCAAACCGTCGCCGCTCGGCCCGCCAAGCACTGAGCACCGGCTCGATCAACTCCCAGCGGGCATCGGACAGATCACTCGGATACGCGCGACGTTCGGCCATGACCTGGACGTACCGCCGACCAGGGGCGTGCGCCCAGGCGTGAACCGAGAACGGCGGGAGCACCACAGCGCCACGGGCGTCTTGGGATGAGACAGGCGCAAGGCACACCCCGCCCCAGCCGTCACCCCATCCGGCGCATGGACCGCAACCACTCCACCAGACGCGCCAAGACGCCAACCCCTGCTCGAAAAGTCCAGGTCAAAGCGGCATATCACAGGTGAAAACGACCTCTAAGCTTGACGTTTAACCTCGCAGGTCACTCGACCTGCTGATCTGCGGTTCTTCCCGGGACAGCGAAGGCGGCCGTTCTCCACGCTTCGAGATGTCGAGTAACGAAGCACGAGAGAACGGCCGCTGCGTATGAGTCTCCCCGTCGACACGCCCGCAGGCGAGGCATTGAGCGCGTTGTCCCGCTTTCGGGTCGAGTTCTACGACTGTCTGTACAGCCGTGCCGATGCGCTCTTCGAGCTCACCGAGGCGATCTTGTGCGCCGATGGACCGGTGAAGACCCTGGTCGAGCTCTGCCTGGCGGTCGAGCACCGACGGGGGCATGGGGCCCTGTATGCCGCGTTGGACCGGGGCTGGCTGGAGCCGACACGATTGCGCCGCGCGCTGGCGGAGCTGCCGCTGCCGAAGGCGGCCGACGGGCGGATCGTGCTCGCCGTGGACGTGTCGCACTGGCTGCGACCGGACGCCCCCACCAGCGGCGACCGGCTCTTCTGCCATGTCTACGGACGCGGCGACCGCAGCTCGGACCAGCTGGTGCCAGGCTGGCCCTACTCCTTCGTCGCGGCCCTGGAAACCGGCCGCACCTCCTGGGTCACTCTCCTGGACGCGGTTCGCCTGGGCCCGGCCGACGACGCGACAACCGCCACTGCCGCCCAACTCCGCGATGTTGTCGAGCGGTTGACAACCGTAGGCCAATGGAGACCGGGCGACCCGGACATCCTGATCGTGATGGACTCCGGCTACGACGTCGCCTACCTGACCCACGCCCTCGCTGACCTGCCGGTCGCGCTGGTCGGGCGCCTGCGCTCGGACCGGGTCATGCTCCGCGACCCCGGCCCCGCCCGGTCGGGTCCCCGGGGCGGGCGCCCCCGCCGGCATGGCGGCGTTCTCACGTTCAAGAAGCCCGACAGCTGGCACGAGCCCGACGTCACGACCGCCACGGACACCACCCGCTACGGCACGGCCACCGCGACGGCCTGGGACCGGATGCACCCCCGGCTCACCCACCGCGGGCCCTGGTTGAACCACGCCAAGGAAGAACTTCCCGTTCTGCACGGCACGTTGATCCGCCTGAAGGTCGAGCACCTGCCCGGTGACCGGGACCCTAAACCGGTCTGGCTGTGGTGCTCGGCCACCGCTGCCGAACCGGCGGACGTGGACCGCTGGTGGCAGTCCTTTCTCCGCCGCTTCGACCTGGAGCACACCTTCCGGCTCATGAAACAGACTCTGGGCTGGACCGCCCCGAAAATCAGGCATCCCGACACGGCCGACCTATGGACCTGGCTGATCATCGCTGCCCATACCCAGCTCCGCCTCGCCCGCCCCCTCACGGAGGACCTCCGCCGCCCCTGGGAACGGCCCGCGGAACCCCGCCGCCTCACCCCCGCCCGGGTCCGGCGGGGGTTTCGCAACATCCGCGCGACCGTGGCCCGCCCGGCAGCCGCACCGAAACCCTCCCGGCCGGGCCCGGGACGGCCTCCCGGCTCGAAGAACAAGCACCGGGCCAGGCGTCACGACGTCGGCAAGACGGTCAAACGCGCCGAGTCGATCAAGGAACACCAAGCCCAGCGAGGTTAAACGTCAAGCTAAGAGGTTGTCTTGATTGGTGGTAGCTCAGGAGTAATCGTCAAGACTTGTGGATCGGTTGATCCCACTTTCGTTCAGGTGAGTCGATCGCGACGAGTTCGACTTCGAAGCCGTCGTCGTTCTCC
>NZ_JBITGJ010000116.1:0-8537 GCF_044456925.1 Streptomyces sp. NPDC050743
CCTCGCCGCTATCTCCCCGAGGGAAGCATGGACACGATCTACCCCCAAACCAAAGATCAGATCGACCTCGCTACACCACCACAGGGGACATGACCGGGCCGGCCCCCGGTATCAGGCCACGAGGGTCTTGTGGAGGGCGTCGAGGCCGTCGCGGTAGATGCCGGTGAAGAGGTCGACGACTTCGTCGTCGGTGGCGTTGTCGGGGTTGAAGCGTCCGGACCACTGGACCTCGGCGATGTCGTCCCGGCCGGGAATCGTGTGGACCCGGATGGTGGAGACGTAGCCGTCGACGGGGAACGGGGCCTGGAGGATGGCGTAGCTGTAGTGGCGTTCGGTCTCGTTGAAGTCCACGAGGCGCTCGATGATGACCTCGCCCTCGGGGTTCTTCAGGCGGCGGACCCGGCCGCCTTCGAGCGGGGTGCTCTCGGGGACGTAGGGGAGCCAGTCGGGCAGGGCGTCGAAGCCGCCGATGAGGCTCCAGACCTTGTCGGGGGAGGCGGGAACTATGCGGCTGACAGAGGTCGAGGCCATGATCTTTCTCCTTCTGGTGCTGGTGTGAGGGCTTCGGCGTGGAGTCAGGCGCCGTTGGGAAGGGGGGCGGCGGGGCTGACGAGATTGGCGGCGCGCAGGTCGTGCCAGAAAGCGGCCGGGATGTTCTCGTCGAGGGCGGCGATGTCCTCGGCGATGCGGCTGGGGCGGGTGGCGCCGGGGATGACGGCGGCGGCGACCGGGTGGGCGAGGGAGAACTGGAGGGCGGCGGCCTTGATGCTGATTTTGTGCTTCTCGGCGAGTGCCTTGAGCTTCCCGACGCGCTCGATGATTCGCGGCGGGGCCTGCTGGTACTCGAAGTGGGCGCCGCCGGCGAGGATGCCGGAGCTGTAGGGCCCGCCGACGACCATGCCGACGTTCTGCTCCTGCGCCATCGGCAGCAGGCGCTGCAGGGCGTGCTCGTGGTCGAGGAGGGTGTAGCGGCCGGCGAGGAGGAATCCGTCCGGGTGCGGCTCGTCGAGGGCGAGGGCCAGTTCGATGGGCTCGGTACGGTTGACGCCCAGGCCCCATGCCTTGATGACGCCTTCGTCGCGCAGCCGGGACAGCACGCGGAAGGCACCGGTGCGGGCCTCTTCGAACTTCTGCAGCCACAGGTCGCCGTGGAAGTCCTGTGCGATGTCGTGGACCCAGACGATGTCCAGGCGGTCGACGCCGAGGCGCTTCAGGCTGCCCTCGATGGAGCGCTCGGTGGCCTCGGCGGTCCACTCGTGGACGATCTTGTTCGGATTGCCGTGTTCGAAGATCCCGCCCTTCTCGCCGAGGTCGCGGGCGCCCTCCTCCAGCTCGTCGAGGATGACCCGGCCGACCTTGGTCGACAGGACGTAGGCGTTGCGGGGCTTGGTGGAGATGACCTTGCCGAGGCGTTCCTCGGAGAGGCCAGCCCCGTAGAAGGGGGCGGTGTCGTAGTAGCGGATGCCCAGGTCCCACGCGGCCTCGACAGTGGCGCGGGCCTCCTCGTCGGGGATCGCGCGGAACATGTTGCCGAGAGGGGCCGTACCGAATCCGAGCCGGCCGGGAAGGATTTCCTTGAGGGACATGATGGTGCCTTTTCGATCGATGTCTCCGCGTCGGGGCGTCTCTGACACGGGGGAGACACGGGAGGGGGATCGGGTGTCTGTGTGGGTGGCTGCCCTGCTGGCGGTGCCGTGGCACTGGATGCACGGCTGTCCCCTGTCGGGGCCGGGGCGTAGGGCCAATTAATGCACGAGCGCATTACATGCGTCAACAATAGTTGCAGACGCCGCACAATGCAAGAAGGTCCCGGCCGGGTGGTGATCGATTTGGGTGCAGCGGGCACTTGGCGCCGGCGAAGGTGGCCCACTGGCAACCTCACTGCGGTACGGGCGAGCCGAAGATGTCCGCGCATGACTGCCCGCCCGCCCGCGCCGACGGGCGGGACTTGCCGCACCCCGCGGGGACGCTGCGCGAGACGCCCGGGCTCCCGGCCGAAGCGCATCGTGAAGAGGAACCACACAGGCACCGTGGATCACCCGGCGGGCGCGTCGGGTGCCAGCCGTACGACGCGGGGTATCGGCTCCCGGCCGGGCGCACGCGTCTCAGGGGAGGATCGTGGGGACAAGGCCGCCATCGACGCCGAGCGCCCTGCCCGTCGTCGCCGAGGCCTGCTCCGACGCCACGTAGGTGATCATGCTGGCCACCTCGTGGGGGCGGATCAGGCGTTTGAGCAGGGACGCGGCCGCACGGTTCTCGGCCAGGTAGCGCCGCTCCTGCTCACTGGGGTCGAGGCCGGGATAGAGCTCGTCGAACATGGCCAGCACGCCGTCACTCATCGTCGGCCCGGGCAGCACGCAATTCACCGTGACCCCGGTGCCGGCGACCGCCTGGGCCATGCCGCGGGACACGGCCAGCTGCGCCGTCTTGGTCATCCCGTAGTGGGCCATGTCCGTCGGCGTCTGTACGCCCGCCTCGCTGCTGACGAAGATCACGCGGCCCCACCCCCGCCCGACCATCCGTGGTGCGTAGTGGCGCGCCAGCCGCACGCCGGAGAGCACGTTGACCTCGTAGAGGCGCAGCCAGTCCGCGTCGGGGATCTCGAACACGGGCCTGGTCTCAAAGATGCCGGTGTTATTGACCAGGATGTCGACATCGGGCAACTGCCGCATCAGGTCGGCCGTCCCTTCGGCCGTCCCGACATCGGCCGTGACACCGCGTCCGCCGAGCCGCTCCGCCGTCTCGGCGACACGGTCGGCGTTGCGGCCGTTGATTACGACATCGGCCCCGGCGGAGGCCAGCGCCTGCGCGGTCGCCTCGCCGATTCCCGCGGTCGAACCGGTGACCAGCGCGGTACGTCCACTGAGATCGATCTTCATCGGGCAAGCACCTCTCCAAAAGCGGTGGCGGACCAAGGGCAGCGGGCCTCGTCTGAACGCGCCCGCGCCGCACCGGCGTCCGTCCGGACCTCGGGACGGCCAGGATCGGCCCATGGCGAGGGGAAGCTGCCCGGAGCGGCGGAAACGGTCATGACGAGGGACCGGACGGAAACGATTCTTCGGTAGGGCGGCTGAGCCCGCACCTCGCCGACGCCCCGCTCGGTCCCGGACCGGACACCAAGATGCTTGCGCAAGCCTTATGAGGGCTCCAGCTGGTATTTCCAAGAAGGGCTTACCCTGGACTTCAGGCACATCCGGAAGGAGACCCGGGCCCATGACCGCCACGGATCCCGCGCTGACCGCCCTGGCCAACGGATGGGCAGCCCTCTACCTCCTTTACGGCAGGATCGAGGCGCACATCGAGCGCGCCCTGCAGTCCGGACACGACCTGAGCGTGCGGGAGTACTCGTTGCTCGACGTGCTCAGCCGCCAGCACGACGGCGAGGGCGGGCACCTGCAGATGAAGCAGGTCGCCGACGCGGTGGTGCTCAGCCAGAGTGCCACCACCCGCCTGGTCTCCCGCCTGGAGGACCGTGGCCTGCTCTCCCGCTACCTGTGCCCGACGGACCGCCGCGGCATCTACACCGATGTCAGCGACACGGGCCTGAAGCTCCTGCAAGAGGCCCGGCCGACCAACGAAACCGCCCTCAGGGAGGCGCTGGACGAAGCCGCCAAGATCCCCGAACTGGCCCCCCTGGTCACGGCAGTCCAGGCGAACCCAACGCGTCGGCACCCCGATCCCCTTCCAGCACGGTGAGAAGAAGCGTTTGCCCTGCCCTTTCGAAGGAGGGAGATGCTGGTTCGTTGATCGGTTGGGGGAGTGCTCGGAGCGGAGCGGCTTGACCGAGGGCTCGGTGCGGTCGATGCCTGTTGTGGAAGGTCTCGAACTCACGGAGTGGGTGCAGAAGGTGGCTCTGGTTCCAGATCAAGGTGCGATCCAGGAGCTCGTGCCAACAGGTCTGTGTCCGGCGTTCCATGAGGGAGTTCATCCGCGGTATCTGGATGCCGGTGGTGACGACCTTCAGGTCGGCGCCGGCCAGTGAGGCGTCGTAGGCGGCGGTGAAGTCCGCGTCGCGGTCGCGGATCAAGAATCCGGCCCTGCTGCCCGCGTCCTCCAGGTCCATGAGGAGATTGCGTCCGAGTCGCACGATCCAGTCTGCGGTGGGGTGTGCGGTAGCGCCGAGGACCCGGATGCGCCGGGTGGAGTGCTCGATGACGGCGAAAACGTGGAGGGGCGCCCCGGTCAGGGTGCGCGACTCGAAGAGACCGCAAGCGAGTCGTGCTTTGGCCTTGCGCTTGCCGAATACCTTATCCGTGCTGGTCAGGCGGCATGTTGGTACTCGTGGAAGGTGCCTGTGGGGCTCGGAAAGTCATCGCCGCAGGTCAAGCGGCGTACCTGTACTCATTGATGGCGCCGCCGACGATGCGGGTGCGCAGGAGCCTGTGGCTGTCGAGGTCGTGGACGGTGGGGGGCTGTCCGGAGGAGTGAGGGGGTTTCTGATCTCGGGCCCGGTGAGGTCGGTGCGTGTTGTAGTGCCGTTCGAAGTCGGCGAGGACTTGCCGGGCGTGGGCCTCGTTCATGAGCAGGACGTGGTCGAGGGCCTCGCGGCGGACGGTGCCGATCACCCGCTCGCAGTGCGCGTTCATCCGAGGCGCCCGTGGCGCGCTGAGCAGCACGTCCATGTCCTCGGCTTCGAAGACGGCGTCGAAGGACGGGTCGTACTTGGCGTCGCGGTCGCGCAGCACGAAGCGCAGCGACTCCATGCGCATGCCGAGTTGGTCGGCGAGATTGCGGGCCTGTTGCGTCGCCCAGGCCCGAGTGGGGTGGGCGGTGACGCCGGTGATGTGCAGTCTTCGGGTGCCGTGTTCCAGGAACGCCATGGCGTAGAGGCGCTTTCCGAGCATGGTGTCCACGTGGAAGAAGTGGGCTGCGATGATCCCTTGGGCTTGGGCGGTCAGGAACTCATGCCAGCTGGGGTCGGACCGGCGTGGAGCCGGGTTGATGCCCGCGGCGTTCAAGATCCCCCAGACCGTGGACGGTGCGATCGGATGGCCCAGCCGGGTCAATTCGCCCTGGATCCGACGATGTCCCCACCGGGGACTCTCGCCGGCCAAGCGCCGCACCAGCTTCCTGAGCGCGGCCGCAGTCGGGGGTCGGCCGGTGCGGCCGCGGCGGGCGGGGTAGTCCCACTTCATGGCGATCAGCTTGCGGTGCCAGGCCAGCAGGGTGCCGGGTGTGACGGGGAAGACGTCGGCCCAGCGGCGGCGCGGTATTCGCGAGGACAGCGCGGAAAGTCAGAACCGGTCGGCCCACTCGTAGCGGACCGGGCCCTTGAGCTGACGGCGCAGGACTGAGTTCTCATGCCTCAGCACCAACAACTCGGCGTCCCGGGCGGTGTCTCGGCGCAGCAGGACAGCCGGTAGGGACAGCATCGTGCGAGCAGCGCGGTACAACAGCGACACGACCATCGAGACAACGTCTCCGCCACCACCGACAACCATGTACACCGCTGCTCACCTGCAGCGATGACTTTATGAGCCCCCACAGGCGTGACCGGCAAGTACAGATACGCGGCTTGACCAGCGGCGACGATTTCCGAACGGTACAGGTCGTGGTCAGTCGGCGGAGCGACGCCGGTGTGCCTTCTGTGCCGCGGTCTTCTTCGCTCTTTTCCTCCCCGTCGGCTTCGCACGGCGCGTCTGTGCTGCCTCCACGCTCTGTTGCAGCACCGCCATCAAGTCCACCCTGGCCCCCTCGACGCCTCGGGACTCCGGTGCGTGCGGCGGCTCCATACCCTGAAGCTTGGCAGCGACGACCCGCTGCAGGGCGCGGCTGTAGTCGTCGTGCTGCTCCGCCAGGTCGAAGCCGGAGCCCATGGCGTCCATCAGTTCGTGCGCCATCTGCAGTTCCTGGCGGCGGGCCGGTGGGGTCTCCGGGATGGTGATCTCCTGAGTGGGGCGCAGTTGGTCGGGCCACAGCATGGTCTGCATCGCGATGACCTCGTCCAGAGCCCGGAGCACGGCGAGTGATTCCCGGGTGCGCAGCGCTGTCCGTGCGATGGCCACTCGCCCGGACTTCCTCATGGCGTCGCGCAGCAGGGCGTACGGGCGCGCGCCAACGGGGCCAGTACCGAGGTAGTACGCCGTGTCCAGTGCGAGCGGGTCGATCTGGTCTGCGTCGACGAACGCCAGGATCTCGATGCGCCTGGCGGTAGGAAGCGGGAGGTCAGCGAGATCGTCGTCGCTCAGTATGACGACCCGGCCGTCCGGGGCCTCGTAACCGGGCGCCACTTCCTCAAAAGGGATTTCGACGCCCTCACGCTCGCAGTAGCGGTGCAGACGCACCCGGCCACCGCCACACCGCGTGTGTACCTGGTGCAGCGGGACGTCGTGCTCCTCGGTGGCCGCGTGCACGGTTACCGGTATCGATAACAAGCCCCACGTGATGGCCAGCTTGATGATGGTCTGTGGCATGACTCCCATCGCACCCACGCCCGCCAATGATCGCATGTCGAGCAGGCCGCATTGCGTGCTCCGCTCGGCATGTTTGCATGCGTCGACCGAAGCACTTTGGCCTGGGCGGCGAAGAGGGACCCGCTAGGGTTCTGCCTCTGTGACCAGAGGGTTTTCCTCTTTCGGGGTCTTGCCGTTCAGTGACGTAACTTCAGCGATGTTGAGGCGTTCTCATCTCGCGCGGCCGATCGACGTCAGCGTTGTAGGTGCCAAGAACCGCGTCCGTGCTGGTCACGAAGCATGTTGGTACTCGTGCAGGATGCCGCCGAGGCGGTCGCGTCGGTGGACGGCGAGAAGGGTGAGCCGGTCGGGCTCGGTGATGGGTTCGGGCAGGGGCTGAGTGGTGCAGCGCTTGCGCGAGTGCGGTGGGGTCTGTGCTGGTTGTAGAACTGCTCGTATTCGCGCAGCGCCTGGAGTAGATGGGCCTGGTTCCAGATGAGGGTGCGGTCGAGGAGCTCGGTCCGGCAGGATCGCACCCATCGCTCGATGAGCGCGTTCATGCGCGGCATCCGGACACCTGTGGGGTGCCAATAGTGCCGTACGCCTTGTGAGCTGGGCGTTCGCCTGCGCAGCCGGGATCTTTGTCAGGCGGTGTCGCGGTACTCGCGAATCAGTCCGCCGAGGATGTCGTGGCGCTGGGTGTGCTGGGCCGGGAACGGTATGACGTCCGAGTCGTCGCAAGGCGCCCGGAGATCCAGTGCCCGGTGCGGCCTTGCCGTGTTGTGGTGCGCCGCGTATTCGGCGAGGACGCGTCGGCCGTGTTGCTCGTTGTAGATCAGGATCCGGTCGGTGCACTCGGCGCGGACGCTGCGGATGAACCGCTCGACGTGGGCGTTCATCCTCGGCGCCTGCGGTGCGGTCTTGAGAATCTCGATGTTCTCGCTGGTGAACACGGCGTCGAAGGCCTGGGTGTAACGGCTGTCCCGGTCGCGCAGCAGGTAACGGAAGCCGGAGACCCGATCGCCGAGATCGGCCAGGAGGTTTCTGGCGAGCTGGGTGGCCCAGGCCGCTGTTGGGTGGGCGGTCACGCCGAGGATGTGCACGGTGCGGGTGCCGACCTCCATGACGGCGAAGGCGTAGAGCCTGGTCAAGCCCGCGGTATCGACGTGGAAGAAGTCGGCTGCGAGTAGGCCGGAGGCCTGGGCGCGCAGGAAACTCGCGCCAGGTAGGCCCGGTGTTGGGGCCGCGTCGGGGTGCTGGCCCGAGTCTGGCGGAACGCAGGATACGGCGGACGGTGGAGGCACCGACCCGGTGTCCGAGCCGACGCAGTTCGCCCTGGATGCGGGTCGAGCCCCAGGTCGGGTTCTCGCGTGCCAGGCGCAGGATCAGAGCGGTGACTTGCTCGGATATCGGCGGCCGCCCGGTCCGTGCGGGTTCCTGCCGCCACTTTCAGCGGATCAGGCGTCGGTGCCAGGACAGCAGTGTGCCGGGGGTGACCAGGCGGTGTCGGCGGAGCCTGCCGGGCAGGTGCCGAGCGAGAGCGGCGAGGACCGCAAACTCCGGCCAGGTCAGCCGCGGTCGGACACCGAGCTGCCGACGCAGCACCGCATTCTCATGGCGCAGCGCGAGCAGCTCTACGTCCCTCGCCCGGTCGGCACAGGAGAGGAGCAGGATCAGTCCGAGGAGCCGAATGAAGATCAGGTAGAGCATGCGCAACGCCATGCAGTCCGAGCCTGTCAGGACTGTCGACCCTCGCAAAGTTCCTGGTCAGCAGCGATACGTGAGTTTCGGCACCCTACAAGGGCCAGCCGCGGCTGCGGCGCACAAGCTCCTACGGCTCGCCCCAGACCGCCATGTAGAGGACCGTACCTCTCGCTGGCGTTTTGGACGGTGGACCTGGGTCAGTCCACGTCGAAGGTGTGGTTGGACGCGTCGTGCTGGTGGTTGAGGCAGTGGGCGCCGTCCGGGTTGGAGACGCCGCCCTCATTCACCGTCCTCCTGCTCGTCGGCCTGTGCCGGGTCGGTGACCTCCTGCTCGTCGGCCTGTGCCGGGTCGGTGACCTCCTGCTCGTCGGCCTGTGCCGGGTCGGTGACCTCCTGCTCGTCGGCCTGTGCCGGGTCGGTGACCTCCTGCTCGTCGGCCTG
>NZ_JBITGJ010000116.1:8633-19008 GCF_044456925.1 Streptomyces sp. NPDC050743
CCTGTACCAGGTCGGCGTTGGTCTTGAGCTCGCCTTCGTCTGCGAGGGCCGGGATGCTCAGGAGCATCAGGCCGGCGGCGGCGGTTGCTAGCACACTGGTGATGCGGGTCATCTTGGTCATGGTGGTGCTCCTCTGTCGAGCGGGCTGGAATCGGGGTGGATTCCTGATCGGGCCCACGGAAGCCGGAATTTGGGATTGGCTACGCCACCCTCATCCGCCGTCGGACCCTTCGATCCCGGGTCTTTCTCCAGGCCGAACTGACCTGTAGAACGGGATCGATTGCAGGCTATTCGGACATCGGCGACACCTGTACTCCGACACGACATATGATATGACTTCTTGTTTGATACTCCTCGTTTGGCCTATCCGCTCCCTCTCGCCATGGAGTGCCAAGGCAAGACGGGCCCATGCGCCGATACCCTGTGGGTGCCGATTATTGCGTCCGGGCAGGTCAAGCTGCATGTGCGTATTCGTGGGGGATGCCGCCGGGTCCATCACATCGATGTACGTCCAACCGCTTGAGTCGTTCCGGTTCGATAATCGGTTCGGGGACCGGTCGCCGGGGCGCCGCGTTCTGCAGGTTCTGGTGCGGCCTGTGCTCGTTGTAGAAGGAATCGAACTCGGCGAGCGTGTGAAACAGGTGGGCCTGGTTCCGGGTCAGGGTGGGGTCGAGGAGTTCGTGTCGGCAGGTCTGCACCCAGCGCTCCATGATGGAGTTCATACGGGGAATGCGGATGCCGGTGGTGATGATCTCGATGCCCTCGGCCTCGAAGACGGCGTCGAACGTCCGGGTGTACTTGCTGTTGCGGTCCCTGATCAGGTGCTTGGCGGTGGCGTCGGCGTCCTGGAGTTCCAATGACCAAGTTCAGCCGAGCTCTGTGCCCTCGGGGGTACGCCGCAGCATCACCTCGCCGAGCGGTGCGCCGCCGTCGACGGTGATGGCGAGCAGGATGGCCGTGCCCTCCGCCCGCAAGTGCCGGTCCCGGTCCAGCCGTGCGCTGGCGGCCGCTTCGTCGAAAGGGGAGACGATCGGTGTCCAGTACGCGATGTCGGGGGGTGGTCAAAAAGCTCTGGCATCGCGGCCAGGTCCACCTCCGCCCAGTCGCGGAGGACGAGCCCCTCCCCCCAGAGCTCGATCCGCTCGGGAAAGGACGACGAGGTGTTGATCATGGTGGGGGACCTCCCTGGCCTGTTCAGGACGAGGCGGGATAACTGGGGGGCAGGCAAAGGCTCACCGTCATTTTCCGGGGACTCTGAAACCCCGGCTTTGGTGGTGTCTGCCAGTACCGCTGCCGGCTCCCGCAGGCCACCTGCTGAGACCGGTTCGGCAGCAGGTCGTGATGGCGCAGGATCAGCATGTCGGCGACGAGGCACGTGAGTTGCCCGTCGGCGTCCGGGCCGATCCACGGCGGGTAGGAGGCGTCTCCCGTGCGGCTGGGGTAGACGATGAGGTTGCCCCCGGACTCCGAGTCGTCGAGGACGAGGATGCCGGCGGAGCTGTCGTCGTCCGGGACGGTGTTTTCTCCGCTGGTGAGCCTGCCGGCCGCCGCGGCGTCGGCGAAGCAGCCGGTGCCGGTGTCCACGCCGAAGCCGTAATGGGGGTGGAATTTCACGCTACTCACGTTGGTGATGGCGACGGCGCGAAACTCGGCCCCCCTGTCGAATCCGTGGCTCTCAGCCCGAGCCTGTGCCGTTCAGAAACTCATTGTGGCTGGTCAAGCTGCGTACCTGTACTCGTTGATCAGACCGCCAAAGATGCGGGTGCGTATGAGCGGCTGCGTGGTTCTCTCATCGGTACACAGCATGGCCGAGTCATCGGCAAGAGGAGGCCGTTGCCCTCGGGCCTGGTGGGGACGGTGGCCGTTGTAGTGGCGGGCGTAGACGTCCAGGACGCGTCGCGCGTGGGCTTCGTTCAAGAGCAGCAGGTGGTCGAGGGCCTCGCGCCGGAGTGTCCCGATAACCCTTTCGCAGTGCGCGTTCATCCGCGGGGACCGTGGCGCCGTCCTCAGGGTCTCGATGCCCTCGGCTGCGAAGGCCGCATCGAAGGACTCGGTGTACTTGCTGTCCCAGTCGCGGATCAGGAAGCGCAGCGACTCGAAGCGCAGGCCCAATTCGGCGGCGAGGTTGCGGGCCTGCTGCACCGTCCATTGCGCGGTCGGGTGAGCGGTCACGCCAGCGATGTGCAAGCGGCGCGTGCCGTGCTCGAGGAAGACCATCGCGTAGACCCGGCGGAGATCCACCAGGTCGATGTGCAGGAGGTCGCAGGCGATGATGCCGTCGGCCTGCGCCGTCAGGAACTCTCGCCACGTGGGCCCGCCTCTGCGGGGAGCGGGACCCACTCCGGCGGCGGTAAGGATCTCCCAGACCGTGGAGGCTGCGACCCGATGCCCGAGCCGTGCGAGGTCGCCCTGGATTCTGCGGCAGCCCCAGCGCGGATTCTCTTCCGCCGGCCGCAGCACCAACTCCTTGATCGCCTGCGCGGTCGGTGGCCGACCCGGCTTGCTCCTGCGCTTGCTGTAGTCCCACCGGCGCGCGACGAGCCTTCGGTGCCACGCCAGCAGGGTGTTGGGAGTCACTGGGAACACCTGCGCCCAGCGGCGCCGGGGTATCAGCGAGGACGGCGCCGCGAACCACAGCCGGTCCGCCGACTCGTAGCGCACTGGACCTGCGAGTTGCCTACGCAGCACCGCGTTCTCGTGCCGCAGGACAAGAAGCTCGGCGTCCTTGGCCACCTGCCGGCGCAGCAGCAACACCGGGACCGACAACAGCTTCCTCGCCACCCGATAGACCAGCGCGACAATCACCCGCGGCATCGTCCCAGGCGGCCCTGAGCACCACCAGACCCCATACGACCTGCAGCAACGCATTTCTGAACGGCACAGGGAAGCAGTGTGCGCGGTGCAAGGGATCTTGATGTAGTCACTGGGGGCGGTGCTCTGCCGTGGATGCGGACAACTGCGGGAGCCCGATTGATCGTGCTGCTGCGACGGACTCATGGGCAGAGTCGGCGTGCGGGAGCCGCGTTCGGATGCTGGACGGCCGCGCCGGGGACGCTTCCGGGGCGGCCGCGTCCGAGTCGGGCAGCCGGTCAGCTGCGACGGTGCGCCGACTCCTCCAGCCGCTCGACGAGTTCGGCGGCCATGGCCTTGATGGTTTCCAGCCCCTTGCGGCCCCACGGCTGTGGGTCCTGGTCGACCACGCAGATCGTACCGAGCACCACGCCGGTGCTGTCTATCAGCGGTGCGCCCAGGTAGGAGTGGACGCCGATCGCGTCGACCACCGGGTTACCGGCGAACCGCGGGAAGTCCCGGATGTCCTCAAGCACCAGCGCCCGGCGGCGCTTGACCACGTGCGGGCAGATGCCCATGTCGATGTCGCGGGGCATGACGCGGCCGGGTACCGGGTCCTCCAGCAACGGCGGTCCCACGTGGGCCGTGGTGTCCTGCGCGGCACTGTACAAGCCTGCGAAGTACTGGCGGTCGGCGTCGAGGAAGAAGTTGACCCCGGCGTAGCAGCCGCCGGTACGGTGTGCCAGTTCCCGTGCGAAGGCGTCGAGTTCCGCATCCGGACGGGCATCGATGCCCAGCTCGCGCAGCCGCTCGGATCGGGCACGCACCTGGGGGTCCTCCGGGGGAAGGAGCAGGTGGCGCAGGGCGATCCCGGACTCAGGCCCGGAGGAGGGGTTGGTCGGTGTCGGTGCCATGGGAACTCCTTGTCGTGAGCAGATGCTGAATCAGTTCGAGCAGCACGCGGATGCCCGAGCTCTGAACGCGGGCGTCGCACAGCACCACCGGCACCTCGTGACCGAGGTCGAGCGCGGTCCGCACCTCCTCCCCGCGGTAGCGGTGGGCTCCGTCGAACTCGTTGACGGCGACGACGAAGGGCATGCCGCGCCGCTCGAAGAAGTCCACCGCCGCGAAGGAGTGCTCCAGCCTGCGGGTGTCGGCGAGAACCACCGCCCCGAGCGCTCCCTCGGAGAGTTCGTCCCACATGAACCAGAAGCGCTCCTGTCCGGGCGTGCCGAACAAGTACAGGACATGGGACGGACTGAGCGTGATCCGGCCGAAGTCGAGGGCCACCGTGGTGGTGGCCTTGTTCTCCACTCCGTCCAGCCGGTCCGTGGCCGCGCTGACGGCGGTCAGCGTCTCCTCGGTGCTCAGCGGCTCGATCTCGCTGAGCGCGTTGACGAAGGTGGTCTTTCCCACGCCGAACCCGCCGGCGACCAGCACCTTGATCCCCACCGGCAGGACTTCGGCCGGCAGCGGGTCACAGTAGTTTGAGGAGGCCATCGCGTACCGCTTCCAGGAAGTCTCGATCAGGTCGTACGTAGTGGCCCGGGGACGCCGGGTGCGCCGGGGGCGCATCACCTGCGACCACCGCGCCTCCCTCGGTCAGATCGGACAGCAGCACCTTGACCACGGCGGCGGGCACCTGCATCCGGGCCGCCACCTCGGCGACGCTCACCGGCCGCTCGCACAGCGCCAGCACCTGTGCATGCTCCAGGCCGAAGGCGCCCTGGGTCTGGGCGCCGGTGGCCCGCACCATGGTCACCAGAGTGAAGTCGGACGTGGCCCTGGTCCGGCCATCGCTCACCGTGTAGGGACGGACCAGCCGCCCGGCCGCTTCGTTGACCAGCGGTCCGTCCGGGAGGACCGGCGTCATCGGTCACCCCACCGGATGCCGGGGCGGTGTGGCCAGGTGCGGGCGCACGCTCTTCACCATCATCCCCATCTCGTAGCCCAGCACCGCCGCGTCGGCCTCGCGTCCGGCCAGCACCGCCAGCACCGCGCCGTGCCCGGCGGACGAGACGAACAGCAGCGAGGTGCTGAGCTCCGTGACGATCTGTCGTACGTCCCCGCCGTCGTCGAAGTGCCGGCCCGCGCTGCGCGCCAAGGAGTACAGCCCACTGGCAAGGGCGGCCAACTGGTCCGCGGCGTCCTCGTCGAGCCCCTCCGCTGCCTTCACCAGCCCGTCCGAGGACAGCAACAGGGCGCTTCGGGAGTGCGGCACCCGGTTCACCAGACCCGTCAACAGCCAGGAAAGGTCTTCGCTCGCCACGATCGTGTACTCCTCTTCGATGGAAGGAAAAAGCTTGCTGGACGGGGCCCCGGGCCTTCCGCGCGGCTCGGCTATCAGGGCGTCTGCGCTTCCTCGGCCCTGCGCAGTCCGGTCTGGAACGCGGCCATCAGGCCGGGGTCGTGTGTGACGTCCTCGGCGTCACCGGTGCTGGGGACCGGGTGCGGCCGTTCGGCGGCTTGGCCCTGGCGGCGGCGCTGAGGCAGCTGCGGACGGTCGTCCGCGCCGTCGGAGGGCACCGGGGCGGCCTGGGGTGCGGAATCGGGCACGCGCGGATCCGCAACGTCGGTCACCACTGTCGCCCGGGGGTCCGCCACCTCGGGTTCCACCGGGTCCTGCGGCCCCACGTCAGAGGTCGGGACGGTGTGGTGGGCGGGCGGGGGACCTGCCGGCTGCGGGCCGAGCAGTGCGCTGGGCAGCACCATGACGGCCTGAGTGCCGCCATAGACGTTGCTCAGCAACTGCACGGCGATGTCGTGCCGCTGAGCCAGGACGGAGACCACGTACAGGCCGATCCGGCCGTCTTGCAGCAGCTCGCCGAGGGCGACCTTGTCGGGTGCACTCAAAACGGTGTTCATCTGGTTGCGCTCGGCCGGGGACATGCCCAGACCCCGGTCCTCGACCTCGATCGCCACCCCCGCGGCTACGGGCTCCACCCGCACGTGCACGGTGGTCTGGGGCGGGGAGAAGACCGTCGCGTTCTCCAGCAGCTCGGCCAGCAGATGGACGACGTCGACCACGGCGTGGCCGTTCACCGTTCCATCGATGGGCGGGACCAGCTTGACCCGGGCGTACTGGTCGATCTCGGCGACGGCGGAACGCAGCACGTCGGTCAGGCTGACGGGGCGGGTCCACTGGCGGTGGGTGTTCGCGCCGCCGAGCACGGCCAGGTTCTCGGCGTAGCGGCGGATCCGGGTGGACAGGTGGTCCACCCGGAACAGCCCCTTGAGCAGGTCGGGGTCCTCGACCTCGTTCTCCAGGTTGTCCAGCAGGCCGATCTCTCGGTGCACCAGGGACTCCAGGCGGCGTGCCAGGTTGGCGAACACCTCGAACTGCTCCAGCCGGGAGTTGTGTTCTGCACCGACCGCAGAGGCGGCGGTCTCCAGCAGGGCTGCCTCCGCCTCGTTCCGGGCCGTGGCGATCTCGAATCCGAGGCGGGAGAGTTCGTCCGGGCCGGTCTGCGGAGGCAGTTCGGGCCAGCGCCGCGCAGGCCGCTCCCCGGCCCGCAACCGGCGGCACAACAACTCCAGTTCGGCTCTGCCTTCGGCCGTGGTACGGGTCAGCCCGGCCAGCTCGGCACGGTTCCGGTCGGCCGCGCGGGACAGCTCCGCCCAGTGTTTGGTGACTGCTCGTGCCTCCGCCGAAGCCCGTATGCCCGCGATTCCGGCCGCCATGGTGCCGATGAGGACCATGCCGCCGAAAACTCCGTCCTGGGCCACCCGGTCCAGGTGGCCATCGCGAACCAGTACGGTGGCCACCGCACCGGCTACGGTGACCACGCCCGGCGGCAGCACGGACCACAGCACCTGACGCCGCCTCAAGAACCTGGCTCGCGACTCGGCCGTCACACGGGTGGCCATGGGTGACACCTGCCGGTCGTCCGGCGGTGTGGAAGGATCAGGCATAACAGTCCCCGGACAGTACGATGATCGGACCGGGCGCGCACGTTACCGTGCACCAGGACTCCGGTGTCAGCCCCTGGTGCGCACAGAGATCGAACTGTTGTCCTTTGACTTCGCTTTCGACGCGCCCGTCCCAGGCCTGCGAGTGGGGACACGGCCACCAGCACGGCGGCCAGCATCATGCCTGCGGCCGTCGCCAGAAGGCTGGTGCGGCCCGGCTCGCTGCTCGGCGGACACCTCGCGGAGGGGCGGGGGTTGGCGTTTGCCGTGTTGGACGGGCCGCGGGCGCAGTCGTACGGATGGCCACAGGACGGCGTGCTCTCGCCGGTTATGGGATCGGCCGCTGGCGAGCCGGGAGCGAAGCGATGTAGAACCCCACGCGTACAGGCTGCTGCTCGGAGCCCACCGGAAGAGAGCATCAACCCCTTCTGCTCGTCGTTTTCGCCACACCGGACGAGAACCGACCCATCCTCCCGCCTCGGCGGGTGGAGCAACTCTGCCGCTCGTCGCCGAAGTGCGCCCGCAGGACTCGACCAGCGGCGAGACCGAGGATGACGACGGACGACGCCTCGTTGACGAGGTGCCGGCCGCGGAGCGTGCCGAACGTGGGGCTCGGGGCCGCTCACACCGAGCCACAGCAGGGTGAGCCAGGAGAGGTGTTCGTCCTCCAGGGAATGTGGTGCGGCCGCCTTCGGTTTCGTGAGTGAAGTACGGCTGCACCGGCAAGAGTTGCACGCACCATCCGCCGGAGGGAGCCGGTCAGGCGTGGTTGACGCGTTGCGGCACGGCGAGCGGGTTGTCGTCGCGCAGCGCCTCCGGCAGGAGGTCCTGCGGCATCCCCTGGTAGGAGACCGGACGCAGGAAGCGGCCGATCGCGGCCGAGCCGACGGAGGTGTGGAGCACCGCTGTGGTGGCGGGATAGGGGCCACCGTGGTGCATGGCCTCGGTGACGGCGACGCCGGTGGGCCAGGCGTTGAAGACCAGCCGTCCCGCCCGCTCGCGCAGCCTCGCGAGCAGCGGCCGTACGAGATCCGTCTCGCCTGGCTCCGCGTGCACGGAGGCGGTGAGGTTGCCCTCGAATGCCTCGGCCGCGGCCAGGAGTTCGTCCCGCCCCTCGTAGTTGACCACGACGGACAGCCGGCCGAACGCCTCCTGCAGCAGTGCGTCCTGGTGGCGCAGCAGAGTCCGCACAGCGGTGGCGAGCAGTGTCGGTGCGGCGGTCAACTCCTCGCCCGTGCCGCCCTTTGCCAGCGTTCGCACCCCGTCGACGGTGCTCATCGCGGACGAGCGCTTGCGGTAGCCCTCGTGGATCCCCGGGTGCAGCATCCGCGCGGCCGGTACGGCGCGCACGGCTGTGCAAGTGCTTCCTCGAGGCTGTGCTGCTGCGGCAGGAACAGCAGTCCCGGCTTGGTGCAGAACTGGCCGGTGCCCAAGGTGAAGGAGGCGACGTATCCGTCGACCACCTCCGCTCCCCGGGCGGCGACGGCGCCCGGGGTGACGAAGACGGGGTTGAGGCTGCCGAGCTCTCAGTAGAAGGGGATCGGCACCGGCCGGGCGCCTGCGAGGTCGAACAGGGCGCGTCCGGCGGGGACGGATCCGGTGAACGCGCCGGCCTTGATCCGGGGATCGGTCAGCGCGTCCCGGCCCGCGTCGAGCCCGAAGACGAGTCCGAAGGAGCCCTCGGGCGCGCCTGCCGCGTGCAGCGCCCGCGCGACCAGCTCGCCGGTGCGCAGGGACAGCCGGGGGTGGCCCGGATGCGCCTTGAGTACGACGGGGCACCCGGCGGCGAGCGCCGAGGCGGTGTCTGCGCCGGCGACGCTGGAGGCGAAGGGGAAGTTGCTGGCGGCGAACACGAGCACCGGTCCGAGCGGGACGAGCATCCGGCGCAGATCGGGGCGGGAGCCCAGCGGGGTGTCCGGCTGTGGGCGGTCGATGACGGCGTGGAGATAGCCGCCGTCCTCCAGGACCCCGGCGAAGAATCGCAACTGCACGGTCGTCCGCAGCAGTTCTCCGCGGAGCCGGCCCTCCGGCAGACCGGACTCCTCCCTGGCGAGCGGCACCAGCTCGTCGGCCGCCGCGTCGAGCGCGTCCGCGACGGCGGTGAGCAGGGCGGCCCGTTCGCGGGACCGCAGTGCGGCGAGCAGCTGCGCCGCGGCCGCCGCTGCGGCGAGCACGGCGTCGAGCCCGCCGGCAGTCGTGTCGGTCACGACTCTCCTCGCGGTCGTGCGCGGTGCGCACGGCGCACCAGAGGCTGGTCGAGCGCTTCGACCAGCCAGTACAGCTCGGCTGGTCCGCGCGTACGGGATTCGAGAGCGTCCCGAGGCCGTCGACGGCGATCTCGACGACGTCCCCGGCCAGGAGGGTGAAGTCGAGTCCGGGCACGATGCCGGTGCCGGTGGCCAGCACGGCGCCCTCGGGGAACGGCTGGGAGCGCCAGAGGTGGTCCACCAGCTCCTGCGGGGGCCGGTGGAACGCGGCCGTGGTGGTCGTCGCCTCGTAGGCGACGCCACCGTCCCGACGTACGACGAGGCCGATCTTCAGTGCGGTCGCGTCCTCGATCTCCCAGAAGGGCACGATGGCCGAGGACACCGCCGCGCTCCCGGCGTAGATCTTGGCCTGAGGCAGGTAGAGGGGGTTCTCGCCCTTGATCGAGCGGGAGCTGACGTCGTCGACGATCACATAGCCGACGCTCTCGCCGTGCCGGTTGAGGACGAGGCCGTGCCGCGGGGCGTCGATGTGTTCACCGGGTTCCTCCGAGGATGCCCTGGCCGTCAGGCCGGGGAGGAATCGGACTCCTGCGGAGCGGGGCAGGGATAGCTGGATCGCCGTCAGGGCGATCCGGCGTCCACCCCGCACGGCGGTGATGTCGCCCACGATCATCGAGAGCTCTCAACTGTCAGTGCTCTCGGGTAGGTTCGGATGCATGACGACGGAGGCGACCACGAAGGACACCGGGCATGCCCGGTACACCTTCCGTGTGCGCCTGTCGGCTACCGCGCGGCGCGCACTCGAAGCGGAGTGGGCGCGCTGCCGGTGGCTCTGGAATGAGTGCGTCGCGAAGTCCCAGCAGGTGCACGTGCAGGGCAAAGCGGGTGGCGAGAAGCTGACCTGCGGTCCGGGGCAGTTGGACAAGATGCTGACCCAGGCCCGCGGGGTGTCGCCGTGGCTGGCTGAGGGCGCGAGCGTGCCGCAGCAGCAGGTGATTCGGGACTTCGCCAGGTCCCGTGCCAAAGCGCTGAAGGACATCAAGGATCGGTTGCCGCAGCACCGGCGGTCCGGGATGCCCCGCTTCAAGAAGAAGCGGGAGGCGCGGCCCAGCCTCAACTACACCAAGCGCGGTTTCCGCCTCAAGGACGGCCGCCTGCACCTTGCCGGCGGGATCGTGCTGACGGTGGTGTGGTCACGGGAGCTGCCCGCCGACCCGTCCAGTGTGCGGGTGTACCAGGACAGCCTCGGGCACTGGTATGCGTCCTTCGTCGTCCCGGCTCAGGTTGAGCCGCTCTGTGAGAGCGGCCGCGTCCTGGGCGTGGACTGGGGTGGGAAGGAGGCCGCCACCACCACCGACGACGCCTACGATCTGGCGCATGCCGAGCACGGCAGGCGGGCCGCGCAGCGGCTGGCGAGGTATCAGCGGATGATGGCCCGGCGGCGGCCTTCGAAGGGACAGCCCGCATCC
>NZ_JBITGJ010000117.1:0-18931 GCF_044456925.1 Streptomyces sp. NPDC050743
CCGGGCAGGTTGGAACCCGGACGGTGCCGAGGGCGTAGGACCACCCGAGCCGCCGGCTCCGGTGGCGGCCTGAGCCGTAGATCCCCGCTCAGCCCTGGAGGGTGAGGAATCGCCTCCCTCCAGGGAGGGGAGCCTTCAAGCCCACGTCCTCCGACCTGCCCGCGGTCATGGCCACCATGATGTGGTTGGCCGAAGTGCAGGCGCCGGCCCTCGAGCTGAAATCCATGCCGCACAGGCTCCGCACGTACGTGTACGACCCCGCAGACCTCTCTTGGTTCGCTGGTGACAGCCTCCTCCACACGGAATGGAACCCGCACAACGTCCTGATGACGGGCGGCGGAGCCCTGTTCGTGGACTGGGGGTGGGCCTCCATCATGGACGTACCGCCTCCGCGATGGCCGGCAGGGCGAGATAGCAGAGGTCGCGGTACTGGCGGTCGGCCCACGCGTCCGCGTGCGGCCAGGCCGACGTCTTCACCACCACCACGCGCCGGGCCCGGTCGACGTACACGAACTGCCCGCGCATCCCGTCTGCGGTCACTTGTTGCCCGGCCCGGTCCAGGGGCCACCAGTGATGGCCGAATCCGGCGTGCGTGGTGATGGTGCTGGGCAGCCGGCCCGGCTCCAGGAACGGCCGCCACGGGCGAGATGCGGCCTCCACCCGGTCGAACGGCACGAGTTGCCGTCCGCGCC
The DNA here is from genome assembly GCF_044456925.1 of Streptomyces sp. NPDC050743. Classification (NCBI taxonomy): domain Bacteria; kingdom Bacillati; phylum Actinomycetota; class Actinomycetes; order Kitasatosporales; family Streptomycetaceae; genus Streptomyces; species Streptomyces sp. NPDC050743. The sequence continues at coordinate 693 of NZ_JBITGJ010000117.1, forward strand.
AGCTGCCGTCGATCTGCAGCCATCCGAGCCGGGCCCAGTCCCGCGCCGTCGCCGCGACCGCTCCCCCTGCCATCGCGACACCACTGGGGTCAAGGCCGACCACGGCGGGGCGTTCGGTGCCCAGAGACTGCCAGAAGCGGGAGAGATGGTTGGTGAAGTCGAGACCGGTGGCACGTTCGCGTACCCAGTCGAGGACGAGTGAGTCGGCGGTGCAGTAGCTGAAGCAGGTGCCCGGTTCGCGGGCGGGCCGCGTCCGGAGCACCTGTTCGCGCAGCTCACCGCGGCCCTCGCGGACGCAGGCGGTGAGCCGGGACGCGGGCGAGGTGGGGTCGCGGTGGTCCTCCTCCCAGTCCACCCCGGTGGTCATCGTGAGCAGGTGACGGACTGTCACTTCCTGGTAGCCGGTGCCTGCGAGCTCCGGCACATGGTCGATCGCGAACGCGTCGGTCTCCAGGTCCTTCACCTCGGCGACCAGCAGTGCGAGTGCCGACTTGGTGGCCGAGTTGCCGAGGAGGCGGTCGTCGGGGGTGATGCCGGGGGCGTACCACTCGTGGACGAGGGTTTCGTCCGCGATAACGACGAGCGCGGTGGTGTGGGTCAGGGACAGGAATTCATCGAGGTCCATGGTCCGTCCGGCGCCCGTGATGCGGGCCGTCAACGGCCGTACGTCCGTGGGCCATGGGGCGGTCGTCGCCGCGACCGGGACTTGCGTGGAGCAGGGGTACCAGCGCTGTGGTTCGACCAGGCGGTCGTCCCTCATGCACCCTCCCCCACGGGCTCGTCGGATCGCCCGGGCGTGTCCTGCAGCAGCTGTCGCGTGTATGCCGCCTGCGGGCGGTCCAGTACGTCGGCCGTCTGACCCTCCTCCACGATCCGGCCGTCGGCCAGCACGGCCACCCGGGTCGCGAGGGAGCGGACGAGGGCGAGGTTGTGGGTGACGAACAGCATCGACAGGCCGCGGCTTGCCCGCAGTTCCTCCAGCAGGGCGACGATCGACGCCTGGACGGAGACGTCGAGGGCGGAGGTCACCTCGTCGCAGATCAGCAGTTCCGGTTCGCAGGCCAACGCACGTGCGATGGCCACCCGTTGGCGTTCGCCCCCCGAGAGCCGGTCCGGGCGCAGGTCGTGCACCGCAGGTGAGAGCATCACCTGACCGAGGAGTTCGTGCACGCGTCGGGTGGCGGCCGCGCCGTGGGCCAGGCCGAACAGCTCCAGTGGCCTGCGGATGATTCTGCCCACCGTCATCCGGGGGTTGAGGGCGAGGTACGGGTTTTGGAAAACGTACTGGATCGCCTTGCGCATCTCGCGGCTGCGCCGCCGGGCGCCGGGCGGTACGGGCTCGCCCTGGAAGGCGACTGTACCGCGCCACTCCTGGTGGAGTCCGCCGATCGAGCGCGAGAGGGCCGACTTGCCGCTGCCGGACTGGCCCACGACGGCCACGCACTCGTTGCGGCCGATCTCCAGGTCGATGCCGTGCAGGATGGGCCGGGAGCCGTAGCTGGCGGTCAGGCCGCGCACGGTGAGCACGGGTTCGGGCCGGACGCCGGTGCCGGCCGGTGCGGCGACGGTGAACTCCAGGGGCTCGGCGCGGACATGGTCGGCGCGGCGGCAGCGGGCCAGTACTCCGTCGGTGCCGGCGGCCGGGTCGATGGTGAGGAGCTCCGGCTCCCGTCCACCGCACTCCGGCTCAGCGAACACACACCGGTCGTGGAACCGGCAGCCGGACGGTCGTCGGCCGGGTGAGGGCGTGCTGCCCGGGATGCCCCTGAGGACGCGTGGCTCGGTGACGCTGGGGACGGCCGCGAGCAGGGCCCGTGTGTAGGGGTGGGCCGGAGCTTCGAAGACCCGCTCGCGGGGGCCGAGTTCGACGATCCGGCCCGCGTACATCACCGCGACCCGGTGGGCGAACTCGGCGACCACCGCAAGGTCGTGGGTGACGTAGACGGCCGCTACCGCGTGCCGGGCGCACAGGTCGCGGACGGTGGCCAGGACGTGCGCCTGGGTGGTGACGTCGAGGCCGGTGGTCGGCTCGTCGAGAACCAGCACCCGGGGTCGTAGCGTGAACGCCATGGCGATGGCGACGCGTTGCAGCTGGCCGCCGGAGAGCTGGTGCGGATAGCGGCGCAAGAACTCGTCGTCGTCCGGCAGGGCGACTTCGGCGAGCACCTCGCGGACCCGGGCGTCGCGCTCGGCCGGGGTGCCCGCGTGGTGGACGTCGAGCACCTCGTGGATCTGGCGGCCGATCCGCATCACGGGATTGAGGGAGGCGGCGGGGTCCTGAGGGACGTAGGCGACCTCGGAGCCGCGGCGCCTGCGGGCCTCGCCCGGTGGGGCGCCCAGCAGTTCGCGGCCGTCCAGGACGACGGTGCCGGCGTCGATGCGGGCGCCGCGCCGGGTGTGGGCGAGCAGGGCGGTGGCGATGGTGGTCTTGCCGCTGCCGGACTCGCCGACCAGGGCGAGTATCTCGCCCGCGGCGACGTCGAAGGTGATGTCGTCGACGACGTCCGGACCGTGCCGTCCGAGCACGACGCGCAGGCCGGAGACGGAGCAGGAGGGGGCGATCGTGTCGGTGGTCGGGGTGGTCATGAGCCGGCTCCCTTGCTCGGGTCCGATCCGGCCGCCGCCCGGGCGATGCCGTCGGCGACGAGGTTGGTGCCCAGGGCGAGCACCGCGATGGCGAGGACGGGGGCGAGGATCGCCCAGGGCTGGACGGCGAGGGCGAGCCGGTTCTCGTTGATCATCAGTCCCCAGTCGGCGGCGCTGGGGTCGGAGGCGAAGCCGAGAAAGCCGATCGAGGCCACCAGGCCCACCGAGTACGTGAGGCGGAGCCCGAGTTCGGCCAGCAGTGGTGCCGACATGTTGGGCAGGAGTTCGGCGAAGAGGATCCGGGACCTCTTCTCGCCCAGCGCCTCGGCGGACTGGACGAACTCGCGCGTGGCGAGCCCGGTCGTCATGCCGCGGGTCAGCCGGGCGACGCGCGGTGCGTGCGAGACGCCCACGACCACCACGACCAGCCACCGTTCGGGGCCCGCGACGGACAGGAGCACCAGGACGAGCACGATCTGCGGGAAGGCGAGCACCACGTCGCAGACCCGCATGACGACCTCGTCCACCCAGCCGCGTGCGTACCCCGCGAGGAGGCCGGCCGCGACGCCCAGCACCATGCCGAGCATGGTGGCCAGCACGGCTGTGACGAGGACCCAGTTGCCGCCCGCCAGCAGCCGGCTCCAGACGTCCTGGCCGAGGTAGTCGGTGCCGAGCAGGGCGCCGGGCGCGGAGTCGGAGTACGGCGCTCCCACGATGTCGTTCTCGCCGTGCGGGGCGAACAGCGGACCGAGGGAGGCGGCCGCCGTCACCAACGCGGTCAGCAGGATGCCGACCCAGGTGCGGCCGGAGGCCAGGGCCCCGCGCAGTCGTGTGCGACGGACAGGGACCGGAACTTCGAGTACAGCGGCGGCCATCACCGCACCCCCGTCCGCAGCTTGGGCGTCACCACAATGGTCAGGACGTCGGCGATCAGGTTGACGAGGACGTAGACCGCGGCGATCAGCAGGGCCAGCGCCTCGATCACGGGTACGTCGCGGTTGCGCACGGCGTCGACCAGGGCGGTGCCGATCCCGGGGTAAAGGAAGAGGCTCTCGACCACCACGACTCCCCCGGCGAGCCAGGCGAGTTGGAGCGCCATGACCTGGATCGCCGGGACGACCGCGTTGCCGAGGGCGTGCCGGCCGACGGCCTTCCACTCGGGCACGCCCTTGAGCCGGGCCATCTCCACGTAGTCGCTCTCCAGCACCTCGATGAGGCTCGCGCGCAGGATGCGGGCGACGTACGGAACGACGGCCAGCGTCAGGGTGGCCACCGGGAGGACCATCACCACCGGGTCCGTCCAGGGACTGCCGGTCCAGGAAACGGCCACCGAAGGCAGCCAGGTGAGGACGACGGTGGAGAAGAGGGTCACCAGGAGGATGCCGATCACGAACTCCGGGAGCGCGGCCGTGCCCAGCAGGGCCACCTGGATGATGTGGTCGGCGGCCCGGTCGCGGCGGCGGGCCGAGTGGAGGGCGATCAGCGCGGACAGCGGGGCGATGATCACGGCGGAGGCCGCGACCAGGACGGTGCTGTTCACGATCTTGCCGCCGAGCAGAGTGGACACCGGCCCCTTGGTCGCGAGCGAGGTGCCGAAGTCGCCGGTGAACACGCCGCCGAGCCAGGAGAAGTACTGGTGCACGGCGGAGTGGTCGAGGCCGAGCTGGGCGCGGAGAGCGGCGAGGCGTTCGGGGGTGGCCGACCGGCCGAGGATGGCCTGGGCGGGGTCGCCGAGCAGATGGGTCGCGGTGAAGACGAGCAGCGAGATGAGCCAGAGGGTGAGCAGCGCGAGTCCGGCTCGGCGCAGCAGCCACAGGGTCCAGGCGCGAACGACAAGGGGGGCGTCGTCGCGTCGGGCGGACCCGGCCGTCGCGGGAAGCGCCGCGGCCTCAGCCGCTGACCGAGACATTGCGGAACTCGTAGTTGGAGAGCGGGAGATTCCGATTGGGCGTGAAGCCCGTGACGTTGCCGGCGTAGGCGTCGACCTGGTTCTTGAACCCCCAGATGATGTGACCGCCGCGCTCGTACTCGATCCGCTGGGCGGCTTTCAGAAGTTCATTGCGTTTGCTCGCGTCGAATTCGCGGCGGGCTCGGTCCATGAGGGTGTTGAACTCCGCATCGTTCCAGTGTGTTTCGTTGTACGGGGAGGTCTTGAGGGACCCGGCGTCCACCTGGGGCAGGTAGTTGCGGGTGAACCAGTAGTCCTGGGCGAAGGGCCAGCTGAGGTAGCGGTCGCCGTAGAAGGTGGCGGAGTCTGTGATACGGACCCTGACCTTCACTCCGGCGCCCTTGGCCTGCTCGGCGAAGAGCTGGGCGGCCTCGATGGAGCCCGAGCCGATGCCGCCGGAGGTGACGAGCTCCACGGTGAGGTGCTCGCGTCCGGCCGCCTTCAGCAGCGCCTTCGCCTGCCCCAGGTCCTGTACGCGCTGCGGGAGGTCCCGGTCGTGGGCGACGTCGAAGGGGGCGTAGAGGTCGTTGCCGATACGGCCCTGGCCGCCGAGGACCTGCTTGACCATCTGCGGCCGGTCGACGATGAGCCGGAAGGCCTGGCGCACCCGCACGTCGTTGAAGGGGGCGGTGTCCACGCGCATGGTGATGGGGTTCCAGGAGCCGGTCTCGGAGATCAGCACCTGTCCGCCCTGCTTCTTGATCATGCCTATGTAGGCGGGCGGAAGGTTGTCGAGGGCGTCGATCTGCGCGCTCAGCAGAGCGTTGATCTTCGCGGTGTCGTCGGGGAAGTCGAGGATGTGCAGCTCGTCGAGGTACGCCGGCCGCTGCCAGTAGCCCCCGAACCGGCTGAACGTGGACCGGTCGCCGGGCGCGAACGACTCGTACCTGAAGGGTCCGGTGCCGACCGGCCGCTTCAGGTCGAAGTCCTCGGGGACGATCCCGAGGCTGTACTGCGCGAGGAGGTCCTCGAGGAGCGCGTACGGATACTTCAGCGGTATCCGTACGGTCGTGGCGTCGACGCGGTGCAGGGCTTTCGCGTCGATCATCGAGAGGCTGGTGGCGCCGGCGGTGGGTGCCTTGGGATCGACGATGCGGCGGAGGGTCGCTATGACGTCGTTCGCGTCAAGGATCTTGCCGTTGTGGAACTCGACGCCCGGGCGCAGCTTCAGGAGCCAGGTCCTGCCGTCCTTCGACGGTTCGACGGACTCGGCGAGGTAGGGTTTCAGGCGGTATTCGGCATCGTGGTAGAAGAGCGGTTCGTACAGGTTCACCACGCGCGCCTGGTCCGGGTAGGACAGTGGGTTGTGCGGGTCGAGGGTGTCCTTGGCGCTGCCGCCGCTGACACCGACCCGCAGGGCGCCGCCGCGCACCGGTTTGCCGCTCGTGGGGGCCACTCGGGTCGCCGAGCAGGCGGTCAGCAGGCCGGCGGTCGGCAGTGAGGCGGCGAGGAGGGCTCCGCCGCGGAGGAGATCCCTGCGCGTCATCGCGTGGGGAGGGATATGGGTCTCAGGCATGGGCTGGCCTCGCCTTCGGATCGCGAGCCATTGTTCACATAACGCGATAGCCGCACGGATGATGAGAAGATAGGGAGGACGGTCAGGTAGGTCAAGGGGTAAATTCCTGGCCCGATGCCGCCGATCGCCCGGCGGGGACAGTCCGGGCGCCGCTCGGCGTCAGCTGTCCGAACCGCAAGAGCCGAGGGAGACAAGCGCATGTCGAAGGCCCCGCACACCGACGACGGCCGGCCCACCGCCCCTGCAGACGCATCCCCTCAACCCGCCGAGCAGGGCGGGGCCTCGGGCAAGGTCCAGTCGCTGGAGCGGGCGATCATCCTGCTGCAGGCGACGGCGGACAGCGCGCCGGACGGTGACACGGCCTCGAACCTGGCGGCGCGGTGCGGGCTCAACCGCGCCACGGCCTGGCGGCTGCTGTCCACACTCGAGCAGTTCGGCCTGGTGGAGCGCAGCCCGGTCACCAACCGTTACACGGTCGGCTTCGCGGTCGCCCGGATGGCGTCGGTCGCCGGCTTCGACGGCCTGATCCGCCGCGCCCACGGCACCCTGCGCCGGGTCAGCGAGCAGACCGGCGAGACCGCCGATCTCGCGGTGGTCCAGCAGCTCGGGCTGACCTACGTCGACGAGGTGAGCCCGCCGGTGGTGCTCGCCGCCAAGTGGCTCGGCCGGCAGGTGCCGCTGCACGCCACCTCGACGGGCAAGGCACTGCTGGCCTGGCTGCCCGAGGAGGAGGCGCAGTCGCTGCTCGCCGGGCCGCTGGAGGCGTACACGGACACCACGGTCACGGACCGCACGCGGCTGCGGGCCGAACTGGAGCAGACGCGCGAGCGCGGATACAGCGTCTGCGTGGGCGAGATGGAGCGGAACCTGTACGGCGTCTCCGCGCCGGTGCTCGGCAGCCGCGGCAGGCCCTTCGCGGTGGTCAGCATCTGGGGGCCGCAGGACCGGGTGCCCGAGTCGCGGTTCGCGACGCTGGGACCGCTCGCGCGGGCGGCGGCGGACGAGATCGCGAAGGCGGCTCAGGCGCTCTGAGAAGCTCCGGGCGTTCATGTTGTGCGATGCTCGCCCGCATTATGAAACCTAGGTCTTGAGGTTTCCGCCTCCGCGCGGCTAGGGTCGAGGTCTCTTCCGTCGCCCCCTGCCTCCGTCCCGAGAGGAACCGTCGCGACCATGAACCAGGACGTCATCATCACCTGCGCCCTCACCGGCGCCGGCGACACCGTGCGCAAGAGCCCGCACGTCCCTGTCACCCCCGAGCAGATCGCCGCCTCCGCGGTACAGGCCGCCGAGGCCGGTGCAGCCGCGGTCCACATCCACGTACGCGACCCCGGGACCGGAGCGCCCTCCCGCGACCCGCGCCTGTACCGCGAGGTCGTCGAGCGCATCAAGGAGACCGGGACCGACGTCGTCATCAACCTCACCGCGGGCATGGGCGGCGATTTGGTCATCGACCCCGAGAAGCCGCTCAGGCAGCTGCCCGGCACCGACCTGGTCAGCGGCCTGGAGCGGCTGGCGCACGTCGAGGATCTGCTGCCCGACATCTGCACCCTGGACTGCGGCTCGCTCAACTTCGGCGACGGGTCGAACCTCTACATCTCCACACCCGACATGCTGCGCACCGGTGCCAGGCGCATCCAGGAACTGGGTGTGCGGCCCGAGTTGGAGATCTTCGACACCGGACACCTGTGGTTCGCCAAGCAACTGCTCGCCGAGGGCCTGCTGGACAATCCGACCGTGTTCCAGCTGTGCATGGGCATCCCGTGGGGCGCACCCGCCGACCCCGGAGTGCTGCAGTCGATGGTGAACATGCTGCCGGACGGCGCCCAGTGGGCGAGCTTCGCGCTGGGCCGCATGCAGATGCCGTGGGTGGCACAGTCGATGCTGCTCGGCGGACATGTCCGGGTCGGTCTCGAGGACAACCTCTATCTCGGCAAGGGCGTCAAGGCGACCAACGCCCAGTTGGTGGAGCGAGCCGTGACCATCGTCGAGGCCCTGGGGGCGCGGGTCGCGACTCCCGACGAGGCCCGTCTCAAGCTCGGACTCAAGCCCCGAGGCTGAGCCGCGGGCCATGTCCCGCCGAGTGGTGCAGGCGATAGTGCGCTTCACCATCCGGCCCTCGGCTTGCGCCCATCTCTGCGGCGCACGCTGCCCGCGAAACGCCGCTGCGGAACGACGGGTGAGTCCCCGCCGACGGCCACACGGGACGCGACCTGCGAGTCCCGGTCTGTCGATCGGCCACACCACATGGCGGGACGCCATCGAGCCGCGTACCGCCAGTCCCCCACTTCAAGGAGCGTCAGATGACGGAGAGTTCGATCCCCAGGCCGCAAGACGTACGCCGTGTCGCATGCGTCGGCGCCGGAGTGATCGGCGGCGGCTGGGTCGCCCACTTCCTGGCCCGCGGCTACGACGTCACCGCCTGGGACCCGGCCCCCGACGCCGAGGCCCGGCTACGACGGCTCGTCGACGCCGCGTGGCCCGCGCTCGAGCAGCTCGGCCTCGCGTCCGGCGCGAGCAGGGAGCGCCTCAGCATGGCGGACACCCTCGAAGAGGCGGTGGCCGAGGCGCAGTTCGTGCAGGAGAGCGCCCCGGAGAAGCTCGGCCTCAAGCGCGAACTGCTGGCGAAGCTCGACGCGGCCACACCCGCAGGAGTCGTCGTCGCCTCCTCCACCTCCGGCTACCCGATGACCGACATGCAGACCGAGGCGGTCACCCCCGGCCGATTGGTCGTCGGCCACCCGTTCAACCCGCCGTACCTCATCCCGCTCGTCGAGGTCGTCGGCGGGGAGCGGACGGACGCGGAGGCGGTGCGCTGGGCGACCCGCTTCTACGAGGTGGCCGGCAAGTCCGTCATCACCATGGACCGCGAGGTCCCCGGCTTCATCGCCAACCGTCTCCAGGAGGCCCTGTGGCGCGAGGCCCTGCACATGGTCGCCAACGGTGAGGCGACCGTCCGCGACATCGACCAGTCCATCACCGAGGGCCCGGGTCTGCGCTGGGCGGTCATGGGACCGATGCTCACCTTCGCCCTCGCGGGCGGCGAGGGCGGTATGGCCCATATGCTCGATCACTTCGGGCCATCCCTGAAGTCCCCATGGACCCGGCTGGAGGCCCCGGAGTTGGACCAGGCGCTGTACGACGCGGTCGTCTCCGGCTGCGACGACTGCGCCGAGGGCCGCACGATCGCCGACCTGGTCGCCGAACGCGATCGGGGCGTCATCGCCGTCCTGCGCGCCACCGGCCGGCTGCCCGGGGCAGGGACCGAATGAGCCGGCCCCGCCTCCCGCTGTTCCTCGAGACCGTGCGCCCGGAGTGGGTCGACTACAACGGCCATATGAGCGAGGCGTTCTACGTCCTCGTCTTCGGTTTCGCGACGGACACCCTGATGGAGCGCACGGGGATGGACGCCGCGTACCGCAAGGACACGGGATGCTCGATGTACACGGTCGAGTCGCACGTATGCTATCTGCAGGATGTGCCGGTGGGCGCCCAACTCGCTGTGCAAACAAGGGTGTTGGGTGCGGTCGGGAAGAAGGCACGCTTGACGCACGAGATGTACCTCGTCCCGGACGACCCGGCGGCAGAGCCGGAGCCGGGCGCCGGCCCGATCGCCACCATCGAACTGCTCGCCCTTCACGTCGATCAGCAGGCCGGCCGAGCGACACCGTTTCCCGACGCCGTTCTCGAGCGGCTGACGGCGCTGAAGGAAGAGGCCCCTTCCTGGGTGGGCCGCTCGATCACGGCACTCTGAGGCAGGGCTCATGCGTTCTCAGCAGGTGATCTTGAGGAGCGCGGTGGCGTGCTCGGGGTGTGACCGATAGTGGCCGGCTGCGGCGGCGATGTTGGCCCAGCCGGCCTGACGCATGAACCGGGGCAGCCGCCACGCGGCTATGGGCATCATGATCGTGCTGGTCGGGCAGCTGATGCTCACCCTCGACGGCACCATCGTCAACGTGGCCCTGCCCAGCATCGGCACCGGCCTCGGCCCGTCCTCCCTGTCCTGGATCGTCAACGCCTACACCCCCGCCTTCGGCGGCCTGATGCTGACCGGCGGCCGGCCCGGAAACACCTACGGCCGGCTGCGCGTCTTCCTCATCGGCCTGAGCATCTTCACCGCCTCCCCCCTGCTCGGCGGCTTCGCCCAGACCTCCACTCTGCTGATCGCCGCCCGCGCGGCGCAGGGCATTGGCGCAGCCCTCGCCGCACCCGGCGTGCCCGCCCTGGTCACCACCAGCGCCCGCGACGACGCTGCACGCAACCGGGCCCTGGCCCTGTTCGCCGCCGTCGGTATCGGTGGCAGCACCCTCGGCCTCCTCCTCGGCGGCGTGGTGAGCGAAGTCGGCTCCTGGCGCTGGACGCTGTTCATCACCGTCCCCATCGGCATCGCCGTGCTCGCCCTCGCCCCGCGCTTCGTTGCCGAAACTCCGCGCAACCCCGGCCGCTTCGACCTCATCGGCGCGCTCTGCGCCACCGGCGCGGCCGTGGCCATCGTCTGGGCACTGACCGGCGCGCCCGAGCACGGCTGGACCTCCGCACAGACCATCGGCTCGCTCACAGCCGGCGTTGCGCTCCTGGCCGAACCGGCCGTCACCGAACGCCGGGTCACCCACCCGATGCTGGTGCCCGCCCTGCTGCGCGACCGACGCCGCCTCGGTGCTCTCGCCGTCACCACCCTGGTCTTCGGCTCCCAGATGTGCGACATCCCATGAGTTCCCCTGAGCCCTGCTGAGTCCTTGTCCCCGTGGCCAGGGTGTTCTGTCTCCTCGGGATGTTCTTCGAGTCGGTGACGTAACTTCAGGATTCTTGAAGCGTTCTCACTTCGTCCGATCGATCTGCGATCGGGGTGAAGGCGAGGAGGCTCGGGTTGGCGCTGGCAGCCGTACGCGACCTGCGCGAGTTCCGCGATCCGGTCTCGGCGGAGGAACTGGAGCAGTTCGAGACCGACGTGCTCGCCGGGTTCGTCCTCGCGCGGGCTTCGGCGGGGCTGGCGGACGGCACCATCCGCGGGGACGTCGGGCACCTGGACCAGATGCGGGCCTGGTTCGGCCGACCGCTGTGGGATATGGAGCCGGCCGACGCCGACGGGTACTTCGGGAAGGTACTGCGGGGCTCGCCAAGCGGCACCCGGCTGGCCCGCGCGCAGGCTCTGACCACGTACTTCCTGTTCCTGGAGCTGCGGCACAAGGTCGAGATCCACCGGATGACCGGGCGGGTCGTCGAGTGCCCGATCGACGAGATGAACCGCCCGCGGGGATCCAAGGACGCCGCCTTGCGGATCCCGCCGACCGAGCCGGAGATCAAGACACTGTTCACCGGCTGGGGCGGCGAGCTGGCAACGTGCCGCAAGTTCGCGCCCACCGCGCGGAACTACACCGCATCGAAACTGATGTCGCAGGTCGGACTCAGGGTGAGTGAGGCGTGCAAGCTCGATCTGGCGGACATCAAGTGGGACCTGGGGCGCTTCGGCAAGCTCCATGTGCGTCACGGCAAGGGCGCCCGCGGCTCAGGCCCGCGCGAGCGGATGGTGCCGCTGATCAACGGCGCCGACCGCACGCTGCGGTGGTTCATCGAGGACGTCTGGGGCCAGTTCGACGACGACCACACCCGACCCGGAGCCCCGCTGTTCCCCTCCGAGCGCAAGAACACCGACGGCTCCTCGCGCCGCGTCGGCGACGACGCCTTGCGCAACGGCCTGGCCGCCGCAGCGAAGACCCATCTGCCCGGCTGGGCCGACACGCTGACGCCGCACGTCCTGCGGCACTTCTGCGCGTCCGAGCTCTACCTCGGAGGCCTTGATCTGCTTGGGATCCAAGCGGTCCTCGGACACTCCTGGATCGCCACCACGATGCGGTACATCCACGTCCAGCAGACCCGGGTCGAGGACGCCTGGGTGTCCGGGCAGCAGCGGGCCGCGAAGCGGCTGGAAGGACTGATGGGATGAAGTGGAACCTGCGGCTGACCGCCGCGAACAAGGGGATCTGGAAGGCGTCCGAGCTCCAGCGGAGCCTGGCCGAGCACGGTTTGGTGATCTCAGCCGGGAAGATGTCCGGCCTGTGGTCCGGCCAGCCGGTCTCCCTCAAGCTGGAGGACCTGGACGTGATCTGTGTCGTGCTCGGCTGTGAGATCGGCGATCTGCTGATTCCCGAGCCCGGGAAGGTCAGCCGCCCAGGTCAGCAGGCTGGAGTCCAGGAAGCCACGACCGGCTCGGTGGTGGCCCCGGCCGTCGTGCCCAAGCGCCGCGACGGCCGTTCCCTGCCGCCTATGTGACCTGGCCACCATCACCATGGGGAAGATCAGCGAGAACAAGCCGGCGGCCTCCTGCTCGGGCTGTTTCGCCTGGGGCCAGCTGCCCGGCCGGTTCTGCCGCGGCTGCTATACCTACGGCCAGCAACACGCCGTCGGCGAGTGCGTCGGCTGCCGGCGGCAGGTCCCAGTCGATGACAAGCACGGCTACTGCCGCCTCTGTCGGGCTCAGGCGACCTGGGCGATCAAGGCCAGCGGCAAGGCGTCGGTGATCGAGCCGTACCTGCGACAGGTGACCTGCCAGCAGCTGTTCTTCGCGAACCTCCAGCGGCCCAAGAACGGCGGACCCCGGGTCGGCAAGGCCGGGCGGCGCGTCCGGAAGACGCTGCCGCTTCCCGAACCGCATCGCCTGATCACGACGGCAACGCAACTGACGCTGTTCACTGCCACTCGGGACTTCCGCCGGTTCGACCGGGAACTCCACGCGAACCTGGCCAACCCCTGGCTGGTCCGGGCCCAGCAGGCCGCTCGGGCTCTGGGAGAGGCCCGCGGCTGGAGCCGCTGGATCACCAGCGATGTGAACCGAGCCCTGGTCATCGTGCTGTCCGGCTTCCGCGAAGGTGAGTCGATTCGATACTCCGAGCTCTTCCCGGCCCTACGAATCCGTGGGCTTCCCGTCGTGCGGACAGCCGAAGTCCTCGACCGTCTTGGCCTGTTCGCCGACGACCGGGCCCCCGCCGTCGATCGGTGGCTGGAGCGAAAACTCGACGGCATGCCACCAGGCATCCATCGCGCCGTCGAAGCCTGGGTTCGCACTCTCCTCGACGGTGGCCCACGGTCCGAGCCCCGGTCCCGGCATACGACTTGGGCCTACCTGGGTGAGATCCAGCCAGTGCTGCTGGAGTGGTCCAGCCGTTACGACCACCTGCGAGAGGTTACCCGGGAGGACATCATCGCGGCCCGGGACGCTGTCACCGGCAAACAGCGCGAAAGCCGGATCGTCGCCCTGCGGTCACTGTTCCGGCACGCGAAGAAGAACGGCCAGATCTTCCGCAATCCCACGATCCGTATCCGTGTCCCCCGGCAGACCGGCGGTGTCCTCCAAGCCCTCGTCCAGGCGGACATCGACGAGGCCATCGCCACCGCCACCACCCCGGACATCCGGCTCATCGTCGCCTTGGCCGCCGTCCACGCGGCACGGCCGAAGATGATCCGGACGATGCAGCTGGACGACGTCGACCTGGGCAACCGCCGCATCACCGTCGGCGGCCACGTCCGCCCGCTCGACGACCTCACCCGTCATGCGGTTCTGGACTGGCTCGACCACCGGCGCAACCGATGGCCGAACACGGGCAACCCTCACCTACTGATCACCCAGAAGACCGCCGTCGAACTCGGCCCGGCCGGGAAACTCTGGACCACCCGAGCCACCCGCAACCTCACCGCCACGCTCGAACGGCTCCGCGTCGACCGCCAGCTCGAAGAGGCCCTCACCCACGGCGCCGACCCCCTCCACCTCGCCCTCGTCTTCGGTATCGACGAGAAGACCGCCATCCGCTACGCGGACTCGGCTCGGCAGCTTCTCCAGGCCGACCTCGAAGCCGATCCCGTGTGTTCGCCACGAACCCACGGGTCAACCCCCGAGAATGGCATCCCTGGACCCTCGGGTTCCCGCTGAAGAAGCTTCAGTTTCCGTGAACTCGCGGGGATCTCGGCCCCGGACTCCTATCTCTGACCCCAGCCGCAAAGTAGCGCTCAGGGCTTCGCGGGCGCGGTGCCTTTCGGGCTGTCGCGCTATGGCCTTCTCGAGGTCGAGGCGGCCATAGACCGTGGAGTGGGGCGATCTGCTGCCCTGTTGCGTGTCAGTGCAGTCCGCTGTAGGCGGCCATGATGATCTCCATGCCGCGGTTGTCGTCCTGATGGTCGCGGTCGATCATCTGGTTCATGACGTAGGCCACCGTCATGCGGGAGTCGGGGTCGCTGGCGACCAGCGAGCCGCCCCAGCCGCCCCAGCCGAAGGTGTTGCCAAACTTGCCGAAGCCCGCCGTCCAGCACATCGGGGTGCCCAGCACGCGGTCGGTGCCACGGAACACCTCCTGCCACGCGGGCTCGCAACCCTCGGGGGACAGCACCCGCACGCCGCCGGCCGACCCCTGGTTCGCCAATACCGACTGCACCAGGGCGACGGAGCGAGCGTTGCCGAAGCCGTTCACCGCAGGGATCTGCGCACGGCGCCAGGCCGGGGAGTTGGCGTCCTTGACCCGGATCGCCACGCCGGTGTTCTCTCGGCGGGTGCCATCCGGTCCAATGGGTGCGCTGGCGGCGTACTCGTCGGTCAGTGACGGCGGCGGGATGAGCAGTGCGACCCAGTGGTCATGCTCGGTGGGCAGCCCGATGTGGAAGTCCGCACCGAGCGGTTTGGCCACCTCTTCGGCAAAGAACTCGCCGAGACTGCGACCGGTGACGCGGCGGACGATCTCACCCACAAGGAAGCCGAAGGTGAGCGCGTGATAGCCGGCGGCCGTTCCCGGCTCCCATTCGGGCGCCTGCGCGGCCAGCCCTGCCGTCACGTTCTCCCAGTCGTAGAGCTCTTCGACGGTCGTCGGCCCGGACAGGTTCGGCAGTCCCGCGGTGTGCGACAGCACGTGCCGTACCAGCACGTTCTCCTTGCCGGCCGCGGCGAACTCGGGCCAGTAGGCGGCGACCGGCGCGGACAGATCGAGCTCGCCCCGGTCGGCCAGGATCAGCGCGCACAGGGCGGTCATGTTCTTGGTCGTCGAGTTCACGCCCGTGATGGTGTCGCGCTCCCACGCGACGGAGCGGTTCGCATCGGCGTACCCGCCCCAGATGTCGACCACCGGCTCGCCGTCCAGGTAGACGGCCGCCGAGGCACCCACCTCGTCCTTGCTGAGCAAGGCTGCCAGGGCTGCCCGGACAGCCTCGAACCGCGGCTCGCAAAACCCTTTAACATCAGTCATGAGCGTAAGCCTCATGCCAGGTCAGGGCTTCCCGCCCGACAATTCTCGCACTGGTTTTATCGGGCCGGGCGCGATCGAATCTTCTCTACTCCAGCAAGGGACCTGACGGCGCACGGTCGGGCCGTTGGCCAGGTCGACGCCCAGGTCGCCCCGCGCGGATGATCGCCGAGGCGCCGGGCGGGGCGCGCGATTCCGGCTTGGGTTCGGGTGTCGGCCGCTTTGGCTCCGCGGCCGCGTACGGCGGTGGAGACGCAAGAGGAGAAGGGACGGTTAGGCGTGCTGGAGCGGCTGAATCAGGCGCTGGACCGTCTGGAGGCATGTCTCGACCAGGAGGTCGACATGGCGGAGGTGGCCCGGATCGCCGCGGTGTCGGAGTACCACTTCCGGCGGCTGTTCTCCGCGCTCGCCGGGATGCCGCTGCCGGTCTACGTGCGGCGGCGGCGGATGACGCTCGCCGGGGCGGAGGTGCTGGCCGGGGAGCTGACGCTGCTCGACATCGCGGTCCGGTACGGGTACAGCTCGGGCGAGGCGTTCGCCCGGGCCTTCCGGTCGGTGCACGGCATCGGGCCGGGCGAGGCCCGGCGCACGGGCGCGGTGCTCACCGCGCAGCCGCGCATGTCGTTCCGTGTGGTCGTGGAGGGCAGTACGACCATGCGCTACCGGATCGTGGAGAAGGAGTCGTTTCGGGTCATCGGCAAGAAGGCCCGGCTCCCACTCGTACCGGAGGGGCTCAACACGGCCGCCGTGGCGCACCTGGAGAGCCTGGACAAGCTGGCGATCGTGCGGATGAAGGAGCTGGCCGGCCAGGAGCCGGATGGGATCTTGTCGGCGGTGGTTTACCTGACCGACAGCCGGGAAGAGGGCGCCGAGGCGGACTACTGGATCGGCGTGGTGACCGGTCCCGAGACGGCCGCCGAGGATCTCGACGCCCTCGACGTACCGGCCGGGACCTGGGCAGTCTTCGACAACCACGGACCCTACCCGAGCGCCCTCCAGGAGCTGTGGCGAGACGTGTTCACGCAATGGTTCCCCTCCAACCCGTACACGAGCCGGACAGGTCCGGAGCTCCTGCGGACACAGCCGGTGAAGGTCGGCGCGGAGACCGACTCCCAGCTGTGGATCCCGGTCGAGCGGAGCAGCAAAAGCTCCGAAGGATGAGAGCCGGTAGCTGTTCCCCGAAGTCGTCGTTCAGACGCCAGCCGCAGAGTTGCGATCAGGATCTCGTAGCCACGACTTTCCTCGGCTGTCGGGGAACGGTCTTCTCGCGGTCGAGGTGGCCGTAGACCGTGGAGCGGGGCACGCCGAACAGGTCGGCGATCTGCTGGACGGTCTTCTCGCGGGCGTCGTAGAGCTGCTGGGCAAGCGCGGCCTGGTCCTCGGTGAGGCTGGGGCGCCGGCCGCCCTTGCGGCCGCGGGCCCGGGCGGCGGCGAGGCCGTCCATCGTGTTGGCCACGATGAGCTCGCGCTGGAGCTCGGCCAGTACTGACAGCATGCCGCACATCGCGCGGCCCTCCACCGTGGAGGTGTCGATCCCCTGCTCGATCACGTGCAGCCCAATGCTTCGCTCGCGCAGGTCGGCGCCGAGGGCGACCAGGTGGAGGACGGAGCGGGAGAGCCGATCAAGCCGGGTGATCTTGAGCGTGTCGCCCCGCCGCAGCAGCTGGAGCACGAGGTCGAGCTTCGGACGAGACGCCTTCGTGCCGCTCGCGATGTCGATGTGGATCTCGCTCCGCTCAACCCCGTGCCGCAAGAGGGCGTCGATCTGATGGTCGAGATTCCGGTCGGCGGTCGAGACCCGCGCGTAGCCGAAGAGCATGCGTCGGAATCTACCTCGGCCTCGGGGAACATCGGTACAGCGGTTAACGCTAAGCCGGTGATCATGGTCAGGCTGGGGCTCCGAGGGTGCTGACGCGGTTCTCGTACTCGCGGCGGGCCTTGCGCTGGGGTGCCGGTAAGAACCGTGTCACCGATCCTGCTGGCTTTAAGTCCGCGGCCAGAGCGACTGAGGCTGTAGAGGGCAGGTCTTGTTCGACCCATACGCACTTGCCCCCCGTTGAGGAGCGGCAGCCCCACCTGCGGCACAACTGGGCGATCATCAACAGGCCTCGGCCGTTCTCGTCGACGATGCGGGCATGGCGCAGTCGGGGGTAGGAGCCTCCACTGTCGAATACTTCGCAGGTCAGGACTTGGTGTTGGATGAGGCGGAGGCGGATCGGGCCGGCGCCGTGGCGGATGGCGTTGGTGACCAGTTCGCTGACGACCAGTTCTGTGGTGGGCACGAGGTACTCCAGTCCCCATGCATTGAGTTGGCGGGTGGTCAGGTGTCGGGCGGTGTGGACGGCGGTCGGCTCGGGCGGCAGGTCCCAGGAGGCGATCTGGGTCGCGTTGAGTGTGCGGATCCGGACAAGGAGCAGAGTGACGTCGTCGGATGCTGCCTGCGTCGGTACGGTTTCCATCACTGAGGAGCACAGGTCTTCCAGGGACTGGTCAGGCTGCGCGAGGGCGGCGCCCAGGCGGTGCATGCCGACGTCGATGTCCTCGTCACGGGACTCGACCAGGCCGTCGGTGTAGAACGCGAGCACGCTGCCCTCGGACAGTTCCACTTCCACGGCCTCGAAGGGGATGCCCAGCCCGACGCCGAGGGGGGCTCCGGTGGGGATGTCGGGGAAGGTGACCTGGCCCTGTGGATCGATGATCGCGGGCGGGAGGTGCCCGGCCCGTGCCATCGTGCACCGCCGGGTGGCCGGGTCGTAGATGGCGTACAGGCAGGTAGCGCCCAAAACCACGGGGAATTCGTCCGCTCCGTCGGCGTCCTCCTCGGCCAGTCGGCGGACCGTGTCATCGAGGCAGGCCAGCAGTTCGTCGGGGGGCATGTCCAGGTCCGCGAGCGTGCGGACGGCGGTGCGGAGCCTGCCCATCGTCACTGCGGCGTTGATGCCGTGTCCGACCACGTCCCCGACGACGAGGG
>NZ_JBITGJ010000118.1:0-17727 GCF_044456925.1 Streptomyces sp. NPDC050743
GCCTGCTGCGGTTGCTCTTACTTCCCACCTGGCACTACTTCCTCTGGAACCTCGTGTCCCAGTCTCCAGGTGTCCACGATCAAGGGGAAGGTTCAGCCTCGCCGTCGCCCCTCTCCCTGGTCGCCGCTGCGCTGCCGATCCGGGCCCGTCCCGCCAGGTGGCTGCCGTCGGCGTCCGAGTCGACGTACGGGCTATGACGGGGATCACAGCGCCGCTGGTCGACTCCTGGGGAATACATGCTCAGTCATGTTGCTTGTTTGCATGCGAAGTCATGTACCAGCAGGGAGCACGACATGCAGTTCGGCATCTTCGGGGTCGGTGACATCTCGCCCGACCCGACCACGGGACACACCCAGAGCGAGGCGGAGCGGATCAGCAACCTGATCAAGATCGCCCGGCGGGCCGACGAGGTGGGCCTCGATGTCTTCGCGCTGGGCGAGCACCACAATCCACCGTTCGTGATGTCCTCGCCGCCGGCCCTCCTCGCCCACATCGCGGCGCTGACGGACCGGATCATCCTGAGTACCGCGGTGACCCTGATCACGACCAATGACCCGGTCAAGATCGCCGAGGACTACGCGATGGTGCAGCACGTCGCCAAGGGGCGGCTGGACCTGATGCTCGGACGCGGCAACACCGTGCCCGTGTATCCCTGGTTCGGCAAGGACATCCGCCAGGGTGTCCCCCTCGCCCTGGAGAACTACAACCTGCTTCACCGGCTGTGGCGCGAGGACGTGGTCGACTGGGACGGAAAGTTCCGCACCCCGCTGCAGGGCTTCACCTCCACCCCGCGCCCGCTGGACGACGTCCCGCCGTTCGTGTGGCACGGCTCGATCCGCAGCCCTGAGACAGCCGAACAGGCGGCGTACTACGGCAACGGGTTCTTCGCCAACCACATCCTGGCCCCGAACTTCCATTTCAAGCCGATCGTCGAACTCTACCGGCGACGGTACGAGCACTACGGCCACGGCACCGCCGAGCAGGCCATCGTCGGACTGGGCGGCCAGGCGTTCGTCGCCAAGCGCTCCCAGGACGCGGTCAACACCTATCGGCCCTATTTCGAGAACTACCCGGTCTTCCGCGGCTCGAAGCTGGAGGACTACATGGCGGGCACGCCGCTGACCGTCGGCAGCCCGCAGGAGGTGATCGAGAAGGTCCTCACCTTCCAGGAGGGCTTCGGGGACTACCAACGCCAGCTTTTCTCGGTCGACGCCCTCGGTCTGCCCCTCGACATGGCGTTGGAACAGGTCGAACTGCTGGGCACTGAGGTGGTGCCCGTGCTGCGCAAGGAGATGGCCGCCCGCCGCAAGCCCGGTGTCCCCGACGCTCCGACGCACGCTTCCCTGGTCAGGGCGAAGTACGGCGACGCCGAGCCGCGTCAGCCGCGGCCGAACCCGAACCGGGGCGACAACCTGTCTGGCACCTCGCCGTACCAGGACAGCGACCCGGCCGTCGAAGCCAGCTTCCCGGCGGCGTTCTGATGGCCGGCGTCAGCCGACTGGCAAACGAGGCCTGGGAGGCGATGTTCCGGGCCCAGGCGACCCTCGCGCGAGAGTTCGAGTACGAGGGCGACTGGGGTGGCTTCCCGCCACGCGAGTACGGCGTGCTCTACGCGCTGGCCGGAGCGAAGGACGGCCTGCGGATCACCGACCTGATCGACGACGCCCTGCTCACCCAGGCAGGGGTGTCCCGGCTCGTCGCCCGCATGGAGAAGCGGGGCCTCGTCGAACGACGGCCCGATCCCGACGACGCCCGCGCCTGCCGCATCGTCCTCACCGCCGAAGGCCGCGAGGTCCAACGGCGCCTGGGCCGCGCACATGCGCGGCATGTCACCACCGCGATGACCCGGGCCCTGACGCGCGAACAGCTGGAGACGCTTCGCGAGCTCGGTCGCGCGCTGGTCGCCGCCGCCCATCACACGAAAGCACCCACGAGGGACACCGCATGAACGACCTCACCCCCGCCGTGACTTCGTTCACGATCGCCATCGTCAACGCCGGCGTCAGCGATCCGTCCTCGACCCGGCTGCTTGCCGACCGCATCGCCCAGAAGACGGTCGACATCCTCGAAGCGTCGGGCACGACAGCAACCGTGCGTGCGATCGATCTCGGCCCTCTGGCCGTCGACATCGCACAGGGCATCGTCTCCGGGATGCTCAACCCGAAGGTGCAGGCGGCCATGGAGTTGCTCGCCGGGGCCGACGCGGTCATCGCCGCCACCCCGGTCTACAAGGCGGGGATCAGCGGCCTGTTCAAGTCGTTCGCCGACCTGATCGACAACGATCTGCTCATCGCCAAACCGGTCGTCCTCGCCGCGACAGGCGGAAGCGCCCGACACGCCATGGTCGTCGACGACCAGCTGAGGCCGCTGTTCGGATTCCTGCGCACCATCCCGGTGCCCACCTCCCTGTACTCCGCGCCCGAGGACTGGGCATCGACCGACCTTGGCAAGCGCGTCGCCCGAGCCGCGCAAGAACTCTCCGTCATGCTGCGCAGCGGAGCCGGCCGGCAGATCGCCGACAGCAACTGGGGCAACTACGGCCACCAGTTCGGCGGCAACGCCACACGGGCGCAACGGCCCCTGGACGATGTGGATTTCACCACCGACCTCATGCGCCTCGCCACCGGCGGAAGCGCACGTCCTCAAGATGGTGACCGGGCCGATGTACGTTGACACACCCGCCCCGGAAAGGGGACAGGCGGGATACGAGCGAGCGGCCCGACGCGCGACAGTGGTGGTCATAGGAGGCGGACAGTCGGGGCTCTCGGCCGGCTACCACATCAAGCGGCGTGGGTTCGCTAGCGCCCTGACCGGCCCGCACGCCTCCGACACCGAGGCAACCTTCGTGGTACTCGATGCCGAACCGGCGGCCGGCGGGGCGTGGCGGCACCGCTGGGAGTCGCTGCGGATGGGGACCGTGAACGGCATCTTTGACCTGCCCGACTTCCCGCAACCACCTGTCGACCCCGACGAGCCCAGTCGTGCGGCGGTGCCGCGCTATTTCGCCGCCTTCGAGCAGGCGACTGACCTTCCGATCCTGCGTCCGGTGACCGTCACCCGCGTACGGACCGTGGACGACCGCCCCGACGGAGAACTGGCGGTGGAGTCCAGCGCGGGGACGTGGACCACCCGGGCGGTCATCAACGCCACGGGCACATGGACCAACCCCGTCCGCCCCCACTACCCGGGGCAGGAGACCTTCACCGGCATCCAGGTGCACACCCATGACTATGTCTCGGCCGACCGGTTCGCCGGCCTGCGGGTCGCCGTCGTTGGCGGCGGCATCTCGGCACTCCAGCAACTGGAGGAGATCTCACGGGTGGCCACCACGTTCTGGTACACGCGTCGCGAACCCGTTTTCCGCGAGGGCGAGTTCGAGCGCGAGGTCGTCGGCCGTGAGATTGTCGCCAAGGTCGCCGCCGACGTCGAAGCGGGCAGGCCCACCGGCAGCGTCGTCTCCTATACCGACCTGGCCTGGACTCCGTACGCGTTGGCGGCGAAGGAGCGCGGGGTCCTGCGGCGTCGTCCCGTGTTCACCGCCATCGAACCCGACGGCGTCCGCGAGGCGGACGGTTCGTTCACGGCCCTCGACGCCATCGTGTGGGCCACGGGTTTCAAGGCCGCCCTGGCGCACTTGGAGCCCCTTGGGCTGCGCAACGAGTTCGGCGGGATCACGATGCGCGGCACCCAGGTGGCCGCCGAACCACGCGTGCACCTGGTCGGCTTCGGGCCGTCCCAGTCCACCGTCGGCTCCAACCGCGCCGGCCGTCAGGCGGTCAACAGCCTGCTGCGGCAGTGGAAGGCCACCGCACTGTCTTTTGCCGACCCGACGGGCACGCCCAGCGAAGAACCGGAGATCCACTCATGAAGTTCCAAGTCCTCGACATCCTGCCGAACCTCAAGAACCCCCTGACCGGGCGCGAGATCCGCCCCGACGAGCGGTATTCCCAGGCGCTGACCTCCGCGCGCTACGCCGAGCAGTTCGGCTTTGACGCGGTCGGGTTGGGCGAACGGCACGCCGGTGCCTTCCTCTCCAGCGGCGTCACGGTCCTGCTCGGTGCGATAGCCGCGACCACCAGCCGGGTCCGGATTCAGACGGGCGTCTCGGTCCTGTCGATCCACGACCCGCTGCGCGTCGCCGAGGACTACGCCACGGTCGACCAGCTCTCCCGCGGCCGGCTCGAGCTTGTCATCGGCAAGGGCAACGAAATGCGTCAGCTGCCGATGTTCGGTATCGACAACGGCGACCAGTGGGAGGCGCTGGCAGAGAAGTACGAGCTGCTGCGCCGACTGTGGCGCGAGGAGAAGGTCACCTGGCAGGGCCGCTTTCGCGGACCGCTGAACGAGGTCACCAGCCTGCCGCGCCCCTTCGCCGGTGCTCCTCGCGTGTGGCACGGGTCGGCGACCACGCTGACCTCGGCGAGCCTCGCGGCGAAGTGGGGTGACCCGCTCTTCTCCGCCAACGCCATCCAGCCCCGTGACAACTACACCGTACTCATCGACCACTACCGCACGGAGTACACCGAGCACGGGCACGACCCCCGATTCGCCTATGTCGGCGCAGGGGCCGGCTTCCTCTACTTGGCTGACACGACCCAGGAGGCGAAAAAGGCCTTCGGGCCGACGTACGAGCAGATCATGGCTTTCTTCAGCAAGCCGGGGAATCATACGCCCGGCAACGAGAACACGTTCGCGACCATCGACGACGCCATCGAGCGTGGCCCGGTCCTGGTCGGGTCGCCGCAGCAGATCGCCGAGAAGATCCTCTGGTTCCACGAGGGGTTCGGACACGATCTGCAGTCCTTCAACCTCCCGACGATGATCCCGCATGAGCAGCAGCTCGCCATGCTCGAGCGGTTCGCCAGTGAGGTCATACCGGTGGTCCGCAGGGCTGCCCCGACGACGTTGTGGAGCGATGAAGACCCCTACGGCGGTCGCCCCGCCGTCCATGGCCGGACTGTCGCTGACGCTGCCACGGAGATCGAGCGGGCGCAGCGCTGATCGCACGGGAGCGTGGGCTGGCCGAAGTGCACCGGCGTCGTGCGGTTTGTGGCTTGCTCCGGCGGCTCGGGGCCCGCACCGGTCAGGTCGACGTCAACTTGGACCCTGGCAACGACCGCTATAAGACACGGGCCGCGTTGTCGGAACTCGTTCACCGGTGAGATCGCCCGCAAGGGCGTGCCCGCTCCGATCCGGGCCGGCAAGAGATGGGTGGTCGAGCGCAGTCATGCCTGGATGAACGGCTTCGGCAACGGCTTCGGCAAACTGCGACGCTGCACCGAGAAACGCAGCCAGGTCGTCGACTTCTACCTCTACCTGTCCGCCGCTGTCGGCGCGCTTCGCATGCTCATCCGCCGAGCCACCTCGCTCTGCCGATGGGACGGTCACCCCACCACCAAGCGCCTCAAGTAACGCCTACTGCCGGGCACTCTGATTTGCAAAAAGCAAGTGAGTCTGCCGACGCATCGCTTGGAAGGTGACGGTAAGCGCTGGGCCGTGATGGGTTGGCGAAGATCGGCTTCGACCTCTGGATCAGCCAGGGTGAGCTGCTCTTGCTTTCGCGGAGTGCCTGGTCGTGGGTGTACGACTCCTGGGTGAGGGACGGTGCCGCGGCACCGAGCAGCTGCAGACGACACAGCAGGAGGCCGAGGTGGCAATCCACATCGGTGATGTGCGCGGCGTCTGACTGTGAGGGCGGTTTTGCCGCCGGGGGCGGGGGCTCGGCCGATGCAGTGCGGACAGGGCCGACGGGTTGGCATGGTGGGGACTGATCGGGCGCGTGGTGGGCTGCTGGGTGGGCTGAGGCAGTATCCAGGGTCGCCGCTTGTGTACCTTTCCGGTCCTGGCGGGTACTGCCGCTGACGGCGGCGGCACCCGCCCGAGGCCGCCCGGCGGTGTCGTCCCCGGCTCAGGCTCAGAACCCATCGGCCGACCAGACGTGCCGCTCCCCCGAGCGTCACCGACCACAACCAGCACGAGCCCCTCTCCCCGCAGAGCAGGTTGACCCACGCCGCGGCGGCAGCCTCGCCGGCGGGCGGCAGGTTCTCGTCGGCCGGGTTGTGCGCGACGTGTGCGCGCCCCAGGCCGTCACGGCGGAGCGCCGGTGTTGGAGTCGAAGGGGCCGGCATCCAGACCGATGCTGAGCGGGGCACTGTTTGAGGTGCGCGAGCAGGAACTCGCCAAGGGGCCGGTAGCGCATGGTCGGCCGGGTCAGACCTGGACGCTGGCGCGGATCGAGACGCTGGTCGGGCGCCGGTTCCGCGAGAGCATGACGCTGTCGCCCATCGCGCAGATGCCGCACCGGCACGACTTCAGCCACCAGGCCCGGCCCGCCGCGCGATCGAGCGCGGCGAGGAAGCCGTCGCCGGATGGGGGAAGGAGCCCTGGGCCCGGGTGGAAACGCCGTGGCGGCGCTCGTGGCCTGGCTGTGCTTCGAAGACGAGGCCGGGTTCTCGATGACGCCGCCCGCCGCCCGCACCGGGCCGGCATGGACACACACCCGTCATCTGGGTGCGGGAACGCTCCCGGCGCCGCTCTTCCCACCGCCTTGCCCACACCAAGGCCCAGGCCCAGCAGGCCGTCGTCGGCTGACCGGCAGCCGGGGACTCATGCCCATGACGTCCCCGGGGCCGCCCGCACCGGGGATGGCGAGGGCGCAGCGGGGTCGCGCCGAGCCGCGTGCCGAGCGAGCGCGTGGGCGTACTGCTCGGGGGCTCCCGGTCGCCCCGCCTGCCGGGAAGGTCTGGGCACCCGGCTGCCGTGGGGTGCCTGGACCGCAAGGGGCCCTGCCTCGCCAGGATCGCCGCCGCTGCCCTGTTGTACATCCGTACGAGCAAGGGATCACTCGATCGGCCTACGCGGGTCCCACCTCCACGTGCGGAGTAGCCCATTCGGGCGCACGGTGAGCGGGACCAGGTTGCCGCCAAGCAACAGTTGTGATCGCTGCTGTGCGGGGAGGCGTCGTGATCGTGATAGGTCTGCTCGTCCCGGAAATCCTGCTCCTCACTGTTTTCGCGCTGACCGCTCTGGAAGACCTCCTGTTCCCGCCGTCACAACCACCCCGACCGGAACGGGCGGTCCCAGAGCAAGCAAAGCTTGTTCACCCTCATCGGCCGTCCCGCTCATCGGACTGACGCTCGAGCTCTGGCAAGAGGCACGAAGGCCAAGGGATGCGGTTCAGGCACAGGTGGCGCGTGGCTGCGGGGCGGCGGCCATGAGCGCAGGCATGACGGCGGGCCTGCTGGATGGCTTCACCCTGTTCCTGCCCGTTCACCGGGGCCGGCCACACCAACCGCCAGGGGCAAGGACATCGCTCGGCACGACTGTCAAGATCGGGTTCGAGAAATGCCAGGTGGCGGCGGAGCCGACTCAGCCGCGTGCCGCCCCCGCAGGCCACCCGTTCGGCGGTCGCTGGCGGGCGCGGGCCGGCCGGATCGGGTTTGTCTGGGACGGTATCCGACCGGCATGCAAGAGCCCGGCCGACCTTACGCAAGGAGAAATCTTGTCCCAGAGCATCGCGCAGTACAAGGACGCGCACACCGTCATCTACGGCAGCAGCAGCCTGGACCGTCTCGTCACCGAGGAGCAGGCCGGCCACGCGGCCGCCTGGGAGGCCACCCGGAAGCTGAAGGAGTCCGGACAGCCGACCGACACCCAGAGCCTGCCCCACACCCTGGAGGCGCTGGCCCGCCAGCAGGCCGACCGGCTCCTGATCGACCTCGGCCTGGACCACCTGGACGAGGAACAGGTCAAACGTCACGCGGCGGCCGCAGCGGCGCGTATCGCCCCCGAGTTCGCCACCGCCTGACCGCGGCGGCCAGCGCGCCGTTGGGTGCCCGCGGCCACGCGCACGGCTCCCGCCCCCTTCGCCCCCTTCGGCCCTATCTCGGCCGAAGGGGGCAACGCCGACCAGGGGGCCCGGCCCTCTCACGCCTCGCGCAGGACCACGGGAGTGAGGGTCAGCCGTGCCTGACCAGCCAAGCAGTGCTGCCGGCTGCGTGTCCTTGGCCGTCACCGCACCGCGCGATGAACGGACCCGACGTCGCAGGCAGCAGCGCTGAAACAGCAGGCCCCGCACACGGCAGAGGAGCAGACCGCTGACGGTAAATCATCTGCCAACCAAGAAGACCGCGAACCGGAGCGCGGAACGTGCCGTGGCCCAATGACGCGTGATGCCGTGCGGACAACACACCTCCACTAGCCTCGCGCTTTCACGCGGCGGGGCGTCCGGTGGGTGATCAGAAACGCGAAGAGTGCTCCTGACCTGCAACGATGGGACTTGTCTAGGGTCCAGGTCGTCGCGTGAAAGAAGCACTCTCCAGGTGAAGAAGCGTATCGGGTTCTACCCGCGTGTCCGTACCGAGGGCGGTGGTCGCGGGGCGGTCTCCCAGGCCGGTGGAGTGCTGCTGGTGGAGACGGTTCGCAAGGCCGGCCTGGATCAGGCGATATCGGCGGCGTTGGCGCCGTGGCGCAAGCCGCGGGCGGTGCATGATCCGGGCAAGATCCTGCTGGATGTGGCGCTCGCGGTAGCGCTGGGCGGAGACTGCCTGGCGGATGTGGGCATGCTGCGGGCCGAGCCGGCGGTGTTCGGGCCGGTGGCCTCCGATCCGACGGTGTCCCGGCTGGTCGGCGCGCTGGCAGCGGGCGGGAAGCGTGCGTTGACCGCACTGCGGCAGGCCCGCGCTCACGTGCGTGAACATGTATGGACGTTGGCCGGTGACGCGGCGCCGGACGCGGCCGGGCAGGTGGTCGTGGACCTGGACGGGGTGCTGGTAATAGCGCATTCCGAGAAGCAGGATGCGGCCGCGACCTGGAAGAAGACCTACGGGCACCATCCGCTGATGGGGTTCGTCGACCACGGCCGGGGCGGGTCCGGGGAGCCGGTGGCCGGGCTGCTGCGGCCCGGGAACGCGGGCAGCAACACTGCTGCCGACCACATCGAAGCCGCCCGGCTCGCGCTGGCGCAGCTGCCGAAGAAGTACCGGCGCGGACGGCGGACGCTGATCCGCACCGACTCAGGCGGGGGCACCCACGAGTTCGTCGACTGGCTGTCCGCCCGCGGTCGGTGGCTGTCGTACTCGGTCGGCATGACCATCACCGATGCCATCCACGCCGCCGTCCTGAAGGTCCCGGCCTCGGCCTGGACACCGGCTGTCGAGCCCGACGGCGAGATCCGTGACGGCGCCTGGGTGGCTGAGCTCGGCGGCGACTGCCTCAAGGGCTGGCCCGAGGGGATGCGGCTGATCGTGCGGAAGGAACGGCCGCACCCCGGCGCCCAGTTGCGCTTCACCGACGCCGACGGCATGCGCCTGACCTGCTTCGCCACCAACACCCAGCACACCTCGATCGCCGAGCTGGAGCTGCGGCACCGCCAGCGGGCCCGCGCCGAGGACCGTATCCGCGCCGCCCGCGCCACCGGTCTGCGCAACCTTCCCCTGCAGGACGCCGCACAGAACCAGGTCTGGCTGGAGATCGTCCAGATCGCCCTCGGCCTGCTGGCCTGGATGCCCCTGCTCGCCCTCGCCGGCCAAGCCCGCCTGTGGGAGCCCCGCCGCCTGCGACTTCGCCTTTTCTCCGCCGCCGCGCAGCTCGTCACGACCGGACGACGCCGCATCCTCCGCTTCGCCAAGCACTGGCCCTGGACCGGCCTGATCACCGACGCTCTGCAACGGCTCGCGGCCCTGCCGACCCCCGACTGACAGCAACTTCCCGTCCCTACGAGCAGCCCCACCCGGCCGGAGCCGTGGAACCCGGCGCCCACCCGACGCGACAGCCGGGCCACCAGCCTGCCCACCTGCAAAAATGACCGCCCCCGAATGAGCCGAAAGGGCCCGTCAGCAAGCTGACGGACCCTCACGCAAGATCGAGGTTAGAGGACCATTCCTCGTCTCTACGGGCCTTCTAGCTCTTCGGCTCGGTAAGGGCGTAGTCGGTGAAGGTTCGTCGGTAGCGGTTGTGTCCGGTCGAGGCAGTGTGGTTGCTCATCCATCGGATGGCGGGGGTCTCCTCGGTCATCGGTCCCGAGGACGCTCCACAGTCGCTCTCGTCGCCGGATACGCACTGGACGGCCCAAGACAGTTCGCCGGTCGGGTCTTGGCGAGTCAGGTACTCGACGAATCGGAAGACGCGCCTAGGGGTCACTCCGCGGCCTTCCCTTCGAGGACGGCGGCCAGGGCCTCGGCCACGTCGGCCCGGCATCCCCCAGCTCGACCATGGGGGTTCCGTTCACGGGCCACTTCCCGGACAGGGAAGGAAGGGTGATCCCGTGAGCTTCGAGAGCGCGCTTCAGTCGAACGGCCGTCTGAAGTCCCTTGTCGTACGCGGCCCCGGTCGCTTCATCGATCTTCTCGGCAGACATGCGCCCCCCTCAATACTCCCAGCGTCACTACACTCTCCACCGTTACTGCACCAAACTGCTACATGCCGTGGAGCTACATGCCGCTACTCCAAGCTGCAGCACTGCTGCCTACCGACCTAGCTTCGGGACATGGCAGACACGCCCGTGAACCCGGGAGCCGCCGAGTACGTCTATCGGCAAGTCGCCGACCACATCGCGGCGGAAATCGCAGCGGGGAGACTTCGACCTGGCGCACGATTGCCCGGTGAACGGGCATTGAGGTTTTCTCAGCGCTGATCACTTTCAGATTCCGTTGGAACGTGCAGTGCGGGCGAGGCCACCGATGTGCCTGGAGCCGAGCGTGACGTGCGGGGGTGGGTGATTGTCAGTGGCGCACCGACAGGTCATCGCTGCTTGAGCTCGGCGGCAGTCGCTCGCCGAGAGCCCGCACGTGCCGCGCAGCGGGCGCGGAGGATCAACCGTGCGTTGGCGAAGCTGTCCCCGTACGCGCATCCGGAGTCGGATTTCGAGAGCCGTTCGAGCTGTTGGTGACCACCGAATGGTTGGCGAGTCCGGCATCGTAGTGCGCCAGTCCGCCTCCGTGTATCGTCCGGAGTCATGGCTGACCTGGCTGGGCGCTGGCGGGAGTTGAACAAAGCGTACTGGAACGAGCGGGTGCCCATTCATCTGGGCGCAGCCTTCTATGACATGGAGGGATTCCGCGCCCGGCCCGATTCGCTGAAGGACTTCGAGACGGCCGAGGTGGGGGATGTCAGGGGCAAGAGCCTGATCCATCTGCAGTGCCACTTCGGCCGGGACACGCTGTCGTGGGCGGCACGAGGAGCACAGGTCACCGGGCTGGACTTCTCTCCACCCGCGATCAAAGCGGCTTCACGACTCGCTACCGAACTCGGCATCGACGCACGCTTCCTGACCGCGGACGTCTACGACGCGGTCTCGGCGGTCGAGGGGGAGACCTTCGACATTGTCTATGCCAGCTTCGGGGCGCTGAACTGGCTTCCCGACATCAGCCGCTGGGCGTCGGTGGCCGCTGAACTACTGGCTCCCGCTGGGTGTCTGTACCTCGCGGAGTTCCATCCCTTCAGCTTCGTCCTCGACGACGAGACCGGAAGCACGGTCACGCACGACTACTTCGATGAAGGTCCGGAAGCCTCGGGAGGCCCCGGCACCTACGCCGACGAGGCGGCAATGACCGAGCACGACGAGACCGTCGAGTGGCGGCACAGTCTGTCGACGGTTGTCTCGGCGATCGCCGGAGCTGGGCTACGGATCCGGTTCCTCCGCGAGCACGACCACACCTTCTACCTTCAACGCCAGTCGCTTGAGCGCCACGACGGCGAGATCTACCGGCATCCTGAGGGTGCTCCGCGCATCCCCCTCACCTATTCGATCCGCGCCGAGAAGACTTGAACCACTCGGTCCAGCGCGGATCGGGTATGCGGGCCCCGTGCTCGGACGAACGTGAAGCCCCTGGTAGGACAGGCCTCTCTCACAAGATCGTCTGCTGAGCCAGAGGCCTTACCTTGGTCACCTATGCTGCCACGCTCGACGTCCCGCGCCACGTCGTGGAGTACCTGTCCCGTCTGCTGGTCGCACACCGACGGCGCATCGGCACCCCGCGCGGCAGCCGCGCGCTCGGCCCGTTCCGCCAGGCCGTGCTGGTCCTGCGCTGGTTCCGCGAGCGCGGCTGCGTACACTGCCTGGCCCGAGACGCCGGCGTCTCCCAGGCCACCGGCTACCGCTACCTCCACGAAGGCATCGATGTCCTCGCCGACCAGGCCCCGGACCTGCACCAGGTCCTGGACCGCTGCCGACGCAAGGGCATGACCCACGTGATACTCGACGGCACGCTGATCGAGTCCGACCGCCTTGCCGGGGTCCGCGACAACGGCAACGACCTGTGGTTCAGCCAGAAACACAAGGCCTTCGGCGGCAACGTGCAGTTCCTGTCCGCCCCGGACGGGACCCCGCTGTGGGTCTCCGACGTCGAACCCGGCTCCACCCCCGACATCACCGCCGCACGCATTCACGCACTGCCCGCGCTGTACAAGGCAGCCGCCGACGGCCTGCCCACCCTCGCCGACAAGGGCTACATCGGCGCGGGGATCGGCATCCTCGTCCCGGTCCGGCGCCCGAAAGGCCGCTCCGAGCAGACCCTGCACGCCGACACGCGCACCACCAACAACCTGATCAGAGGCGTCCGCGCCCTCGGTGAACGCGCCGCAGCCGAGCTCAAACAACGGTGGCGAACCCTGCAGCACGTCACCCTCAGCCCCAGCCGGATCGGCGACATCGCCCGAGCCGCCCTCGTCCTCAACGGCGTCTGGAAATGATCACCGCTGAGAAAACGTCATTGGCCGAGCAATACGGCGTAGCCATTGGCACGGCACGGAGAGCGGTCCAGGAATTGCGGGAACGCGGGCTCGCAGTAACGCTGCTCGCGAAAGGAACGTTCATCGCTTCCCCACCTGAGCAAGCCGAGAGCGAATAAGGTGGGGCATGGTTGAAGCCGTGCCCCTAGCGGGTTTAAACGACGTGACGTCGGCCCCAGCGTTGAATGCGCAAGTGATCGCGTCTTACACAGCGCCGCCAATCCCCGCATTCGCAGGTGTTGAAGTACACCGGGAACGCCTCCAGCGCGCCGCCCTCGGACGCCGCTATCGGTGCCGGCCGATTGGTTTCGAACGGCCCCAGAGCCATTGGCGGACGTTGACGATTGGCGAAGGTGTGGCCTGCCGCGCTTTATGGCGCTGCTCAGCCGCCGAGCAAACCGCCGAGCAAGCCAATGCCGATGGTGCCGCCGCCGTCAGTTGTGGTGGGGCTGGGGCTGGGGCTGGAGGTGGGAGAGGGATCCGTGGACGAAGGAACCTTTTTCCCCTCAGTCGACTCGCTGCTGGTGGTTCCACCGCTGGTGAGGCCTGCCGGCGTAGTGGGGAACCCCGAGGAGGTGGGGGTAGCCGTGGTCATCTTGAGGGTGTCAGCGGTGTTGACGGTGCCCGAAAGATCGGAGACCGGGCCTTGAGCCGGTTTGGTCGGCAACGTACTTGTGTCGGGCCCGGTGGTAGTGGTGGCTGGGAAGGTGGCCTCGGGTTGGCCGGAGGGCTTCTCGCGCCAGGGCATGGTCTGCGCCACCGTGAGGGCCACCACGCCCAGGACCGCAGTCAGCATGGCCGCCGTCACCGCAAGGACTTTCTTGCGGTTGGGGTGGCGCGGCTCGGGTGGCACCGTCGGGGTTGCGGACGGTGAGGGCAAGGCACCGGCAGAGGTAGCAGATGGCTCAGCGGCCCCGTCGCCGGCGGTCTCGCCATCGTCATGCCCCTGGTCCTGGCGCTGGAGCTGAGGGGGCGGGGCATGGGTGAGGAGGCTCTGCGCTACCGCATCGGGGAGCCAGTCGGCCTCGGCGAGGACCTCGGTGGCAGTGGTGTGCCCATCACTCTCGCCGAGCGCTCGGGCGAGTGCTGCCACAAGGTCGGGAACGGTGGGCCGCTGGCCGGGGTCCTTGGCCAGGCACTGGCCGATCACGTCCAGGCCGGGCGGCAACCCGCCGAGGTCAGGTTCTTGGTACACGGCACGGAAGTTCACCACTAGCGCAGAGCCGGTCCCGAAGGGGCCGACTCCGGTGGCCGCGAAAGCCAGTACCGCGCCCAAGGAAAACACGTCACTGGCCGGGCCAAACGCTTTCCCGGTCACCTGCTCGGGCGACATGAACCCGGGAGTCCCGACCATCTTCCCGGTCTCGGTCAGGACACTCGCCCCGGCTACGGCTGAGATTCCGAAGTCGATCAGCCGTGGGCCATCAGCGGACAGCAGCACGTTCGACGGCTTCAGGTCCCGGTGCACGAGCCCGGCCCCGTGGATGGCCTCCAGCGCCTCGGCCAACCCCGCTCCCAGGGCCAGCACCGACCTCTGCGACCACGCCCCGTGGGTGTGCACCGCCGCCTCCAGCGACATCCCCGGCACATACGCGGTGGCCAACCAGGCCGGGGATCCCTCGAGATCGGCATCCACCACCGCCGCAGTGAAGAACCCGGTCACCCGCCGGGCCGCCTCGACCTCCCTGGCGAACCGCCGCCGAAACCCGGTGTCCTCCGCCAGCTCCGCCCGCAGCACCTTTACGGCCACGGCGCGTCCGCTCGCGGAGCGCCCCAAGTACACCCGGCCCATCCCACCGGCTCCCAGGCGCGCGAGGATCCGGTACCGCCCTACCCGTCGCGGGTCCTCCACCCTCAGCTCTTCCAACGCTCCTCCAAGCCGAAGAGCCCACCCACAGGGCTATCCGGCGACGATTACACACCCAACCATCCCTCTTTGAGGGGGAATTCCAGAGGTTCTCCCTTCACGCCGAGGCGGGCGAAGGATCCGTACGGTCAACGGTGGATCTTCGAGCAGGAAGTAACACCTGATGACAGACGTGACCGTGTCAGCCGAGGCTGTGGAGGAAGTACAGCCTGCGGGGCTGAAACCGGAGGCTCGAAATGGCTGGGCCGCCACCGCTGGACCGTCGAGCGCACGGTGGCCGGGCTTGGCGGATGTCGCTGCCTGCACCGCCGCTACGAGCTAGTACTGCAATCACAGTTACTGGTAGGGCAGTTGTGAGCTCTGCCGGTGACTGTGGTTGTGTTCTGCCGTGTCTGTGGATCTCGGGGTGGGGCAGATCGAGGCCTGGCAGGGGATGCTGTCCGGGCTGCATGAACGGTTCGCTGAGCGTTTTGCCAGGTCCGAGCCTCGGGCGCGTGCCCTGACGTATATGGCGGGGTTGATCGCGCCGCTGGAGCGGAAAAACGGGTGGACGCTGGCAGAGCGTGCGGGTGAGGGGCATCCCATCGGGATGCAGCGCCTTTTGGGTGAGGCGGACTGGGACGCGGACGGTGTCCGTGACGATGTGCGGGACTTCGTCGTGGAGACCATCGGCGCCAAGGACGGGATCCTGATCGGCGACGACACCGGCTTCCTGAAGAAGGGCACGCGGTCGGCGGGCGTCCAGCGGCAGTACACCGGGACGGCAGGCAGGACGGAGAGAACTCCCAGGTCGGCACGTTCCTGGCGTACGCGTCGGCGAAGGGCCGGGCGCTGATCGACCGGGAGCTGTACCTGCCGGCCTCGTGGACCGACGACCGTGAGCGGTGTCGGGCGGCCGGCATCCCCGACGAGGTGCCGTTCGCGACGAAGAACGAGCACTTCCGGTGGATGCTGCAGCGTGCGATCGACGCCGGGGTGCCGTTCGCATGGGTGACCGCGGACGAGGCGTACGGGCAGGTCAAGCACCTGCGTGTGTGGCTGGAACAGCGCGGGGTCGGCTATGTGCTGGCCACCAGGGTCAACGACACCGTGATCACGACCGGCTGGCGCGAGGTCCGGGTGGACGAGCTGGTCGCCGCCTTGCCCGGCAGGCCTGGAAACGCCTTTCCGGTGGCCCCGGCTCTCACGGCGAGCGCGTCTGCGCCTGCGCCCGACCGCGCGATCCGACACTTGGGAAGGTGAGAACTTCTTCCCGAGTTAACAAGAGAAGATCTTCTCGTCTATGCCGCAATGGCGGCCATCATGCCGGCACAGGGCGGACTCGGAACCCCCCGTCTGCGCCGGGACGCCGCGTGGACGCGGGACAGGCTGATCGCCGCCGCTGCCACGCTCCTGGCAGAGCAGGGGCCGACATTCAGCCTGCCCGGCCTCGCGCGAGTGGCCGGGATGTCGACAGCGACGCTCTACCGGCACTTCAACAACGTGCACGAGGTGTTCCGCGAGTTCCGGCAGCGGCTCGCCGACGAGCTCGTGGTCGGCTTCTCTGCCGTTTCGGCGGCAGTTCGCGGCAGGGGCCGTTTCGAGGAGGTCTGCCGTCGCTGGGCGAGGCTCGCGGCGGGGTGGGGGCGCGTGGTCATCCGCATTCGGAGCCGGATCGGGTTTCTCACTCAGGTGCACGCGGGGGAGCCGGTCGCGTCGGCGCTCTGCGACGTTCTGGTCCCGGTCGTGTCCGAGTTGGTCGAGGATGGGGTTTGTCCAGGCATGGACCTCGACTATGCCGTCCTTGTATGGGTCGCCCTGTTCGACGAGTGGGCGATCGTCGATCTGCTCGGCCTTGGCTGGTCGGTCTGAGCTGGTTGCGGTCCGGGTCGCTGACTTTGCCCTGCGGGCGCTGGGGGCGCGCCTCGATGACTGATCGTCGGGGTGCGGGGTGGCCCTGTGCCGGCATGACGTGCGTGGGTCGCTGCGTTCGGCCGATGGGTTTGAGTTGGTCCGCGAGGCACCGAGCGGCTGCTGCGGGAACGGATCGGGGTCGAGGCTGCGGCCTGCATGGGTTGGCTGGGACGGACACTCGGGCACTGGCGGGAGCGGGCGCAGTGGCGCGAGGGTCATGACCACCCGGGCGGGCGAGTTGCGTCCGGCGTGCGAGGACCTGTTGTCGGGGGGCTGGCGCCTGCCGTTTTCTGATCGCGGGCCCGATGCGCGTCATCGGCCTCTGCCCGTGGTCGAAGCCCGAGGGGACCCGGTTTTGCCGCCGGGAGCCTGTGAAGGCCGCTGATCGGGAGCGCGAGTGGCCGAAGGGTGCCGATAGGCGGCGTGGTCAGGGGGCGGTGGAGGGTGCTGCCGCTGTGCAGGGGCCTGGTCCGGATCTTCGACGTCTCGGGCTGCGGGCTGCTGTCCTGCATGCCGGGCCGTCTGGCGAGTGGATTCCACTTCGGCGAGTCCCTGGCGCTGGTCGTGCTCGGTGTGATCGTGCGGCCGCTCGCGGGCGGGCTGTCGGACCGCGTCGACTCCTCGCTCGGTGACGCCGCCGGCTGCGCGGGCTTCTTCCGGCACGTCCCCGTGCTGCTGCTGATCGGCCGGGTCGCCGGCGTGTCGCCTCGTGCTCTTCGAACGGTGCCGCGGTGTGGGTGGCGGTGGAGTGGGCGGGGTGGGGGGGCTGTCCGGGTCCGCTTTCGCTGGGGAGAGGGAAGGTGCGGGCGCGTGTTCTTCGCCGGGCGTCGGGCCGTGGCGGGGCGTGGGCCGGTCGGGCGGTGGGCCGGTATCACTCGGTGCGCAGGCGGGGGTTGACGGTGTTGTTCACCCGGTTGGCCACAGCCGTGGCGCGTGGGGAGGCGTCTGTGTTGGGCGGCAATTGTGCGTGCGCGGCGCGGGGCCTGGTCGGGGTGTCGGCCTCGCGGGGTGGGCTCGCCCGGGGGCGCCTCAGGCGGTCGCGGGGAGAGCGGGGGTCTCGGTGCGGCGGTGGCGGCCGTTTCCGGGGGCGGCCAGGGCGGAGGGGCGTTCGGTGGCGGGCTGTCCGCGGTGCTGGCCGGCACGGAGGTCCGTCACTGGGCGGCGGCGGGGAAGGGTTTTGAGGGTGCGGATCGGCTGCTTCATCGTGTTCTCTGTCCGGGTGTTGGTGGGGGCGGATT
>NZ_JBITGJ010000119.1:0-17219 GCF_044456925.1 Streptomyces sp. NPDC050743
CGAGCCGCCGGCTCCGGTGGCGGCCTGAGCCGTAAATCCCCGCACAGCCCTGGAGGGCGACGCATCCCCTCCCTTCAGGGAGGGGAGCCTTCAACGTCCGGCCCAAGGACGGGCGGGCGCTGTTCTTCGTCGTGGAAAGCGACCGCGCGCGCCTCGCGGACTTGGCGCAGCGGCTCGGGGGCGGACGGCTCGACGTGCGGGTCGGCGAGGGGTGTCCACTGACCGAGGCAGCCGCCGCCTTCGCCGCTGAGCGCCGCGTCAGCGGCAGGGCGATCATCCGGGTTGCCGAGGATCCCCAGTGATCACAGAGCGTCGCAACTCCATGATCACCAGGACCCGTGCCCGACCTGTCGTCGGTGTCCCCAGCCGCGCTATCCGCGCGACTCTTATTTGATCTTGCGGTGTCATGGACGCCTGGTCAGCAGTCGACGAAGCTGCGCCTGCAGGGCCAGTAGCCGGGTGACCGACTGGATCCTCACCCACCCCGACGACCGGGGAGAGACCGATCGCGCCGTCCTCAAGGAACTCCGCGACCGTGCGGACTTGGACACGGCTGCGCACTCGTCGCGCGGTTCGCTGTGCTGCTCGTCAACCTTCGCGGCCAAGACGAACTCGAGCAGTGGACCACGGACGCCGAGGCCGGCAGCCTTCCTGAACTGCGGGGATTGGCTACTGGCCTGCGCAAGGGCGGGGACGCCGTCATGGCCCTGCACGGGAACTCCGGCCCCATGGAAGGCCACGTCGACCGGATCAAGGTGCTGAGACGGCACATGTTCGGACGCGCGAAACCGGACCTGCTGCGCAAGCGCGTCCTGCTCGCTTCCTGAAACCGCCCAAGTCCGTTCGCTATGCGCGACGTGTGACGCCGGTAGCGGCCAGCAGGTTCCGGATCTCATAGACGTCTTTGCCGGTGCGCGAGGCGATCTGGGCAACGGGCTCGCCCGAGCGGTACGCGGCCACGATGGCCGCGCTCAGCCTCCGGCGGGCCACACGGACGGACTGCTCTGCTGCGCGCATGGCCGCAGTCGCCTCCTCCAGCGTGTCCTGACCGTCGTAGCTGTCCTTTGTCATAATGCCATCGTGCCAGCCAGCGGAGCGGGATCGATATGGTGGGGGCCGAGCGCCGTCGGCAAGCGGCGGCCGGTGGCGGCGATGAGGGATAAGGGGTGGGAACGTGGCGGGAGAGACGCTGGTGACCGTGGTGGGCAACCTCACCGCGGACCCGGAACTGCGGCACACCGCCTCCGGCCTGCCGGTGGCCGGGTTCACGATCGCCTCCACGCCCAGGGTGTTCAACCGCGAGCGGAACGAATTCGTCGACGGGGAGCCGTTGTTCTTGCGCTGCTCGCTGTGGCGACAGGCTGGCGAGAATGCGGCGCAGTCGCTGACCCGCGGCACCCGCGTGATCGTCACTGGCAGGCTGCGGCAGCGCACCTTCGATGACAAGGAAGGCCAGCGCCGCACCACCGTCGAGATCGACGTCGAGGACGTCGCCGTCTCCCTCACCTATGCGGCAGCCCAGGTCACCAAGACCTTCCGCACGACCCAGACCACCGAGACACCAGCCCCGGCTCCCGTGTCCGCGACACCCCCGGCGGAGCAGGACCGCGATCCTCATTCGTTCTGAGCGGCCTGCCGGCACCGCCCCAACCGGTCGGCGTCCTGCCGGTAGTGTGGTCGCATGTCCCGCAAGCGCCGCCCCGCACCGCCACGACACACCCTTGCCGAGCGGACCCCCGTCATACAGGCCGAGGAACTTGAGGCCCTGGCGCGGGAATATCCCCAGGACCGAGAAGAAATCCTCGTGGAGGCGGCGGGCTGCTGGAACGACGCCGGCCAGCACGACCGGGCCCTCGCCCTCTAC
The DNA here is from genome assembly GCF_044456925.1 of Streptomyces sp. NPDC050743. Classification (NCBI taxonomy): domain Bacteria; kingdom Bacillati; phylum Actinomycetota; class Actinomycetes; order Kitasatosporales; family Streptomycetaceae; genus Streptomyces; species Streptomyces sp. NPDC050743. The sequence continues at coordinate 1,865 of NZ_JBITGJ010000119.1, forward strand.
CAGCTGCTGCTGGACAGCGGGTGCGAGGATGCGCACCTGATCGAGGCATACCGGATCAACACCCTGTGGGAAGCCGGCCGGACCGGCGAGGCCCGTGACGCGGCCGCACGCCTGCGGCGCCAGCACCCCACCGATGCCGGGGCCTGGAACTTCGTCGCCGAGACCTTCGAAACCGCCGGCGAACTCCACGACGCGGCGGACTGGTTCACCGCGGGCCTCACGCATCTCCTGGGACCTGCCACCCCCCTTACCCGCGCCGCAGTCGAACACGCCTCCGACCCCAGCGGCATCGAGATGCTCGTCATCGGCCGCCACCGGGTCCGGCGCCGACTCGCCCAGCCGCACGACGACCTCGACCGTCTCGCCGACGAACTCCACGAGCACCACCCGGCCCTGCTCCGCGGCCCCGGCACCCTGGACGACCTGCACGACCCAGACCACCTGCGGGCCGCCGAGAGCAGTGACCCGGACGTCCTACGCGCCTCGATCGAGAAACTCACCGCCGAGGTCGCCGCACGCCGCGCCGCCCTGTCCAGGCCCCGCATGACCTGCGCACTGTTCTGGCCGGAGACCGAGTTCACCCGGCTTCTGACCCAGTGGCCCGCGCTGGAAGAGGCTTACGGGGCTGATCACCACGAACACACCCGCCGCGTCGAGGAGATCCTGCGCCGCCTGTCCGAGGAGGGCGAACCGCATCTGGGCATCGCTCAGGCCAGCGTGAGCGACTTCGAGGAATTCACCCGCAACGAGGGCATCTCCCCGCAGGACGGGGACACCCGCGCCGAATACGCCGCCGACCTCGCGGCCCGGGGCCGGGCCCAGGCATGGCCCCCACCCCGCAACAGCCCCTGCTGGTGCGGCTCTTTGCGCAAGTACAAGAAGTGCTGCGGCAACCCCGCCCTGACCTGACCAAGATCAGAAGGCACCGTTCACTAATGCTCGCGCGACAGAGCCACCTCAAGCCGGTCGAACAGATACTCCACAACCAGCAGGGCCAATACCGCCGCCGGCAGCACGATGCTGACGGGCACGCCATGGGTGATCGCGACCGCGGCCGCGGCCAGGCCCAGGGCCAGGGCGACGGCTGTGGCGATCCGAACGGTCACCGAGCCGAGGCGGATACGGCATACGGGACACCGGGCCAGCCACCGCAGGACCAGGCGCGGGGCGCGGGTTGCAATCGGAGTGAAAACGGCGATCCGGTGCGGCCCTTCGAAGGAGACTGCCGTCGGCCGGCACAGTCCATCCAACCCCATCCGGTTCGTTCACGGTCATCCCCTCGGCCCGTCGCGGCACCACCGAGCCCGCCACCGGGCCGGGCGTCGGCTCTACGACTCCGCCAGACGGCTCGGCCAGCACGTCGGCGACCGTCTCACGGGCATCGGCCAGCCGAGCCAGTCTGCTCTCCGCCTCGCCGAGCGCGGCCTGCACCCACTCAGCCTTCTCCCGCAACCGTGCCACCTCTTTCCCGGACCTTCTTCTCCACTTTTAGCCGGTGGGGAAATTGAATCCTTGGCTGGAGCCGCGAAGCGGCGGAGCGCGCTGCGTTGTCAGTGGCTGCCGTTAGGGTGAGCGCACCAGCTTTGAGCAGCCGAAACGAGATGGGGGTGGGTTGCTGTGATCCGGGCGTACAAGTTCCTGCTGCGGCCCACCGTCCGGCAAGAGCAGGCTCTCGCCGAGATGCTGCGAGACCACTGCTCGCTCTACAACGCCGCACTTCAGGAGCGGCGGGACGCCTACCATGGCAGCAGCGAACCGTTGGCCGTCCGAGGAGGACGTCACGCCGATCGCCTGTGCGCCGCACCGACCGCGCTGCCGCTCTTGGTTGGGAGTCACCGACCGAGCGCCTGCAGCACCGGATCGCCCAGAGACCCCAGCCACTGGGCGAGCGCAACAAGGGTTCCCGCGACCGACCCTGCCGCGGCCGTCAGGGCGCCGGCCGAGGTCAGGATGCGGGTGATGCGGGCGAGCCGGTCGGCGGCGTCGGGGCGGTCCGGAGTGGGGCTGGTGATGGCGGCGTTCAGGCCTGCGACCTCGTTACGCACCTTGGCTGCGACATCGGGCGGCAGCGCGGTGCGGTCGAGTGCCTCGCGAAGGCGGACGACCAGTTCACCGGGATCCTGAGGCGCGCCGTGGAAGGTGCCGTGCTGACCGCCGTGGATGGTCTGGTCACCCGCAATGTTGTTGATATTGCCCTGCTGACTGCCGATGTGGAAGGTCATGGCCCGTTCCTGTCAGGGGTAGAAGGTCATGCGCTCGTAGGCGCGACGGCGGGCGGCGGCAATCACATGCAGGACCAACCCGACGATCATCAGGATGATGCCGATGGCCGCGGCCACCCAGCCGAACAGGAAGATCGGAACTCCACCGATCTGGTCACCCCACACCGTTCCGAGGTCATCGAATGAAGGAACGGAGGAGGGATCAGCCGAATCAACCGGTTGCTGGAGGCCTCTGCTGACCACGCCCATGAAGCGCAGGACGCCCCATGCGAAGACCGCAAAGCCGCCGACCGCGAGCAGGAAACCCACAAGAATGAGCCGCCGACCCTTGCTACGGGCGGCCGCCACTTCCTTCAGGAAGCTTTGCTGCGCCTCCTGGATGTACTGGTCCCGCCCCACGTTGTTGATGCTTCCGGCCTGCTGGGACCTGACGTTGAAGGCAGGTGCCTGTGCCGTCTGTGTGATGGATTGAGCCGGATCGTCGAAGCGGGCGCGGACATCGCCGAAGCTGATGGTGTCCCCCGAATACAGCCGCTGAGGCCCCCGCACCGGGCTGCCATTGACATAGGTTCCGTTGGTGGAGGACAGGTCCTCGATCAGGACTTGCGCGCCGGACCTGCTCAGCTCGGCATGACGGCCACTCACATGCGGGTGCTCCAGGCGCAGGTCGCAGCCAGGCGCGCGTCCGACAACCTGGCGGGCGCCTGTCAATACAAGTGCGGTGTTCCGAAACTGAGCCGGATCCGTGATCACTAGCCGCGGTCTGGCCACGCTGTCGCCTGAGCCCATGGCGTCCCCCCGTCATGGACGAGTCCATGGGGGGATTTTAAGGAGCCGCATGAGCTATAGGGAAGAAGAGGTATAAAAGCAGACGCCTGTTCTGGATCCGACATTCGCCGTATTGGCCATTGGCAGGAAGAGTGACGCTAGGCACGCCAGAGCACGCCTTCTCCCACCTGAAAAACCGGCGCATCCTGACCAAGCTTCGCCTTCACGCCCGGCACGCCACGACCCTCCTGCGGACCCCTCCCCGTCCTCACGAACCTTGAGATCTACCGCTGACAGCTGATCTACAGTCCGCCGCTGGCGCGCTCCGACCGTGTGGCCGTGGCACGCTGCGAAGGTCCTCGGTGTGTGCGGTGGCCACCGCCGCAGCGGCGATCACTCCGTAGGTGAGATGGTCCGCCACCTGCGGCCACCGTGGCAGCGCGCGGATCTGGGCGGTACGTCTGCCCGGCACACTGAAGTCGAGCGCGGCGATCGCGAGTCCGGCCAGCGCACCCCACGCGGTGGTCGCCCGTCGCGGCAGCACGGCCGCGAGCGCCACGCCCCAGCCGACGCTGAGCCCCAAGTGGACGGGGATTGCCGCAGCGAGCAGTCGCGCCGAGCGGGCTTCGTCCGGCAGCAGCAGCGATCCGGCCGCGCGGGTCGCCGCCAGCGGATCACGCCGCGTGGCCAAGGCATGCAGCGTCGACGGCACACCACTGAGCACACCAGCGACAATGCCCGCGCGCACCCCGGTTCCGAAGACGGTCATACCCTTGGGCTAACACCATGCGGGCACACTCCGCAAATGACACGCCGGTAGGTCACGCAGAGCTACCTTTTTCTCTGAAGACACAGGTGGGAGTCCGGGGGACTTCCATCGAGGCGGGATCGCCCTGTCGGCGATGAACGTCGCCCTGGACGGCGTGCGTGTCCGCCATCGCCTTCACCACGGCGAGCCCGCACCCTTGCGTGGTGGCCCGTGCCGCAAGCTACGGGCGCTCGCTATCCGCCGGGCGGGCACTTACCCCGCCGCAGCCGTCCTGCGCGGCGCCCCTTGCGACACCTCGGCCCAGGGGCGCGCCGGCTCCCCGAAGGAGTGGGTGGCGACGTCCAGATCTCCACCGCGGCGGTCAGTGCCTGGGCGGCCCCACAGGGCGGCAGCCACGAGGAAGGGCCTGGCGCGTAGGCGGCTTTAGGACGCCTAGTGCCGGTAGGCCTCCACCCAGGCCCATCTCTCAGGCTCGGGGGCGGGCAGCGGTAGGTCGAGGATGCCGATCGCCTGAGCGTGCCGGCCGTGTCTACACCAGGCGGCGATGGGGCTGCCGGGCCGGTCCTGGAGTGCTGTGACGGTCACGGGGATGCCGAGCACGACGGTGGCGAACGGCAGGGCCAGGCGGTCCTCGATGACCGCCTGGAAGGCGGCGAGCTGTTCGTGCTCGTCGTAGGCATCGACGATCGCCTCTTCGACCAGGGCGTCGAGTGCGGCGGTGGACAGCCTCATCGCCTCTTCTTCCCTTGCGTGCACAGGAGTTGTGCGAGGCGGGCGCCGACCGGGGTGATGCTGGGCAAGGGCTCGTGCGCGAAGTGATCTGCCTTGCGGCGGCGCAGCAGGTCCTCCCCGTCGCGTTCCCAGGTGAAGGTGGGCTTGCGCAGGAGTGCGCGGAAGACGGCGTCGGTGTTGCCGGGATGCCGCTGGACCAGGCGGCGGATGGCCAGGGGAGCGACGGAGTCGTCGTTCAGGTACTGCCTGAGCCGGCTCAGGTAGGTGCGGTCACGGGCCAGCGCGGGATCGGTGAACAGCGCGTCAAGGTGGCCGAAGTCGGCGTAGTAGCACAGGCCTTCGGTCTCGTCGAAGATCACGGCGACGGTGTCCGCGTCGCAGAGTTCTTCGGGCAGACTGCTGAGCTCGTCGAGGGAGGGCCTGCCGTTCATCGCCTGCGCGGCGGTGTCGTCGTCGAGTTCGGCCAAGGCCCTCTCCTGCCGGTGACGGTGGTACTCCCGCATCCGTACGGGCGCCTCGCCAGCATCCAGGACGGGCAGGTCGGTGCCGAACACCTCGATGAAGTCGGCGCGGGCTTCGGCCTGCATCTGCCAGGCCTTGCGCAGCATGTCGGGATTGCGGCGCAGTAGCTGCGGATGGGCGGTGAGCGTCTGGACGGCGACCAGGGCCAGCTGCGGTCCGTCGCCGGGTGGGTAGGTGGTGAGGTTGCCGCTGACCAGCCAGGCATCGGTGTCGGGGTGGACGGGCACGATGCGGCCGGCCACGAACATCCCTGTGCGCAGTTTGCCCAGGGCGCGCCGTCCCAGGTTGGAATGGACCCGGTAGGGGAGGTCATCGAGCAGGTTGTGCAGGACGACGGCATCCCCTTCGCGGCCCTGTACTTCGAAGACTGCCTCCACCACCTCGCGCCAGCCGAGCAGCATCGCCCGCTCGTCCTCGCCGAGCGGCGGCCGCCGCTCGGCCGTAAACCGCTCCAGAACGCTCGAGCCGTCCGCCAGCCGGTGCTGCAGCACGAAGTGGTCGATGGTCTCGATGACCATCGCCTCGTTGAGGAAGCCGAGCCGGTCCGCTGCCTCCTCGATCCGGGCATCCAACCGCCGGGCAAAGCGCGGACTGTGCGCGAAGGCCACCAGCTCGCTCTTCAGCTCCCCGCTGCGTGCCACCAGTCGGGCGATGTGGGGCAGCACCGTGGGGGAATCGCCGTGTTCCACTACTGCTTCTTTCTGCCTGTTCTTGCTGTGGGGTGCGTTGTCGCAAGCCGCCGCCCCGGGGGGTGCGGTCCGTGGCTGGACGTCAGGGGCCGGGCGGCCGGGTGTGGTCCATGAGCTGTTGAGCGAGCCGTTCGGCATTCAGGGCGCGCACGGCGGCGTCGACGGCAGCGCGGTCGGTGAGGTCGACCTCCCGCGCGGCGAGGGCAGCCGCGATCTGCTTGGCCGGGCCCCACGCCTCCTCGTCGTCGAAGGCCGCGTGGAAAGCGGGCGTATGCGTGGCGACCGCGGCGACGACGGGAGCGATCCACGGCGTGGGGACGTCGCGTTCGGTGAGCGCGAAGGTCACCCATCGCTTCAAGACAGCGGGCAGGAGAGCGCGGTGTGCCTGATCGAGTACCGTCTTGCGGGGCAGCCAGTCCCCCAGGAAGACGGCGACCTGGCCGGGGCTCCAGCACAGCGGCCCGCGGCTGAGGTAGTTCTCCGCGTAGTCCAAGAACAGCTCGGCCAGCGACCGGGCGGTGCCGGCTTCCTCCGCCCAAGGGGCGCCCACCTGTGCGAACGCATCCAGCACACGGGCCCGCTCGCCCTGCGCAAGCGGCTGGTGCTCGGGCCAGTCGGGCAGGTGGTCCCGGCAGCGCGCCCAGGCCAGTGCCCGCAGGGCGACGACGTCCTCATCGTCGGGCCGAGGCCAGGTCATGTCCGTCAGCCGCAGCGCCGCAGCAAGATCCGCGAGCACCTCGGCCGTGTCCTGCTCGAGAAGCGGCATCGGCACCTCGTCCTCGCCCCGCGTCGCCTCCCAGGCGTGGGCCGCGTGTGGCTCAAGCAGCGCCAGCTTGTCTACCAGCGTGCCGCCGACTTCGCCGATGTGCGCCATCAGCGTGTGCGGGACGGGGCCGTCGTAGTCGATGAACAGCACCCGCTCGCTGTCCCACACGTCCACCGCGCACCAGGCCCCCACCGGGCGGTGCGGGTCGGCCGCGTGCCACGCCGGCAGCGGCTGTGAACCGGCCAGAACCTCCACCGTCTCCTGCAGCACGGCGTGGCCGGCGGGCGGAGCGACTCGCTCAAGCGCGGCCACCGCGGCCAGGCCAAACGGGGACGGTTTCATCAAAGCCCGTCCCACCACCTCGCGGCACAGCAGCAGTTCCGGTTCGCGTTCGGTCATCCCCGCGCCCAGCCACGCCTCGCCCAGGCAGCCACTCGCCCACGCCTCCGCGGCAAGGACATCTATGTCTTCAAGGCGCAGCGTTCGGGCCTGCCGTAGCACACGGTCCGACAACCGCACAGGGCCCGGCGAACGACGAACTGACTGTTTGCCGCCACGCGAGGTGCGGCGGCCACGACTCTTCGGCATGCCCTCGAGTCTGGCAGAGCAGCATGCGGCGCGGACCGAGTAGTTCGAGGACAACCCTCGCCAGGGTGGTGGCGGGTGCCAGGAAGGCGGACAGCCGGCAGAACAGACGCTGTTGGGCGGGCGCGGTGAGCCTCGTGGGAGGTGCCGCTGGTGGCGGTGCCTGGGCCGTTTCCGGCTGTGGACTGGGGTGGCGCCAAGATCCCTGTTTCACGGTCTGGTGCGGGGCGGGCTGAGGTGGTCGCCGGGCCATAGGGAACCGCCTGCCTCGGCCCAGGCGAGGTGGTGGCGTACCTGGTTAAGGAGCGCTTTGCGCTCTGGCGGGCCGTAGGAGGTGCATTCCTGGGTGGCCGGGTCGACGACGCGGACCGTGCTGTCGGGGCCGCTGCACAGCAGGGCCCGTTCGATGGGCGCAAGGCCCAGGCCGAGTGCGTCGCAGCCTTCGCTGCGGATGAGCCGGACAAGGTCGGCCACCACCGCCTCCCAGTCGCCGACATCGCCCCAGTGGGCGCCGCCGCCCAGTTCGTGGGTGAGCGTGGCCAGCGGCACGATCTCGCCCGGTCGGCGGCCTGTCACCAGCCGGCGGTGGATGCGCATGCCGTCGGGCTGCTTGATGCGGGGGTGGAGCAGGCAGGCCGCGGCGACGACGGAGGTGTTGATCTCCCGGGCGGACAGCGGGTAGTACGGTTCGTGCGCGAACAGCAGATACAGGGGCATGCCCGGCTGCTGGTGGCCGTCTGGCACACGCTCGTGCTCTGCAGGGACCGGGGGCTTGCTCGGCTCGTTCATGCGTTGCTTCCTTCCGCAGGTCGGGTCGATGCGGTGGTGCACGTGGTGCAGCGGCCGTCGCCGCCGGGGCGGGCGCGGCGGGGAGTGGGGCCGGGGCAGGCGCGGCAGGGCGGCCAGCCGAGGCAGGCCGGGCAGAGGTCCTCGCCGGGCGCGGTGGCGGGAACGCCGCAGCCGGCACATTCGACGAGAACCCGGTGGGTCAGGGCCTCGCTCACCGTGCGCGCCGCAGCGGAGCTGGTCGGCCGTCGCGGCGGGTCGCCCCCCACGGGCTCGTGGTGGCCGGCCGCGATGGCAGGCGGAGGGTAGGCCTGAGCAGCGCGCAGACGAGCGGCGATGATCGCCCCGACCGAGGTACGCACCGGGCTGGGCAAGGGCCGGTCTGCGATGACATGACGCAGCTGCTCAGCTCTCCAGCCGGCCTGAAGCATCACCGTCACAACGCGGCCTTGATCGGTCAGCGCCTGCCCGGTCAGCAGCAGCTCAGGGCGCAAGGCTCCGAGTTCGAGCAGCAGCCGGATCCCTGGGTGCATCGCATCCGCCGCCGGCGTGTCCGGCAGGGGCGTCGGCGTGTCCGGCTGGTCCGTCCGTCCAGGTGCTCGCGCGGCTTCGCTGCGGTCGCACGGACGGAGGGGGCTGGTGTTCTGCTTGTTGGTCTTCTGATCGTTGGTGTTCTTAGTGGGCCGATGAACCGACGTCGGGTTATCCACCGGTGGAAAACCCGACATCGGTTGCGACCTGCTGCTTCGCAGGCCGGGCAGGTCGGTGATGACGTACGCGGCCGCGCCGAGGGTGCCATCCGGGTGGCGCTCGCGCTCCCTCAGCAGGAAGCCGTGCTTCTCCAACTCCTTGAGCCCGCTCTTCACAGCGGCCTCGCCGTCGCGGCCGCGACGCGCCAGGTCGGTGACGGTCATCCGCCAGCCGTCCCGGTGCGTACTGATGAGTCCGAAGAGCCCCTTCGCCTTGAAGGACAACCTGGAGTCCCGGAACAGGCCGTTGGCGACCTGGGTGAACTGGTCCGCCCCCATCACCCCGCGCCGGATCCCCGCCCCGCAGCCGCGCCGCGCCTCGCCGGCCGGAACGGAGGCGAACGCCGTACCGGCCCCTTGCATGAGGCCGGCGTCCATGGCCGCCGGCCGGTCCGTGATCGAGTAGACGATCTCTGCGAGCGTCCCGTTGTCGTGCCGGACCTGTTCGCGAAGGAGGTAGCCGTACCTTTGCAGTTCGCTCAGGCCTGCACGTACGGCGTCCCGCCCGTCGGGCCCGGCTCTCACGAGGTCGGCGACCGTCACCTGCCAGCCGGCGCGGTGGGTGCTGATGAAGCCGAAGATTCCCTTCGCCTTGAAGGAGATCTTGGTGTCGCGGAACAAGCCGTTGGCGATCTGGGTGAACTGGTCCGCCGCCATCACCCCACGCCGGACCCCCGCCCCGAAGCGGCTCATCGCGATCCCTGACACCTCATGAGCACGCCGCGGCTGAGGCCGTGGGGCGAGCGCACGGGCGCGAGGTGGCCGGGGTCGCTGAGTGAGCAGACGTAGGCGAGGTCCATGCCGTCAGCTCACCCGGCAGCCCCGACCAGGCTGACGGCCACAGTCCCCGACCACCGGTCACGATCCGGCAAACATGCGCCCTGGGCTGCCGTGGTCGGGCCCATGGTCGGCCCGACCACGGGTGTCCCCCGGCGTTCCGGATGGATTAACGAGGCCCGGGGTCCTGCACAGTCGGCGTGTGCAGTCGAGTGCGCACCACGGGAGGCGCCGGCGGCCCCGGGGGGCTGCGCACCGGCAAGATGCAATGCGAGTGGCTACCCGCCACGGCCCTCGCAGCGCTGCTCGCGCTCCAAGATCGCCCCTCGTGACCCTAACGCCACCGCAAGGGGCGGGAGGGACGGTCGGTGTGCACGGCGACTGCGACCGAGTCAGCCACGGAGGCGATCAGAGGGAAACGGCGTGCCCGCCGGGTAGGTCACCGAAGGCCGCTTTGGCACCCGTCGTCACGATCGTGCGCGCGATCGCTTAAGCGCTCGCCGCGATGATCAGGTCGTGGGCACCGCGTGGCTTCCCAGAACGGCGGACGTGGGCCAGGAGGCGGGCGTGGATGCGGGCAGTGTCAGCGGTGTAGTCCTCCACGCGGCCAGCGCAAGCATGCCTCGACGAACTCGTGGCGCTGGTCGCGGTTGGCATCGTTCGGGCCCGGTCCGTTTCGCTGCGGTGAGCATCCCCGCATCGATTCCGTGGCTGGCGGCGGTGTGCACGGGCTGCGTTGAGGAAGGGGTGCGCCTCAGCGCGTCTCGGTGACTTTGGCCAGGGCCCGGGGCGCGTCGGGGTCCTGGCCCCGGGCCATGGTGACCTCGTACGCGAGCATCTGCAGCGGCAGGATCTGCAAGATCGGCTGAAGTTCCTCCGGCACGCCGGACGTCGGCAGGACGAACCCCGCGCAGGCCGTCTCGACCTGGTCCCGGTCACCGATGACGACCAGGTCGGCGCCGCGCTGGCGCAGCCGGTCGAGAACCGGCTGCAGCGCTTGGCCTCCCCTGCCCTCGGAGACGACTGCGATGATCGGCGAGACGTTGTCGACCATGGCGAGCGGGCCGTGCAGCAGGTCCGCGCCCGAGAAGGCCAGCGCGGGAATGTAGCTGGTCTCCATGAGCTTGAGCGCGGCTTCCTTGGCGGTCGGATACCCGTAGCCGCGCGAGGTGAGGATCAGCCGCTCGGCGAACCGGTAGCGGGCGGCCAGCTGGGCGACCTCGTCCCCCCGCGCGAGGATCTGCTGGGCGAGTTCGGGCAGCGCCTTGGCCGCCACGCAGTTGCCGCCCTGCAGCCGTTCGACGAAGAGGTACAGGGCCAGCAGCTCGGCGGTGTACGTCTTGGTGGCGGGCAGCGCCCGCTCCGGTCCGGCCATGACGTCGATGTGGAACTCGGCGGTCTCGGCCAGCGGCGAGCCGGGGTTGTTGGTCACCGCCAGGGTGATCGCGCCGGCATCGCGTGCCGCCCGCGTGGAGGCCACCAGGTCGGGCGAGCCGCCGGACTGGCTGACGGTGATCACCAGGGTGTCGGTGAGGTCCGGTCGTGCACCGTACGCCGTGGTGGTGGACATGGAGGTCAGTCCGGCCGGCTTGCCCAGCATCACCTCGACCAGGTACTTGGCGTACAGCGCCGCGTTGTCGGAGGTGCCGCGGGCGGTAAGCAGGACGAAGCGCGGGGCGCGGGCCGCGATCAGGTCGGCGACCCGATGGATCTGCGGCGCGCCCTGCTCCAGCAGGCGGCGCAGCACCGCCGGCTGCTCGGCCATCTCGGCGGACATCACGCGGCCGGGGCGGTGCTGCTCGGATCCGGCGGGGGTGGTCATGCGGCGGGGCTCCGGTCGGGTGCGGGGTGCGGGGCGGCTGCGGCGTCCAGGGCGAGGATGACGGCGCCGGTAAGCGGCGCGGTCTCGGTGAAGTGCGCGGGCACCAGGGCCGGCGGGAAGGGCACGGCGCGGTCGAGGATGCGGCGCAGCCTCGGCAGGATGCGGTCGGCCGCGCGGGTCAGTCCGCCGCCGGCCGCGATCGTGTCCGGGTCGAGGGCGATCGCCAGGTTGGCGAGATGCATTCCCAGGGTGTCCAGGGCGTCGTCGAGCAGTTCGGCCACGGCTCGGTCGTGCTCGGCGAGGGCGAAGACCTCGGCGGTGGTCACGGCGCGGCCGAGCAGCGCGGAGCCCCGGTCGGCCAGTGCGCGACCGGAGATGTACTCCTCCAGGGGCGCGCGGCCGTCGCCGGCGCCCCGGATATCGGCGGTGCTCAGCAACTGAGAGCCGATCTCGCCGGCGGCCCGGTGCGCGCCGCGCAGCACCCGGCCGCCGACGACGGTGGCGGCGGACAGGCCGGTGCCCAGGTTGAGGAAGATGCCGCACGCGGATGTAGCCAGGGCGCCCCAGCGGGCCTCGGCCAGCGCGGCGGCCTTGACGTCGGTCTCCACCGCGACGGTGTCGATGCCGAAGGCGGCGCCCAGCGTGGCGGCCAGGGCGAGCTGCTCCCAGCCCGGGTTGTTGGGCGCCAGCAGGATCCGGTCGTCCAGCACGATGCCCGGGGAGGCGGCGGCGACGGCACGCAGCGGGCCGTGGCCGTCGGCCTCGGTGCGGGCGACCAGTTCGCGTCCGGCTTCGGCGACTCGCCGCATGACCTGGTCGGCGCCCTGGTCGGCGAGGGTGGCAAGGGTGGCGCGGTGCAGCACGCTGCCGTCCGGGGCGGCTGCGGCGAGCGCGGTCTTGGTGCCGCCGAGGTCGATGGCCAGGACGTGGTACGGGCCGGGGCCGCCCCCGGACTGGGGGTCGGCGGGGTCGGCTTCGACGGTGCGGGTGGTCATGCGGCGAGCCGCTCCTTGTCGGCGTCGAGAGCGGTTGCTGCGTACTGCTCTTGGATCTCCTTGTGGCCGAAGGGCCAGATGCGCTCCTTGCGGGCCCAGAGCGTGAACGCGAGCCCACCGAGGGCAACCCAGGCCAGCGACCACTCGACGGGGTGCCGACCGGGGGCGTTGTGGTCGGCGCACACGTAGATGTAGATCCAGCCGGCGAAGGCCAGCACGCTGGGCAGCGGGTAGAGCCACATCCGGTAGGGGCGGCGCAGCTGCGGCTGGCGTTTGCGCAGCACGGTGAGCGCGACGATCTGGGACAGCGTCTGCACCAGCACCATCACGGCGGTGAGCAGCTGAATCAGGGTTCCCATGTCGGTGTGACGGCCGATCATGAAGCCCACTGCGGTGATGACGCCCATGGTGATCAGGCCGAAGGTGGGGAAGCCGTGCTTGGGGTGCAGCCGGGCGAAGGAGCGGAAGAAGACGCCGTCCCGTGCCGCGTCGAAGGGCACCCGCGAGCCGGCCAGCAGGCCGGCCAGGACCGAGGCGAAGGCGGTGATGAGGATCAGGATGGTGACGGCCTCGGCCGGGCCGCGGCCGAAGGCGTGCTCCAGGATGACCGACGCCATCGACTGGTAGACGGCCGAGTTGGGGTCGAGCATCCGGTGCCAGTCGACCGCGCCGAGCACGCCGACCTGCAGCACCAGGTAGATCGCCATCACGCCGAAGACGGCGGTGACGGTGGAGCGCGGCAGGGTGCGTCCCGGGTTCTTCAGCTCGCTGCCGAGGTAGGCGGCGGTGTTGTAGCCGAGGTAGTCGTAGACGCCCACCGCAAGGCCGGCGCCGAAGCCGGTCCAGAACTTGCCGCCCAGCAGGTTGAAGGCGCCGTGCGGGTAGGTGAAGGCGTAGCTGGCGTGGAAGTGCGAGTACGCGGCGATCACCACGAGGCCCGCGGCGAGCAGCATGACGCCCCACATGATGGTGGCGAGCCGGGCGACGGAGTCGATGCGCCGCCACAGCAGCAGCACGATCAGCGCGATCAGGGCGAGTCCGACCAGGTCGCCGGAGGTCTGGCCCATCGACGGCCACAGGTAGCCGAGGTACTGCACGAGGCCGACGATGCCGGTGGACATGATCAGCGGGATGAAGAGGATCGCCGTCCAGACGAAGAGGAACGGCATCAGCTTGCCGCTGCGGTATTGGAAGGCTTCGCGCAGGTAGACGTATGTGCCGCCGGCGCCGGGCATGGCGGCGCCGAGCTCTGCCCAGACCAGACCGTCGAACAGGGCGAGCAGCGCGCCGGCTATCCAGCCGATGATGGCCTGCGGGCCGCCGAACGCGGCCACCATGAGCGGGATGGTGATGAACGGGCCGACGCCGACCATCTGGCTCATGTTCAACGCGGTGGCCTGGAGCAGGCCGATCCGGCGGGCCAGGCCGCCGGATGGAGGGGGAGTCGACATGACGCTGCGCCTTTGCCTGGGGGGTGGATTCAGGGCTCGGCAAATGTAAGGCGTCCTTCCTAACAAAACAATATGCTGGTGGGAGAACTCACCTGAGCCGACCTGGCAGGATGACGCCCATGCCGACGACGACAGCGGACAGCCCGGACACGCCGCCCTTCACCACGGTCATGCGCGGACCGGGCAGCATGCGGCAGGCGAACGAATGGGTCGTCCTGGAGCACCTGCAGCGGCAGGCGCCGGTGTCGGCCTCCCAGGTGGCGTGCGAGACCGGACTGTCCCGGCCCACCGTCAACCTTGCCATCACCCGGCTCGAGGCCGCCGGACTCGTACGCCAGAGCGGAGTGCGCACCGGCCAGGCCGGCCGCGCCGCCCGGCTGTGGGAACCGGACGTGGACGCGGGCCGAGTGATCAGCGTCCACGTCGGGTCGCGCTGGATCAAGTGCGCCCTCGCCGACCTGGGCGGGACCGTCATCGACCGGCGCCAGGAGCCCTCCCGGACCCAGGACGCGACCGAACTCGTCCACCAGCTCGCGCACCTGGTCACCGAGCTCCTCGACGCCAACGGCGTCAGCCGGAACGACGTCTACAGCATCGTCATCGCCAGCCCGGGCATCTACGACGCGGCGTCCCGCCGGATGCGGCACGCGGCCAACCTACCCGGCTGGGACCGCCCCGCCGTCGTCGAACTGCTTGCCGAGGAACTCGGCGACCGGGTCCGGTTCGAGAACGACGTCGACCTGGCAGCGCTCGGCGAGCAGGCCGCAGGGATCGGCCGCGGCGTCGACGACTTCGTCTACTTCTCGGTCGGCACCGGCATCGGCCTGGGCACGATCACCAGCGGCCGACTGCACCGCGGCGCGCGCGGCGCGGCCGGCGAGATCGCTTTCCTGCTGGTCGGCGACGGCTCCGCCGACCCCGACGGCAAGGTCCACGAGCGCGGCGTGTTCGAAAGTGCCGCGGCGGCCGACGCCATCGCCGCCGCCGCCCGGCAGGCGGGACTGGGTGCAGACTGCTCGCCCGAGCAGGTCTTCCAGGCCGCGCAGGCAGGAAATCCCGCCGCCGCCGCGATCGTGGAGCGGCAGATCGATCTTCTCGCGCGGGCCCTGGTCCCGGTCATCGCCCTGCTCGACCCACAACTGATCGTGCTGGGCGGCAGCGCCCTCGGCCGCCACGCGGCGTCCCTCATCAAGCCCCTCAGGCTCCGGCTCGCCGCACTCATACCCCTGCCGCTGCCCGAACTCGCGGCGTCGGCACTGGACGGAGACGCGACGGTCATCGGCGGAATCGCCCAAGCAGCCACCATCGCATGGCAGCGGGCGTACACCCTCTCGCAGCAATAACGACCTGGCGCCGCAGGCAACCCCCCTGTCGGGTGCCGAACCGCAAGAGGCACAGGTGCGTGCCCGAACCGAAGGCGGCGACCCGGGGAGTGGTTCTTCACGTTGTTGGAGATGGCCCCGAAGCTCGCCGGCGCGCTGAGCGTTCATCCGTTCGAGCTCGGCGCCGGGACCGCTGTCCGGGGCCGTGGCGTGCTGGCGCTGACACCGTATGGGGTCGCGTACGGCGTCCCACCCGGTGTTCCACGCATCTGACGGCCGCCGATGTCCCCGGGAGCGGCTCAGCGGGTGCCTCACGCTGGTCCCGAGCATTCACCGGCTGCCAGGCGGCCTGGCCTCACCCGTTCGGGGCGGCCGGGCGGACTGCCATGTCTTGACGCCC